>JBGPBV010000059.1:0-37925 GCA_041481445.1 Vicinamibacteria bacterium
ACCGTCGTGACCTCGGCCAGGACCGCGGGCGAGACCTCGTTGTCCACCTCGATCAGCATCACCGCCCGCCCGCTGCCGGGCTTCCGTCCCACCGTCATGCGCGCGATGTTGACGTCGTGCTGGCCGAGCACGCCGCCCAGGTGCCCGACCACGCCCGGCGTGTCGTCGTTCTTGACGAGGAGCAGGTGCCCCTGCGGGATCGCGTCCATCTCGACCCCGTCCACGTCCACCAGGCGCAGGTGGTCGCGGCCGAAGAGGGTCCCCGCCACCGAGAAGTCGCGGTCGGCGGTCTTGAGCCGGATCGCCATCAGGTTCGAGAAGGCGACCTTGGCCGAGGAGGTCGACTCCAGGACCTCGATCCGCTTCTCGCCGGCCAGGGCGCGGGCGTTGACGAGGGTGACGTTGTCGGGATACGCGCAGCGCAGGACGCCACAGACGGCGGCGGAGATGATCGGGTTGCAGTCCAGCTCGCGCAGGTCGCCGTAGAGGCCGACCTCGATGCGCTCGGGCACGCCGGGGCAGGCCTGGGCGAGGAAGGTCCCGAGGCGAGAGGCGAGGTCCATCGCCGGCTTCACCTGGTCGTACACGTCACCCGACAGCGCGAAGAAGTTGACGGCGTGCTGGATGATCCCGCCCTTCAGGAAGTCGCGGACCTGGACCGCGATGTCGGTGCCCACGCGCTCCTGGGCCTCCACGGTCTGGGCACCGACATGCGGCGTGGCCACCACGCGCGGATGGCGGGCCAGGCGCCAGTCGGCCGGCGGCTCCTGGGCGTGGACGTCGAGGCCGGCGGCGGCCACGCGGCCGTCCTCGAGCGCGGCCAGGAGCGCCTCCTCGTCCACCAGCTCCCCGCGCGCGGCGTTGACGATCCGCACGCCCCGCTTGACGCGCCCGAGCGCGGACTTGCCGATGAGGTGCCGGCTCTCCTTCGTCAGCGTCGTGTGCAGGGTGATGAAATCCGAGGTCGCGAGCAGCTCGTCCAGGCTCAGGATGGGCACCCCCAGCGCCTCCGCGGCGGCGGCGGAGACGAAGGGGTCGTAGGCCGCGATGTCCATGCCGAGGGCGCGGGCGCGCGCGGCCACCTCGCGGCCGATGCGGCCGAAGCCCACCACGCCCAGCCGCTTGCCGGAGAGCTCGACGCCCGCGAACGACTTGCGGTCCCAGCGCTCGGCCTTCATCGAGGCGTCCGCCTGGGCCACGTTGCGCGCCACCGCGAAGAGCAGGGCCAGGGTCAGCTCGGCCGTGGACACGAGGTTCCCGATCGGCGAGTTCATCACCATGATGCCGAGGCGCGTGGCCGCCTCGAGGTCCACGTTGTCCACGCCGACGCCCGGGCGGCCCACGACCTTGAGCTTCTTTCCCGCCTCCAGCACCTCCGCCGTGACCTGGCTGCCGCTGCGGATCGTCATGGCGTCGTAGGCGCCGACGATCCGGGCCAGCTCCGAGGGCGGCATGGCCTTCTTCTGGTCGATCTGCCAGCCTTCGGCCTGGAGCAGGGCCAGGCCGCGCTCGGTGATGCCTTCGAGGACGAGGATCTTGTAGGACACGCGGCCTCGCTACCGGGCCGTCCGGCGGAGGTACTCCTCCTCCGCCGCCGCCAGGCCGCGGCCGGCCTCGAAGCGATGGCCGAGCCGGCGCAGCACGATCTCGAGGGTGGCCAGGACGCCGAGGATGTCGGTGGCGTCGTAGTAGCCGAGGTGGGCGACGCGCATGATCTTGCCCTTCAGCTCGCCCTGCCCGCCCGCCACCGTGGAGCCGAACTCGGACTTCAGGGCCTTCACGATCGCCCCCGACTCGATCCCCGCCGGCGGGTAGAGCGCGGTCAGCGCGTCCCCGTGATCGCGCGGAGCGACCAGGGGCAGGCCCAGCGCCTCCGCCGCCTTGCGCGTCATCGCGGCCAGGGTGCCCGCGTTGTGGACGAGCGCGTCCACTCCACCGGACGCTTCGACGGCGGCCAGCGCCGCGCGCAGGGCCAGCACGTTCGAGATCGCGGGCGTGAACGCGGACTCGCCTCCCGCCTGGGCCTTGAGCTCGCGGCGCAGGTCGAAGTAGAAGCGCGCCGTCCTGGCGGACTCGATGCGCGCCCGCGCCCGCGCGCCGACCGACACGAAGGCCAGGCCCGGCGGCAGGGCGAGGGCCTTCTGGCTGCCGACCACCACGACGTCCACGCCCCAGGCCTCGGTCTCGAGGGGCATCGCGCCCGCCCCCGAGATCGCGTCGACGACCAGGAGCGCGGCCGGCCGCGCGCGCGTGATGCGCGCCAGCGCCGGCACGTCATGGCGGGCCCCCGTCGAGGACTCCGAGAGCTGGACGAAGACGGCGCGGATCGTCTTGTCGTCGTCGAGGGCGCGCGCCACCTCGTCGGGCGAAACGGCCTCGCCCCACCTGGCTCGCAGCTCGCGGACGTTCATCCCGTGCGCGCGGCCGATCGACGCCCAGCGCTCGCCGAAGCTTCCGGCGACGAGCGCGAGCATCGTCTCGCCCGGCGAGAGCACGTTGACGAGCGCGGCCTCCATCCCGCCCGTCCCCGAGCAGGCGAGGATCAGGACGTCCTCGGTCGTCTTGAGGAAAACCTTCAAACCGGCCACGGATTCGGCGAAGACGGTGCGGAATTCGTCCGTGCGGTGGTGGAGGATCGGCTTCCCCATCGCCTCCTGCACGGCGGGGTGAAGCGGGGTGGGTCCGGGAGTGAAGAGTCGTTGCTTGTGGATCATTCCAAATTCGTCCACAGAAACTGTGGAAAACCTTGTGGAAACTTCGCGAGAGGAGCCTCTAAGTCGTTGATTGCGTTTGTATTCGAGCGGTTTGCACTCTGTGACAGCAGCACGACGGAGGCATGCGATTTGCGTGATGGGCTTTTCATCGTCTCGGCGTCGCGGCCGCACGCGCGCGCGCCGCATCCACGGCCGATGAAACCGCTTGCGCAGCCGCGTCGATCTCCGCTTCGTCGTTGAAGCGGCCGATGCCGAAGCGCAGCGCGGTGTAGATTCGCTCCTCCGGCAGGCCCAGCGCCCGCAGGACGTGCGATCCCTTGCCTCCCGCCTCCGCGCAGGCCGCGCCCGAGGATATCGCGATCCGCCCGCCGAGCGACAGGATCAACGTCTCCGCCTCCGCGCGGTCGATCGAGACGTGGAGGTTGCCGGGCAGGCGCCGCTCCATCGAGCCGTTGACTGTGATCCCGTCGATGCGCTCGCGCAGCGACGCGAGGAGGCGGTCGCGGAGAAGGGCGATGCGCTCGGCCTCGCCCGCCGCCAGCGCGTCCATGGCCAGGCGCGCGGCCGCGCCGAGGCCGACGATGCCGGGCACGTTCAGCGTGCCCGAGCGAAGCCCCTTCTCCTGGCCTCCACCTTCCGCCTGGGGGTGGAGCTTCAACCGCGGACGCCGGCCGCGGCGGACGTAGAGCGCGCCGACTCCCTTCGGTCCGTACATCTTGTGTGCGGAGATGCTCACGAGATCCGTCCCCCAGGCCTCGACGCTCGCGGGCAGGCGCCCGATCGCCTGCACGGCGTCGGAATGGAAGACGATGCCGCGCTCGCCGCAGATCCGTGAGATCTCGGCGAGGGGCTGGAGGGTGCCGATCTCGTTGTTGGCCGCCATCACGGAGACGAGGACGGTGTCGGGCCGCAGCGCGCGCTCGACGGCGGCCACGTCCACGATCCCGTCCGGCCCGACGCCGACGACGGTCGTCTCGAAGCCGTCCCGCTCCAGCGTGCGGCCGGGCTCGAGCACGGCCGGATGCTCGATCGCCGTGGTCACCAGGTGCCGGCCGCGCGACGCCATCGCCTGCGCGGTCCCGCGCACGGCCAGGTTGTCCGACTCGGTCGCCCCCGACGTGAACACGATGTCGCCGGGCGGAGCCCCGAGGAGCCGCGCCACCTCGGCCCGCGCCTCCTCGACCGCCGCGTGCGCCTCCTGGCCGAACAGGTGCTGCCGGCTCGAGGGGTTGCCGAACCTTTCCGTCAGGTATGGCATCATCGCCGCCAGCACGGCCGGGTCGACGGGGGTGGTCGCGTGATGGTCGAGATAGATGGGCGCGGCCGGCACGCCCTCATTCTTTCATCTTCCCGGCCGGCGGCCACAACCGCCGGCGGGTGTATGACGCATCACTCCGCCCCCGTAGCGCCCCTCACAAGACAGGCCGCCCCCGGTTGCGTATATTCGGGTGTGATTGCGGAAAGCCGCCCTCCGCAGGAGAACAGGATCATGAGAAACACCCTTGCCGTCGTGGCCGCTCTCGTCCTCGTGTCGGGTGCCCGCGCCCGCGCGCAGGAGGAGCCCGCGCCCGCTCCCGCCCAGGCGGACGAGCAGGAGAGCGCGCAGTCGGACGAGGCCCGGCCGCACATCCAGGTCCTGCAGCACCCCTACGAGATCTCGTCCTTCTACCGCTCGTCCCAGTCTTCGGGGTTCGACCTCGGCTACGAGCCGGAAGGCGGGAGCGAGAAGTACCCGATCGCCGGCTTCTACCGGTCGCACGGCGGCTCGCGCGGCGCCTACTCGATGTTCTGGACCACCGGGTACGGAAGCGGCGCCTACGGCAGCAACGGCGGCAATGGCCGCATGTGGCGTGGGCGCGTGCTCGGGGCGCCGCGGACGCGCGCGCTCGGCCTCAACGGCGACCTCTGCCTGTTCGCGCCGTTCCTGGCCCCGGTGGGGCCGCTCAGCGGCGTGTTCTTCGACAAGTAACGCGAAATCGCTCCGCGCCGCGCTCCGCCGCGCGGCGCTAGCCCATGTTCCGTAGGTGGATGACCGACGCCACCACCTCCACGAGCTCCTCCGGAACGACGGGCTTCGGGACATGACTCTGGAAGCCCGCCCGTAGCGACTGCAAGCGGTCCTGGACCAGCGAATGCGCCGTGAGGGCTACGGCCGGGATCCGTCCCCCGCGCTCCTTGGGCAGGGCGCGGATGCGGCGCATGAGGCTCAGGCCGTCCTCCTTGGGCATCGCGATGTCGCTGACGAGGATGCTCGGCCGGTCGCGCTCGAAGGCCTCCATGGCCGCCTGCGCGGAGGAAGCCGGGATCACCACCGCGCCGGCGCGCTGGAGCACCCACTCGAGCAGGTCGAGGGTGTCCTTGTCGTCGTCTACGACCAGGATCTTGAGGCCGGAGAGTTCTGTCGACATATGCAGTTGTCATCGTATGCGTCCGGCGCGCGCCGGCGGAGGCGCGCGCCGTGATTTCCAGCGGGCCTCCGTTGCCGTCGGACTCCTCCCCACCTCCCGCTCGAATCGGTCCGAGTAGCTCTCGATCGGACCCACGCTCTCGTCCTTCTCCATCCGCTCGACCCGGCCCATCGGATAGAAGATCGTCGAGAGCCCGAGGTAGGGCTCGTCTCCGCGCGCCTCCTGCCTCATCCAGTCCTCGAAGGCGGCGAGGTCGATGCAGCGGAGCACGATGCCGGCGGCGTGGAGCTGCAACAGCAGGCCCCACGACTTCTCCTTCGGGGCCTGCAGGTACAAGACGACAGGGTCACCTTCGCGGAGGCCGAGCGCGGCGAGCGGTGCGGCGTCGGGCGCCGCAACCGGTGTCCTCGCCCGCCGCCGCGGCATCAGTCCCCGCGCAGGGAGGCCAGGAAGGCGTCGATGCGCTGCACGCCGTCCTTGAGCTCGTCCATCGGGCGCGCGAAGGAGACGCGCAGGTAGCCGGGAGCGCCGAAGCCTTCCCCGGGCACGACCGCCACCCGCGTCTGGTCGAGCAGGCGCAGGGCGAGGCCGAGCGTGTCCGGGACCTCGGCCGAGAGGAAGCGCGCGACGTTCGGGAACGCGTAGAAGCCGCCCGCGGGCACCACGCAGGTCACCCCCGGGATGGCGGCCAGCGCGGGATGGATGAAGTCCCGGCGGCGCTGGTACTCGGCCTGCAGGTCATGCACGAACTTCTGGGGGCCGGTCAGCGCGGCCACCGCGCCCAGCTGCGCGAAGGTGGCCGGGCACTGCGTGCTGTGCGAGACCAGGGCCGCACAGGCGTCCACGAGGGCGCGGGGGCCCAGCAGCCACCCGATGCGCCAGCCGGTCATGCAGTAGCTCTTGGAGGCCGTGCCCAGGATCACGAGCCGCTCGCCCGCGCTCTCGCGCAGGGCGCCCAGCGCGCTCTGGTCGCGCCCGTCGAACGTCAGGTGGGCGTAGGTGTCGTCGTAGAGGATCGTGAACTTCCGGCGCACCGCCAGGTCGCCGATGACGAGGAGGTCCTCCGGGTCGACCACCGCCCCCGTCGGGTTGCAGGGGCTGTTGATGAGCACGGCCTTGGTGCGCGGGCTGGTCGCCTTCGAGATCATGCGCGCGGTGACCTTGAAGCCGTCCTTCTCCTGGGCCCGCACCAGGATCGGCCGCCCGCCGGCCAGATGGACCGCTTCCGCGAAGGTCGGCCAGTGCGGAGAGGGGATGACGACCTCGTCGCCACGGTCGAGCAGGGCCTGGCCGGCCAGGTAGAGGGCCTGCTTGCCGCCGATGGTGATGGCGACCTCTTCCGGGGCGAACTCGACCTTGAAGTCCTTCTTGTAGCGCGCGGCCACCGCCGCCCGCAGCTCGGCGAGGCCGGCGCTGGCGGTGTAGCGCGTCCGTCCCGCCTCCAGGGCCGCCGTGGCCGCGTCCGACACGTGCTTCGGGGTCGGCTGGTCCGGCTCCCCCACGCTGAAGTCCAGCACGGCCTGGCCCGACGCGCGCAGGGCGGCCGCGCGCTGGGCCATGGCCACCGTGGGGGAGACCTCCAGGGCGCGGGCGCGGCGCGAGAGGTCGCGCGCGGAGCCGTCGCGCTCGCGCGGCTTCACGTCCGGCTCCTCCGCCGCTCGCCCGGCGGCGCCGGCTCCGGGTACTTCTCGCGCAGCCGCCGCTCCACCACCGGCGGCACCAGCTCCTTCACCGTCGCCCCCAGCTGGAAGACCTCCTTCACCAGCCGGGACGACAGGTAGGAGTAGCGCTCCGCCGGCATCATGAACACGGTCTCGATGCGCGGGTTGATGTGCCGGTTCATGAGGGCCATCTGGAACTCGTACTCGAAGTCGGAGATCGCGCGCAGGCCGCGCACGATCACCGTGGCCCCGATCTTCTCCGCGTAGTCCACGAGGAGGCCGGAGAAGGTGTCCACCTTGACCCGCGACTCCCCGGCGTAGGCCTCGCGGATGATCTCCACGCGTTCCTCTACGGTGAACAGCGGCTGCTTCTCGGGGTTGAGGAGGATCGCGATCGTGACCTCGTCGAACACGCTCAGGCCGCGCGCGATGATGTCGAGGTGGCCGTTGGTGATGGGGTCGAAGGAGCCGGGATAGACGGCCATGGTCCGGCCGCTCGTGTTCATGCCGCGCCTCCGCGGTCGTCGCGGGAGGGACCCGCGAAAGGGTCCTCGACCCCGTCCTGCCGCGCGTAGAAGGTCAGCCGGTGGTCCCCGATGCGCACCGACCGGGTGCGCGCGAGGCGCCCTATTGTCTCCGGGAGGACGCGTTTGTGGAAGTGCTCGGCGACGACCCGGCCCTGCTTTTCCAGGACGTGCGCGGAGGCCTCGAGAAGGGCCTCGTACAGCGGGCTGTCGTACGGCGGGTCGAGGTAGACGAGGTCGAAGCGCACGCCGGAGTCGGCCAGGGCGGCCAGGGCCAGCCGCGTCTCCTGGTGGTAGACCTGGACCTCCCCCCCTCCTCCCAGAAGCGCCTGCACGTTCTCGCGGATGGCCTCGACGGCGGCCCGGCTCTGGTCGATCAGCACCACGCGCGAGGCGCCGCGCGAGAGCGCCTCCAGGCCCACGCCGCCGTTGCCGGCGAAGGCGTCGAGGAACCGGCAGCCCGGCACCTGCGGCGCCAGGATGTCGAACAGCGTCTGGCGCACGCGGGCACCGGTCGGACGAGTGGCCTCCCCGCGAGGAGAAAGCAGCCGCCGTCCCTTGCTCCTGCCGCCGATGATGCGCATCTGTCCCGTCCGCTCGCCCCCCATCGTACCCGGGGGCGGGCGGACGGAAGTATCGTGGGGACGGCCGTGTATCGTGGGGACGGCCGTTGCTTCCGATCGTTTAGGTCTAAACTATTTCGTTCCGGAACGGACGACTCACTCCGCCCGCGTCCCGTTCGGGACCGGCTTCTCGGGCACCGCCAGCACCGGCGTCACGCCGTCCGCGTACCCGATGTCGAAGAGCATGCCCTCCGAGACCTCGCCCGCCATCTGTCGGGGCGCCAGGTTCACGACGAACAACGCCTGGCGCCCCTGGATCTCCTGCGGATCTGCGCGCTCCTTCCGGATCCCCGCCAGGATCGTCCGCGTGAACTCGCCGAAATCCACGGTCAGCCGGGCCAGTTTCGACGACTTCGGCACGTCCTCCACGCGCACGATCGTGCCCACCCGGATGTCCAGCTTCTCCAGGTCGGCCACGGTGACGACGGGCTTGACGGGGGCGGCCTTCAAATGACCTCCGTTCGTGCCGCCTATCCTACCCGCGCCAGACCGAACCGGCGCTGCCAGCCTCCGCGCTCCAGGAACTCCTCGAGCGGGCCCGCGGGACGGCCCGTCCGGCCCTGCTCGACGTATCGGAAGGCCTCCTCGCGCGCCTGCGCCATCAGGTCCCGGTCGCGGATGAGGTCGCCGACCCTCAAGCGCGGCATCCCCGACTGCCGCGTGCCGAAGAAGTCGCCCGGACCACGCAGCTCCAGGTCCTTCTCCGCGATCACGAACCCGTCGTCGCTGCGCGTGAGCACCTCGACCCGCGCGCGCGCCTCGTCGGAGAGGCGGCCGTGCGTCACCAGCACGCAGGTGGACGCGCCCGTCCCGCGCCCCACGCGGCCGCGGAGCTGGTGGAGCTGGGCCAGGCCGAACCGCTCGGCGTGCTCGATGACCATCACCGTGGCCCCCGGCACGTCCACGCCGACCTCGATGACGGTGGTGGCGACCAGGACCTGCAGGTCGCCGCGATGGAAGGCGGCCATGACCTCCTCCTTCTCCGCGCTCTTGAGGCGGCCGTGGAGGAGGCCGATGCGCGCGTCCGGGAGCGCGGCCCGCCACTCCTCCGCCATCTGGGTGGCCGCCTTGACGTCCTCGAGCTTCTCGGACTCCTCGACCAGCGGGTACACCACGAAGGCCTGCCGCCCCGCCTCCAGCGCGCGCCGCACCTCCTCCACCACCGCCCGCCGGTCGGAGGCGGCGCGATGGACGGTCTTGATCGGCGTCCGTCCGGGCGGGCGCTCGTCCACCACGGACACGTCGAGGTCGCCGTAGGCGGTCAGGGCCAGCGTGCGCGGGATGGGGGTCGCGGTCATGACCAGCACGTCCACCTCGCCCCCCTTGCGGCGCAGGTCCTCGCGCTGGAGGACGCCGAAACGATGCTGCTCGTCCACCACCACCAGGCCCAGCCGATGGAAGGCGACGTCCTGCTGGATGAGCGCGTGGGTGCCCACCGCGATCTGCACGCGCCCTTCGGCCAGGGCCGCCGCCGCCTGCGCGCGCTCCTTGCCCTTCACGGCCGAGGTGTAGAGGCCGACGGTGTACGGGCAGCGCGCGAGCAGGCGCTTGAACGTGAGGTAGTGCTGCTCGGCCAGGATCTCCGTCGGGGCCATGAACGCGGCCTGGTAGCCGTTCTCGATCGCGATCACCATCGACAGGAGCGCCACCATCGTCTTGCCGGAGCCGACGTCGCCCTGCACCAGGCGGTTCATCGGATGCGGCGAGCGCAGGTCGTCCGCGATCTCGCGCACCACGCGCTTCTGGGCGCCGGTGAGATGGAAGGGCAGGATGCGCTTGACCGCCTCCCGCGTCGCGTCCGTGAGCTCGAAGGCGGCGCGCCGCGGGCGCTCGCGGCGGGCCTCCCGCTGGAGGGCGAGGCCGAGCTGGAAGAGGAAGAGCTCCTCCAGGATGAGCCGGCGGTGGGCGGGGCTGCGCGCGGCCTCGAGCGCGGCCACCGTGTCGTCCTCCGCCGGGCGATGCACGCGCCGCAGCGCCTCCGCGCGGGAGATGACGCCGAGGCGGTCGCGCAGCTCCGGGGGCAGCGGATCGGGCAGGTCGTCCGGGATCGCCTCCACCAGCCGCAGCAGGATGCGGCGCAGGGCCTTGCCGGTGAGCGGCCCCCGCTTCTCGTAGATGGGCACGATGCGCCCGGTGTGGATGGCCTCGTCGCCTTCTTCCACCTTCTCGTACTGCGGGGAGGACATCATGAGCTGGCGCGACCCGTAGGCGTCGGGCTCGATCGCGCCGTAGAGCACGACCCGGGTCCCGCGCGGCAGCGTGTCCTTCAGGAACGGCTGGTTGAACCACAGGGCCTTGAGGCGGCCGGTGCCGTCTTCGATGCGGACCTCGTAGAGGGTCAGCCGGCGCGCGCGGCGGAGGCCGGCGACGGTGATCGTGCCCGAGACCGCGACCTTCATGCCCGGGCGCAAGTCGGCGATGCGGGCGAGCTGGCGGCGGTCCTCGTACCGCATCGGCAGGTGGAAGAGGAGGTCCTCCACCGTGGCCACGCCCTCCCGCGAGAGGGCCTCCGCGCGCTGCGGCCCCACGCCCTTGACGTACTGGACGGGCGCCGCGAGGTCCATGCGCCCGATCATCCCACGAGGGCTGGACAGGACGGGATCGCGGGCCTAAGCTCGGCGCACCCAGGAGCCCTCGAGTGGACGCACCGCCCGGCCGGAACGTCACCGACCTGCTCCACGCCTGGAGCGGCGGCGACCTCGGCGCCCTCGAAGAGCTCGTCCCCATCGTCTACGCGGACCTCAAGAGGCGCGCCTCCCGGATGCTCCGGAGGGAGCGGCGCGGGCGGACCCTGCAGACGACGGGCCTGGTCCACGAGGCCTACCTCCTCCTCCAGCGCCAGCACCGCGTCTCCTGGAACGACCGCTCGCACTTCTTCGCGGTGTCCGCGCGCCTGATGCGGCGGATCCTCGTCGACCGGGCGCGGGCCCGCCGCGCGGCCAAGCGGGGCGGGCCGTCGCTGGTCCTGGTCGCGGATACGACGGGGCCGGCGGCCGAACCCGAGATGGACCTCCTCGACCTCGACCGCGCACTGGAGGAGCTGGCCGCCCTCGACGATCGCCAGGCGCGGATGGTGGAGCTGCGCTACTTCGGGGGTCTCTCGCTGGACGAAGTGGCGGAAGCGATGGGCACCTCGAAGGCCACAGTGAAGCGGGACTGGACGGCCGCCCGCGCCTGGCTCTACGGACGGCTCAAGGGCTCCCCGGGCGACGGTGCGCCCGGGAGGACGGCATGACCCCCGAGCGCTGGCGGCGCGTGCAGGAGGTCTTCCACGGCGCCCGCCA
Organism: Vicinamibacteria bacterium; assembly: GCA_041481445.1. Classification (GTDB taxonomy): domain Bacteria; phylum Acidobacteriota; class Vicinamibacteria; order Fen-336; family Fen-336; genus AA29. The sequence continues at coordinate 11,215 of JBGPBV010000059.1, forward strand.
GAGCCCCCCCGCGGCCCGCGAGGAGTGGCTGCGACTGGCCTGCGCCTCGGATCCCGGGCTGCGCGCCGAAGTCGATCGGCTCCTGGCCGCACACCTGGCCGCGGACGGTTTCCTCAGCGACGCGCATCCGGACGCGAACGCTCCCACCGAGCCCGGAGCGGAGGAGGAGGAGACGGTCGACGCGCTGGTCGGCCGGCGTCTGGGCGCCTACCAGCTCGTCCGCCGCCTCGGCCGGGGAGGGATGGGCGTCGTCTACCTGGGCGAGCGCGCGGACGACCAGTTCCGCCAGCGGGTGGCGGTGAAGGTCGTGCGGCGGGGGATGGACAGCGACTTCGTCCTCCGCCGCTTCCGCGCCGAGCGACAGATCCTGGCCGGCCTCGTCCATCCCAACATCGCGCGCCTCTATGACGGAGGGGTGACGGAGGACGGCCGGCCGTATTTCGTGATGGAGTTCGTGGAGGGGTCGCCGATCCTGGCCTACGCCCGCGACCAGGGCCTGGACGTCCGCGCGCGCGTGGAGCTGTTCCGGGAGGTGTGCGGAGCGGTGCAGTTCGCGCACCAGAACCTGGTCGTCCACCGCGACCTCAAGCCCGCCAACATCCTGGTCACGCCGTCCGGCGTGCCGAAGCTGCTCGACTTCGGGATCGCCAAGATGCTCGATGCGCAGAGCGCGCCCGCCCAGGAGACGGTCACCGCCGTGCGCATGATGACGCCGGAGTACGCGAGCCCGGAGCAGGTGCGGGGGGAGCCGATCGCCACGGCCAGCGACGTCTATTCCCTGGGGGTGATCCTCTACGAGCTCCTCACGACGTGCCGCCCGTACTCTCCAGCCAGCCCGCGCCCGGGGGACGTCGCGCGCGCGGTCTGCGAGGAGGAGCCGGAGGCGCCGAGCGAGAGAGTCACCCGTCCGGGGGCGGGGGCGGAGACGGAGACGATGCCGGAAGGGTCGAGGGAGAGGCTCCGCCGGCGGCTGCGCGGTGACCTCGACAACATCGTGCTCACCGCTCTCCGCAAGGAGCCGGGGCGACGATACGCGTCGGTCGAGCGGCTCTCCGACGACCTGCGGCGCCACCTGGTGGGACTGCCGGTGGCGGCGCGCAAGGACACGATGCCCTATCGCGCCGCCAAGTTCGCGCGCCGGCATCGCGCCGCCCTCGCCGCGGCGGTGCTGGTCTCGCTGTCGGTGGCGGGCGGGCTGGTGGCGACGGTGCGCGAGGCGCGCATCGCCCGCGGCGAGCGCGCGCGGGCAGAGCGCCGCTTCAACGACGTCCGCAAGCTCGCCAACACGTTCCTGTTCGAGTTCCACGACGCCATCTTCGCCCTGGCCGGCTCCACGCCCGCGCGCAAGCTCGTGGTGACCCGCGGCCTCGAGTACCTCGACAGCCTGGCCGCCGAGCAGGGCAACGACCCCGCCCTCCAGCGGGAGCTGGCCACCGCCTACCACCGCATCGGCGACATCCAGGGCCGGCCGGGGTATGCCAACCTCGGGGACACGGCGGGCGCCCTCCGCAGCTACCGCAAGGCGCTGGCCCTGCGCCAGGAGCTCATCGCCCGCCGTCCGGACGACCTCGAGGTCAAGGCCGACCTTGGGACGAGCTGGGCGCGCATCGCGGACATCCTCGGACGCATGGGCAACGCGGCGGCAGCCCTGGACATGACCCGGCGCGCCCTCGTCCTCCGCGAAGAGGTCGTGAGAGCGGAACCGAAGTCCGTCCCTGCCCGCCACGACCTGGCCGGCAACTACACCATGATCGGCGACTGGCTGATGAAGAAAGGCGATCCGCAGGGAGCGCTCGAGAGCTTCCAGCGCGGCCTGGCCGTGCGCGAGGGCCTGATGAAGGACGACCCCAACGCGTTGCGTGCGGCCTTCAACCTCAGCATCGCCTGGGGCCGCCAGGGCAACGCCCTCCACGACCTCGGGCGAGTGGACGAGGCTCTGTCCGCCCATGGTCGGGCCATCGCCATCGACGAGAAGATCGCGCGCGAGCATCCGGACGATGCGCGGGCGCGCGGGTTCCTGGCCGTCGACGAGAAGGAGCTCGGCGACATCCAGGAGGAGCGGGGACAACTCGATCTGGCCCTGGCCAGCTTCCGCGCCGAGCTCGAGGGCGACGAGCGCAGGGTCCGCGAAGACCCGGCGGACGCGGGCGCCCACGAGGACCTCGCCGTCGCCTACGGCCGCGTGGGCGGCGTCCTCGAGCGGCTCGGCCGCGCGGAGGAAGCGGTCGCGCTTCATCGCAAGGCCCTGGCCATCCGCGAGGCGCGCTTGGCCGCCGATCCCGAAAACCAGGACCTGCGCGCGGACCTGGGCGCCAGCCTGAACCGGCTCTGCGCCGCGCTCACGGAGGACCGGCGGCCGGATGCGGCCTGGCCGTACTGCACCCGCGCGGTCGGCACCGCCGAGCGCCTGGCCTCTCCGACCTACCCCGCCGCCCAGTACCTGTTCCTCACGTCACTCGCCCACCTGCGCGACGCCGCGCGCGCCCTGCTCGCGCGGGCGCCTGGGGATGCGGAGCGGCGGCGGGACCTCTGCACGGCGGGGCGCCGCCTGGCCGAGGTCTGGACGGCCCTGCCCGCGTCGACCCGCGCGGACCCCGCGGCGCTGCGCGAGATCGGCGGACCCCCGGGCCCGGCGACGGGCTGCACGCCGCCCGTCGCCGACGGCCGACCGCGCTGACCGGGTCGGCTATCCCAGCCGCGCGATCAGCGCGACGACCGAACGATGCAGCTCGCGCACGGCCTCCGGGCGGATCTTGCCCTCTTGCTTGAACTTCTTGATCTCCGCGAGCAGCGTCTCGAGGACCAGCCGCTCCGCCGCCGGATCGGCCAGCTTGTCCTCTGCCTCCACGATCGTGAGATGGAGGACCTTCGCGGCGTGCCGCTTGCGGATGTCGCCCGCGGCCAGCATCGCGCTCACCCGCGCGTCGAGTCGCTGCAGGACCTGGAGCGGGGTCTCGAACACGATGGTGCGGCTCTGCCCCTGGTCGAGCACGAAGGGCTCGCCGCCCGCCCTGAGGGCCACCGTCCCCGCCACCACCGTCACCTTCGCGGTTCCGGCGAGGCCGACGGAGGCGTCGAGGGAGTCGCCGGGATCCAGGACGAACCGCGCGACCGTCTTTCCCTCGCCGTCGAACAGGCGGCCGCGGATGGGCAGCGTGTTCGATTCGCTCGCCGTCACCGGGCTGCCCAGGCTCGCCCGCTGCCCAGTGGGCAGCTCCACCACGACGCCGAGCCCGACGCTGCTCAGCTCGATGACCGGCAAAGCCTGCTCCGCCAGGACGGTCGTGGTCGTGCCCGAGCAGACGATGTAGGCCTGCTCTCCCGCCACGTCGAGGCTCACCGTCTCCGCGCCACCGGCGAAGCAGGTATCGAGGCGAGCGGGTCCGGTGCCCGTCCCCGACACCTTCGTGTGCACGCCGCCGTGCCCGTCGTGGCCGATGGTCAGGGCGAAGCCGCCGCGGTCGGTGATGGTGCCCGCGGTGGCGCCGCCCAGCGGTGCGTCGTTGAAGTCGCTGGAGACCAGCGTGCTCTGGTCCGCTCCCGTCACGCGGTCCCGGTCCACGGTGGTGGAGATCCCGTCGCCATCGGGATCGGTGTCGAGGTCGAGCACGAAGTCGATGCCGGTGCGCGTCGCCGACGCGCTCAGGGCCACCGGAGTGCCATCATTGGGGCGACAGGTGGGCGGGCACGAGAGCCCGTCGTATACGGAGTCGACGTAGCCCTTGTCGTTCGCGGTACGGACGAAGTACGTGCCCGCAGTCAGACGGGCGGCGGTCAGGTAGGCGCCGGTGCCATCGGTCGTTGCGCTCGCGACGATGACCAATGCGGACGATTCATAGACGAGGACCCCGATGTTGGGGAGTCCAGCGCCGCCCGAACGGCCGGTGACGCGTCCGGAAACGGAACTCCCGGCATGGAGCGAGAAATCGATCCCACTCGTCGTCGCGGCCACGGACACTCCGACGAGCGCGCCCGTCGTGACCTGGCAGAGGAGGCAGTCTCCGATCCCATAGACCTGGTCCACGTAACCCTTTGCCGTCGAGCGCACGTAGTAGTCGCCAGCGGCAAGGCCCGACCTGGTCACATATCGTCCCCGCACGTCGGTGAAGCCCGACCCCGCGAGCCGTCCGCTCGTGTCGTAGACAGAGACGGAGGCGTAGGGGACGGCGCCGCCGGTCACCGCATCGACCAACGTGCCCGCGATCCGTCCGCCGCGCGGCAGCCGGAAGTCGATGCCGTCGGCGGACGCGCCCGCCGCCACCATGATGGGCGTGCCGCTGGTGAGCAAGACCTGCGGGTACGGCCTGCCGTCGAAGAGCTGGTCCTGGTAGCCGAGTGAGTTCCGGGTGTAGATGTAGTACGAGCCCGCGGGCAGGCCGTCGGTGCTGACGTAGGCCCCGTCCGAATCGGTGACGGCCTGGCTCATGAGGCGCCCCGACCCGTCGACGATGTTCAGCGAGACCCGCTCGAGGGGTATCGACGTCTGCGCGTCGAAGACGTGGCCACCGATCCGGCCACCGGCGTCGAGCGTGAAATCGACGTTCGACGTGGTCTGGGTGCCGGTCACGGTGATCGCCGTTCCGTCGGTGACGAGGCAGGTCATCGGGCAGGGCTTCCCGCCGTAGAGCTCGTCGACGTGGCCAGGGGCGCGCACCGTGCGCGCGTAGTACGTCCCGGGCAGAAGACCGGCGTAGCTCAGGTAGGTCCCGTCCGCCTGCGTTCGGCCGGTCTCAAGCTGCCGGCCCGCGGTGTCAAAGATGCCGATCAGGACGGCGGCGATGGGCCCGCCCGTCGTGGCATCCACCACGGAGCCGGAGATGCGGCCGCCATGGTCCAACGCCAGATCGATGCCTGACGTCGTGGCCCCGGCGGTGACCGCGACCGCCGTTCCCGCCGTGACCGCGCACTGCCGGCCCGGACACACGCCGCCACCGTAGAGCTCCTCGAGGTACCCGTTGCTCCCGGCCACGAGGTAGTAGCTGCCGGGGAGCAGCCCGGTGACGGTCAGATAGCGGCCCTGGACGTCGGTCACGCTGTTCGTGACGTTGCTGCCGTCCGCGGCGAACACCGTCACGAGGGATCCGGCCAGGGGAAGGCCGGTCCCGCGGTCCGTCACCGTTCCCGTGATGCGCGCTCCCGGCCGCAGGACGAAGTCGATACCGGAGGTCGTGAGGCCGAGAGTCACCGGGACCGGCGTCGCCGCCGCCACGTCGGAGCAGAACGTGCCGCAAGGGACATCCACCCAGGCTTCGTCGACGTAGCCGTCCGTGTTGTTGGTCTTGACGACATAGCTGCCCTCGGGCAAGTCCGAGATGATGTAGCGGCCGGTGGCGTCGGTCGACGCGTACCAATAGTTGAAGTTCGCCACCGCGATCACCGCGACACGCTCGAGCGGCTGCCCCGACCCGTCGCGGATGGTCCCGGCGATGCTACCCGCCTTCTGCATCGCGAAGTCGATGCCGCCCGTGGTCGCGCCGACCGTCACGGGGATCGGTGTCCCCGAAGTGAGCGGGCATTGGCCACAAGGGATGCCCGCGTAGAGCTGGTCCACGTACTCCCGGTTCCAGGTCCGCGCGTAGTACGTGCCGCTGGGCAGGCCGGCTCCGGTCAGGTAGTGGCCCCGGCCATCGGTCGCCCCGACCGAGACCTGGGCCGCGCTCGCGTCGAGGATCACGAGGGAGACGGCGGGCAGTGGCATGCCCGTGGTGGCGTCCGTGGCCGTCCCAGAAATCCGTCCGCCGACGGACAAGGCGAAGTCGATGCCGGACGTGGTCTGCCCGGCCTGCACCGTGAAGCTGGCGCCCCCGGTGAGCCCGCAGTTGGCGACGCACGGCGCGCCCCCGAAATGCTGGTTGACGTAGCCGATCACGTTAGCCGTCTGCGCGTAATACGTGCCGGTGTCGAGGGATTCTTCGCTCCGGTAGCTGCCGCCGCCGTCGGTGATGGCTTCGGAGAAACCGCTCGGCCCCGAGATGAGGATCGAGACATGGGCCAGCGGTTGCCCGCTCGCCGCGTCCGTGACGCGGCCGGTGACGGTGCCACCGCGCTCGAGTCCGAAATCGATCCCGCCCACGCCGGGGCCGGCGGGGACGGCTATCGGAGTGCCGCCGTCGGGCTGGCAATTGCCCACGCAAGGCAATCCCGAGTAGAGCTGAGCCAGGTACCCCATCTGGTTGCTGATGGTGTGGGCATAGTAGATGCCGGGGAAGAGCGCGGTCGTCGTGTAGGCGCCGGAACCGTTGGTGAGGCCAAAGGCGACCTCGATCCCGTCCCCGGTGATGATCTCCACACCGATGTCGGGCAGGCCCTGGCCGGAGGCGGCGTCGCGCACGCGGCCCGATATCGCCGCCCCGCGATCGAGAGGGATGTCGATGCCGCTCACTGTCTGTCCCGAGCCGACGGTGACGATCTGACCCGCGGACGTGCAAGAGCCCGCGCAGTGAATGCCGCCCCAGGCCTCGTCGAAGTAACCCGGCAGGCCTCCGGTCCAGACGTGGTAGCGGCCGGGGCGCAGGCCGGAAAAGGGGACGTAGGCGCCGGTCGCGTCCGTGACCGCGGACGCCTGTTTGCCGTGCTGGTCGTAGAGGTGGACGGTGAGGCCGGCAATGGGATTCCCGGTGGCGGCATCGGTGACGCGGCCGGTGATCGAGGCGCCCTTGTCGAGCGCGAAATCGATCCCGGTCGTGGCGACGCCCTCCAGGACGTCGATCGCGGTCCCGGTGCGCGGATCGCAATTGCCCGTGCACGGGATGTCGTCGTACAGCTCTTCGAGGAACCCGATCGAGTTGCCGGTGCGAGCGTAATAGCTGCCGGTGGGAAGGCCCGAGCTCTTGAAGCCGCCGTCGGGGCCGGAGAAGGCTTGTCCCACGATGAATCCGCCATCGGTGACGACCGATACCCTGACGCCCGGCAGCGGCGCCCCGTCGACGGTGCTCGTGATCCGTCCTTCGATCGTGGCGCCCTTGTGCAGCGCGAAATCGATCCCGGAGAGGGTGCCGGTCGTGAGCACGAGCGGAGTGCCCACCGTGGCCACGCAGTCCCCGAGACAGGGCAGGTTGTCGTAGAGCTCGTCGATGTAGGCGGCGGGGAAGACGTTCGTCCGCGCGAAGTACGTACCGGGCGGAACGCCACCCCTGATCGTGTAACGGCCCTGGGCGTCGACGAGGCCGAAGGCGACGCGCCGGTTGCCCTGGTCGACGACGATGACGTCGCCGTACGGAACGGGGGCGCCGGTCGCCTCGTCCGTGATGAGCCCGGAGATCCGCGCGCCCGGCCGCAGCGCGAAATCGATTCCCGTCACCGCGGCGGCGTCGGCGACCACGATGGGTTCGCCGGCGGTGGCCGCGTTGCACCCCAGGCAGGTGACGTCCTTGTAGGCCTGGTTGATGAAACCCAGCGCGTTGTCGGTGTACGCGTAATAAGTGCCGGCGCCGAGGCCGCCGATCGTGTAGAGCCCGGCGGTGTCGGTATCGGCGCTGGCGTAGGCGGTACCGGCGACGCGCACGGTCAGCCCCGCCAGTGGCGTACCCGTGGTGACGTCGATCACGGTGCCGGTGATCGAGCCCGTGCCGGCGCGGGCCGCCCCCGCCCCCAGCAGCCCCATGGCCAGCACGCACAACATCGCCCGAGCCCACCACTCACGGATCCGCATGGGACCTCCACCGCCGGACCAGAGGACCGGCTACTGATGGAGCACGCGCAAACGGGCGCCGGATCGGCTCAGGCGGAGAGGTCAGGCCGGCGGCGGGGGGACGGCCGCCTCAGAACTCGAGGGTGGCCTTGCCGGGCTCGATGCGGACGCGGTTCACGGAGTAGGGCAGCCGGAAAGGGGCGTGGATGTCGAACCCGTCCGGGTACCTCGCGCTCCGGGTGGAGGACGACACCATCTGCTCGACCACGCTGATCGGGACGCGGATCGAGGCCACGTAGGCGGAGTCGAGCTCGATGGTGCCGAACCCGTCCTGGTTGACGAGCTTCCCCCCGAGCTCGATGGGGACCTGCCCCCCGAGGTAGGCGAGCGGGCTCCAGGCCGGCGCCGCCACCACGCCTCTCACCTGCTCGATGTCCACCGACCCCTTGGCCTCGATGCGCTGGTCGCCCAGGCGGATCTCGACGTCGGTGACTCCCCTGGGCAGCTCGGAGGCGTACGAGAGGTTGAGGAACGAGTTGATCTCCCCCTGCGTCACCTGCACCGTCCGGCGTCGAGAGGACTTGACGGGAGGCTTCTTCTGCTGCTCCTCGATCACGGCCAGCTTCCGGCTGAGCGAGTCCGCCTCCGCCCAGGACAGCCCCGGACGCGTGACGGCAGGCCGCGCGGATTCCGGGCGGGCGGGGGGGACGTCCGTCCGAAGGAGCACGGCACCGAGGACGACGGGGGCCAGGGTCACCTTTCGATGATAGCCCAGCTACTGCGGCGTCTCCGCCAGCTTGCGGGCGGCCTCGTTCCCGGGGGCGAGGGCGAGGGCCTTGACCGCCTCCGCGCGCGCGTCCGCGGGCCGTCCCATCTCCTTGAGCAGGACCGCGACCTCGAGGCGCACCCCGGCGTCGTCCTCCGACCACAGCGCCATCCGGAACTCGTTCAGGGCCTTCTCGCCGTCGCCGCGCGCGCGGTGGACGCGGGCGAGGAGGAGGTGCGTAGGGCGGCTGTAGGGATCGAGGTAGGCGGCGCGGGTGGCCTCGGCCAGCGCCGAGGCCACGTCGCCCTGGTCGAAGAGCCGCTGCGCCTTGACGTAGAGCGAGGCCGCGACCTGCGCGTCGCTGCGGCTCTCCCGCGCCAGCTCGAACGGGCGCTCGCTCTGCTGGATCCTCTCGAACCGCCGCGAGAGGTCGGGGTTGACCAGGGTCTCGTACACGGGGGCCAGCGCCACCACCGCCTCCCACTGCTGGTCCGCCTCGACCGTCCGCCCGGCGCGGCGCAGGGCCCAGGCCAGGACCACGCGCGTGTGCTTGTCGAGGGGGACGACCTGGGTGAGGTTCTTGAGGTGGAAGGCGGCGCCCGCGGCGTCGTCCTCGGCCAGCAGCGACCAGGCCAGGTTGAACGCGATGTCGATGGACTCCGGGTCCAGGGCCAGGGCCTGGCGCAGGATGTCGGAGGCGCGCGGGGAGTCCGGGGAGGCGTCGCGCAGCACGGCCAGCCCGTAGTTGTTGAGCACCCCCGGCGTGGCCTCGTCCTTGGAGAGCGCGGAGTAGAGCCGGGCCGCCTCGCGGTAGCGGCCCATCTCGAGGAGGGCCATCCCCTCGAGGAACCGCGCCTCGCGCGAGAGGGGCGAGGCCGCGGGCACGCGCCCGAGCGCCCGGCTGGCCGAGGCGAACTCCCGCTGCCCGAGCAGGACGCGCCCGAGGGCCACGCGCGCGGCGTCGAAGGCGGGAGCAACCCTCATCGCGCGGCCGAGCAGGGCCACCTGCGCGCGCGGCTCGCGCGCCTCCAGCGCACGGCCGTAGGCCTTGAAGGCCTCGAACGTCACCGCCGGCCGGCCGGCCAGGAACTCGTCCTTCGTGCGGCGCGGCGGGGACGAGCCGGCGAGGGCGACGTCCCAGGCCAGCCGGTCCACGATGTCCAGGACCTCCTCGAGCGGGCCCGTCGAGATCAAGGGCGCGCTCAGCGTGGCACGGTCCACGTCCAGAAGGCGCAGCGAGAGCGTGACCTTCGCGCCGTCCAGGGCGTAGGTGCCCGTCACCAGCCGCGCCGCCCCCAGGGCCTCCGCCACCCGCACCGACGTCGCGCGGCTGAGCGGCACGTCGGGGATCTCCAGCGCCTCCTGGGCCTGCAGTCGCTCCGCGCGCCCGACCGCGGGCACGCCGAGCTGGGCCAATGAGCGCGGGAGCTGGTCCGCGACGGCGGCTCCCAACCACGTTTCCGAGGCCGTGCCGGAAGCCTCGAGGGGAAGGACCAGGAGGGCATGCCGCGGCGCGGCCGAGGGCACGACCGTGGGGATGCCCGTTGACGCCGCCGTTGACGCCGCCGTTGCCGCCTGCGCCGACAGGACCATCATGAGGACCAACGTCAGCACCATCGGGATCCCGGGGATCTCACCGCAGCTACGCCGGCAGCTCGATCCGCGCGGGTGGGCGCACCCAGGCGTGAGCCGCGAACTCCTTGCGCAGGCGGAAGCCCAGCCTCTCGTACAGGCGATAGGCGCGGCGGTTGTCGTAGGTGACGGAGAGGCTGGCCGTGGAGAGCCCCTCCTTGCGGAAGGCGGCGAGGGCGGAGGTCATGAGCAGCTCCCCCAGCCCGCGGCCCTGGATCTCCGGCGCCACCGAGACCTGGCAGATGTGGCCGTTCGTGCGCGAGAGGTGGCTCGACAGGATCACGCCCGCCGGCCCGGACGGCCCCTCGGCCAGGAACGACGCGTCCGGATCGAAGCGGCCGCATCCCGCGCGGAGGACGAGCGTCTCCACGAAGCCGCGGCAGTAGCCCGGGGTCGCATAGGTCAGGTTGAGGGCGGCGTCGAGGCTTCCGCGATGGCTGGCGTGGATCACGTGGGCGGCGGGAGCCAGGTCCTCGCGCCGCAGCGCGCGCAGCTTCCAGGCGTGCTCGGGCACGGGGGCGGGGGTGTCGAGGGGACGCACGAGGTAGTGGCGGACGCGGCTCATGAAGCCGGCGTGCGCGAAGCGCCCGTCGGCCTGCGCGGCCGTCGAGAACAGGGTCTGGCACTCCACGCGGTCGTTGGTGGGATGGGCCTGGGCCTCGGCCAGCACGGCGTCGAGGAGCGACTCCTCGAGCCCCTGGCCGCGGAAGCCCGCGGCCGCGAAGAGCGACCCCACGATGGCGCGTCCGGCGTCGAGCATGTAGTAGCAGTAGGCCACGCAGCGGGGCCCGTCCTGACGGACGAACCCGGTCAGCGCGCGTCGCTCGAGGCCGCTGGCCACCGCCTGGGACACGTCGGTGTAGTCCCACAGCAGCTCCCGGGCCCAGTGCTCGGACTCCTCGTCCAGGAGCGGGCGCAGGTCGCGCGCGGAGGCCTCAGCGAGGGGACGCGTCCGCACTCCGACGCCGCCTTGTCTCCTCGTCCAGGAAACGGCGGAGGCGCGCCCCCTCGCGCGGGGGCAGGGCCAGGAACTCGAGGCCGGCCAGGCAGCCCGCGCGGTCGTCTTCCGGGCGCGCGCCGTCCATCGAGGAGTCGGCCACGCGCACCTTGGCCCGAAGGGGGCCGTCGTCGAGGGACATCTCGAAGTCCATGATGGCGCCCGCGTCGAGCAGCGTCCCGCAGCGGACGAGGCACCCGGTCAGGCTCACGTCGATCACGGTGATCTCGTGGGACAGGCGCCCCCGCAGGCGGCCCGGACGTTCCACGGACAGGCGAGGGGCGCGCCGACGCGAGGCCGGCTTGGATGCGGTCATGGGGAGCACCTGGAGATTCCGGCTCTCCGCCATTCTAGGCCCCTCTCCGAGGTGCCTCAAGTCCATCCGCCGCGCCCGGTATAATCCGCCCGAGGCTCACCTTCGTGGCGGCTCCTCTCCTCACGCGATCGTCCCCCACGCCGCGCGGCGTCTGGCTCACCGCCGCCTTCTTCGTGGCCAGCGGCGTGCTCGAGATGGTGCTGGCCCTGCACGACGCACCGCGGCCCCTGCCCTTCACGCTGGCCTGGCAGGCGGCGGGGGCCGGGCTCCTGCACTTCCTGCTGGCCTGGGGCCTGTGGCGCCGCATCGCGCTGTGCCGGTCGGTGGCGATGGTCTACTGCCTGGCGGTGGCGATGACCTACCTCTTCGCGCTGGGGCTCGCCCTCGCCCATGCCCCCGTCCGGTTCCCGTCGTCCGTGGTCGTGCAGAGCCTCTTCCAGGTGCCGTCCTGCCTGCTCCTGTTCCCGTTCCTGCGCTCCCCCGCCGCCTCCGCGCTCTTTCCGCGTCCGCTGTTCTGACCGGGCGGCCGCGCTCCGGCGGCTCGGGAACGCGGTGCGCGCGTGCTACCATCCGGCCCTCGTCCGCCATGGACACGCGCGTCGGGCCTTCGGAGCGGGACCGTGGTGCGCGGCGCCTCTCCGCGCTGGCGTCCATCGCCGTCTCCCTGGCCCATTCGGAAGACCTCGAGCTCGCGCTCCCGGCCGCCCTGCGCGCCATCCTCGCCGCGCTCCAGCTCGAAGCCGGCGGCCTCTACCTCCTCGACGACGACTCCGGCGAGCTGCGCGCCACCCCGCACCATTTCGGCCTCCCCGCCGATTACCCGCAGGCGGTGGCGAGCTTCCGCCGGGGGGAGGCCCCGATCGGGCGCGCCCTCGATTCCATCCGCCCGGTGGTGGTGCCCGACATCACCGCCTCCACCGACGCCCGCGACGCCACGCGGATGAGCGGCCTGCGCTCGATCGTCTTCGTGCCCCTGTATGCGCGGGGCCATGCCGTCGGGATGATGCCGGTGGGGACCTACACCGTGCGCGACTTCACGGAGGAGGAGGTCGAGCTGCTGGGCGCGGTGGGCGCGATGCTGGGGGCGGCGGTGGACAACGCCCGCCTCGTCGAGCGGTCGCGGCGCCACCTGGCGCAGGTGCAGGCGCTCTGGGAGATCGACAAGGCGATCGTCGAGGACCGCGACCTGGCGGAGGTGTTCGGGACCATCGCGCGCGCCGCCGGCCGCCTCGACGGCGGCGAGGCGATGATCGTCCTGCTCGACGGCAAGGAGAGCCTCCAGGTGGCGGCCGGGGAGCGGGCGCGGGCCTACGAGCTGCTGGGCGATCCCCCCACGCTGGCGGGCCTGCCGCTGGCCGCCTACCTGGCGCGCGCGGGTCCCACCAGCGTGAGCCTGGGCGAACAGGGCGGACGGCGGGCGGTCGTGGTGCCCCTCGCCGCGGGCGGCCGCACGCTGGGCGGGCTGGTGGTCGTGCAGCCGGAGGGCTCGTGGGCCCCGGACGACCTCGCCACGCTCGGCACCCTCGGACGGCGGGCGGCGGTGGCGCTGGCCAAGGCGGAGGCGCGTCAGGCCGAGGACCGGCGCGCCGGCCAGCTCACGCTGCTGGCGGGCGCGTCCGAGATCGCGGCCAGCACGCTCGACGTGGACGCCCTGCTGGGGGCGATCGCGCGCTACGTGCAGCGCTCGTTCGGCTACTACAGCGTCTCGATCTACCTGGTCCGGCCCGAGGCCCGCGAGGCCCACCTGGCGGGAGCGGCCGGGGGCGCGGCCAGCGTCATGCCCAAGGGGCACCGCATGCCGTTCGCCAGCGGCATCATCGGCTGGGTGTCCGAGCACGGCCAGCACATCCTGGCCAACGACGTCCGCCAGGAGCCGCGCTTCGTCGTCTCCGCCCTCACCGCCACGCGGTCGGAGCTGGCGGTGCCCGTCCGCCTGACCGGCCAGGTGGTGGCGGTGCTGAACGTCGAGAGCGACCGCCGGGACGCCTTCGACGAGGGAGACGTGGTCGCGCTGGACGGCATCGCGGCCCAGGTCGCCTCCGCCATCCAGAACGCGCGGCTGTTCGACGAGAAGGTGCGCGCCCTGCGCAACCTCGAGATCCTCCAGGAGATCACGAACGTCCTCAACAGCGACCTCGAGCTGGACGTGCTCCTCGAGCGCATCGCCCGCCGCAGCGTGGAGGCGGTGCGCCCGGCCCAGATGGGGGCGGTGCTGCTCTACGACGGAGAGGCCCTCCGCGTGCGGTCGAGCTTCGGCTACCCGCAGCCGTCCGCCCTCGACCGCGTGCGCCTGGCCTTCCACGAGGCCCTGCCCGGCAGTGTGTTCGTGAGCGGCCACGGCCGCCTGGTCGGGTCTGGAGCCGGCGAGCGGCGGCGCCTGGCGCGGCACCCCGCCTTCCGCGAGGCCACCGGCGGCGTCGACCCGCGGAGCGCGCTGTGCGTGCCGATCGCGCTGCCCCAGGAGAAGCTCGGCGTCCTCCTCCTCGAGAGCACCACCGCCTCCGACGACTTCGACATCGACGACCTCCGCTTCGCGTCCACCCTGGCCGCGCAGGCCGCGATCGCCATCGGCAACGCGCTGCAGCTCCGCCGGATCGTGGAGATGGACCGCCAGCGGCAGGAGTACCTCTCGAACGTCAGCCACGAGCTGCGCAGCCCCCTCACCGTCATCCAGGGCTACCTCGAGGCCCTGGCCGGCGGAGCCAGCGGCGAGCAGGCCGCCCAGTACCTGCGCATCACGCAGGAGCAGGCCCAGCGCCTGGGCCGGATGATCGACGAGGTCCTGCACATCTCGCGTCTCGAGCAGGGCCTGGCCCAGCGGCACGTCCAATGGGCGCCGGTCTCGCTGCCGGACGTCGTCCGCGGGGTGCTCCACATCCACCGGCAGGAGGCGACGGTCAAGGGACTGCAGCTCGCGAGCACGGTGCCCGACGACCTGCCCGTCCTGGCCGGCGACGAGCGGCTGCTGCAGAGCCTCGTCTTCCACCTCGTGGAGAACGCCCTGAAGTTCAGCACCCACGGGGGGCGCGTCGAAGTCGCCCTCGAGGCCGACGCGGACGCGGTCGTCCTGCGCGTCAAGGACGACGGGATCGGGATCCCGGCCGAGTTCCACGAACGGATCTTCGAGAAGTTCTTCATGGTGGACGCCGGGCCGGCCAAGCAGCATCCGGGGGCGGGGATCGGGCTCTACCTCGTCCGCGAGGTGGTGGCGATCCACGGGGGCGCCATCCGCGTGGACAGCGGGCCGGGCAACGGGACGACGTTCGAGGTCCGCCTCCCTCTCCGTCCACTGGATTGAGACCTTGTCTCAGGGGGGCCGCGAAGCGCCAGCCGATTGGTGCGCGAGTGCCCCCCCTGAGACAAGACGTTGAAGGTTTCCCTGCAAACCCCTATAATGCCTCGCCTTGGCGGGCCGGAGGCCTGACCAGAGGATGGCGAGAGAGACTCCGGGACGGACGCGGACCCGTTCGCCCGAGCGCCCGCGCAAGCGAGCGTCCTCGGAAGGGGAAGAGTTTCTCCACGAGCTCGAGACGGTGAGTCGCGGCGTGCGTGACCCCGTAGCCAAATTGCGGTTCATCCGCTCCTCCCTGGCGCGACACGAAGCCGCCGACCGGATGGTGCAGAAGGTCCGGTTCACGCCGGTGCGGAAGGTGATGTACCACTGGCTCAGCCTCGAAGGGTTGCGGCACGTCCTCGGCGGCTCGAGGCGCGACGAGGCGGCGCCCGTCACCATTGCCACGCGGGTCTCTCTCGCCTTCGGGCGCGCCGCCGTCATCGGCCTCGGCCTCATGGTGGGAGTGGGCGTGGGCGTCGCCGTCTACCGGCGCACGCGGCCGCCGGCGGCGCCGCTCATGGCCGCCCCGCGTCAGGTCGGCGCGCCCGCGGTGACGGCGCCCGCCGCCGGGGCGGTGCCCCCGCCGGTGTCGCTGGCCCCGGCCGGAGTGGCGCCGGCGGCGATCTGGCTCGTCGAGAAGGGCCCGCAGTACGAGCTCTACAGCAACGGCCTGCGCATCGACACCGGCCTCGCGGTCAAGGGCACGCCGCGCGCCTACCGCGTGTTCGACGAAGACGGCCGGCTCGATCCCCACGTGCAGACGGCGCCCGTGGGGCTCCTCTTCCACACCTCCGAGAGCGACGTCTGGCCCCTGGAAGCCGCCTACAACGAGAACCTCCGTGGGAGCTCGCAGGGGCTCCTGCGCTACGTCCAGCACAACCGGCTCTACCACTACGTGATCGACCGCTTCGGGCGCGTCTATCGGATCGTCTCCGAGGACAGCAAGGCCAACCACGCCGGCAATTCCGTGTGGGCCTACGACGGCAAGGTCTACTTGAACCTCAACCATGCCTTCCTGGGCGTGTCGTTCGAGACGCGCTGGGAGGGGGGCAAGGCCCTTCCCATCACGCAGGCGCAGTTCGCGGCCGGGCGCAACCTGGCCGACTCGCTCCGCCAGCGTTATTCGATCGCGCCCGAGATGTGCGTGACCCACGGCCTGACCAGCGTCAACCCGACCAAGCGGCTCATCGGGCACCACATGGACTGGGCGCGTGGCTTCCCCTTCGAGGCCTTCGGCCTCCCCGACCAGTACCGCCGCAAGGCGCCGAGCGTGGCGATCTTCGGCTTCGACTACGACGACGACTTCCTGAAGGTGCTCGACGAGCCGTGGCCGGGAGTCCGGGTGGCGGAGGCCGAGCTGGCCGCCGAGGCCCGGCGCCAGCATCGCGACGTCGAGGACCTCCGTTACGAGAAGCAGACCGCCTACGACCGCTGGATCGAGAAGCAGGAGGACCCGGAGGCGCCCGCAGGTCGCTCCACCGCCTCGACTTCCCGTCCGGAGGGTCTACAATGACCTGCCTTTCGTTGACGCCGAGGGGTTTCGCAGGTCGCGCGGCGCCGCGCGGCCTGCCTTAATTGAACGAGGTAGACCCGATGGTGGAGGAGCGCAAGGACCACTTGTGGAAGGTCGCGCAGGAGGCCGAGGACCGGATCGACGACCTCATGAAGGCCGGCTCGAACCCCGTCGGCCTCGACGTCGGCACCAGCAAGGTCGTGGCGGCGAGGCGCAAGGGGAAGGAGATCGACACCGGCTCGCAGCTCAACGCGTTCATCCCCGTCCCCTACTCGCGGTTCACGGAGACGATCCTCGGCCAGAACGAGATCTCCTACTACCGTGAGAACGGCGAGCTGATCATCTACGGGACCGCCACCGAGAAGTTCGCCAACATGTTCAACGCGAACGTGCGGCGCCCGATGGCGGACGGGCTCATCAACCCGCGCGAGAAGTTCGCGATGCCGGTGCTGGAGGCCATCCTGCAGACCCTGGTGCCCAAGGCGCGGGCCCAGGGCGAGGTGCTGGCCTTCTCCGTGCCCGCGGCCGCGGACGGCAAGGACGCCCAGCTCACCTACCACGAGGCCACCCTCCGGCGCTACTTCGAGTCGCTCGGGTACAAGGCGGTGGCCATCAACGAGGGCCTGGCCGTCATCTTCTCGGAGCTCGAGGACAACAACTTCACCGGCATCGGGATCTCCTGCGGGGGCGGGATGTGCAACGTCACCCTCGCCTACCTGTCGATCCCCTCGATGATGTTCAGCATCGCCAAGGGTGGCGACTTCATCGACGACTCCGTGGCCTCCGTGACCGGCGAGCAGGCCACGCGGGTGAAGGTGATCAAGGAAGACGGCCTCGACCTCAGCAAGACGGCCAAGGACAAGTACGAGAAGGCGCTGCGCATCTACTACGAGGACCTCATCGAGACGCTGGTCGAGAAGCTGCAGCACTCGATCTCGCAGGCCGACAAGCTGCCCCGGTCGGATCGCCCGCTCCCGATCGTGATCTCGGGCGGAACGGCCAAGCCGCGCGGGTTCAAGGAGATGTTCGAGAAGGCGCTGTCCGCGCGCATGCTGCCGGTCGAGATCTCGGCCGTGCGCATGGCCGCCGATCCCCTGACCGCCACCGCGCGCGGGTCCCTGATCGCCGCCCTGTACGAGAAGTAGGCCGCGCCGACGGGCCCGGGGACGGCTCCCCGGGCCCGGGTCCCTCCCCTTCACCGTGCTGCTAGACTTCTCCATGCGCCTCCGGGCCCCCGGCCTCGCCCTCCTGGCCGTCCTCGCCCTCGGCGCCCCCGCGCAGGCCGCCCCTCGCGACTGGTACGAGTCCTACCTCGATGCCCGGAACAAGCACATCCCGGCCAAGAGATGGGCGGAGGCCCTGGTGGCGCTGCAGGAGGCGGTGAAGGTCAAGCCGGATTCCGGCCTCGATCAGCGCACGTACGGTATGGAGTTCGTGGACTACTTCCCGTACTTCTACGAGGGGAAGTGCCACCTCGCCCTCGGCGAGTACGACAGCGCGGTCCGCCTGTTCAACATCGAGGAGGGCAAGAAACAGATCCAGAAGCGGCCCGACGTCTTCCGCGAGCTGCGGAAGCTGCGCGCGGACGCGGAAACCAATCAGGCCGGCGTCGACACCGCGGAGAAGGTCAAGCGGCTCAGCGAGCAGGTCGCTCGCCTGGAGGCCGACGCCAGCGGCCTGCACAAGGAGGGCAAGTACGACGAGGCCCTGGCCAAGCTGGCCACCGCCCAGGGCATGGCCAAGGTGCTGGATCAGGCCACCCAGGCGCGGGTGGCCGAGCGCACGCAGAAGATCCGCGACGACAAGACGCGCGTGGACGAGGCGCGCACGCGCGCGGCCCGCATCGAGAAGGCGATG
Source organism: Vicinamibacteria bacterium (assembly GCA_041481445.1). GTDB lineage: Bacteria > Acidobacteriota > Vicinamibacteria > Fen-336 > Fen-336 > AA29. The sequence goes on from JBGPBV010000059.1 coordinate 29,260, forward strand.
GCGGACGGCCTCAAGCTCCTCCAGGACGGCAATGCCGGCGAGGCCAAGCTCCAGTTCGAGGCGGTGCTGGCCCAGGAGCCCTCCCACGCCGCCGCGCTCGAGGGCCGGCAGCACGCGGAGGCGGACATCCTGGCCTCCACCACCCGGGCCACCCGCGACGCCCTGCTGCGCGAGGGCCGCATGCTCTACGAGGCGGGCAAGTACGAGGAGGCGCTGCGGCCGCTGGCCGAGGCCGCCGCCGATCGCGACGCCACCGAGGCCCAGGACCTCCTGACCAAGGCCCGGAAGTACGTCGAGGGCATCCAGAAGCAGAAGGAGCAGCGGGCGCGCGTGGACGGGCTGATGTCCGAGGCCGAGAGGTACGTCGAACAGCGGCGCTACGCCGACGCCTCCGTGCAGCTCGGCAGCGTCCTGGCCCTCGAGCCCGACAACGCCAAGGCCAAGGAGCGCCTGCGCGTGGCCCTCCGGCTCATCGGGGAGGAGGTGCTGGACCGCTTCTTCCCCAACACTCCGCCGGTGTTGAGCTTCTTCCTGCCCAGCGGCGAAGGCAAGGTGATCCAGACGAGCACGGAGGGCCAGAAGATCGAGGTGATCGGGGTGGCCAGCGACGACCGCGGCCTCTCGCGGTTCCAGTTCGTGCAGGACGGCCGGGTGGTGGCCGAGCAGGACCTGCTCGACCCCCAGACCGGCGAGCTGCCGCGGAACCATCCGCTGCGGCGGACCTTCGACCTGGCCACCGGGACCAACGAGATCAAGGTCGTGGCCATCGACAGCCTCGGCGCGACCCAGGAGCAGGCGTTCCTGGTCACGCGCACCCTGCTCCTCTACCAGCAGCGGTGGTTCCTCCCCTCCGCCCTCGCCAGCTCGGCCGCCCTGATCGGGCTCGGCTACGCCGCCCAGCGGTCGCGGCGCCGCCGCGCGGTGCGCCGCCGCTTCAACCCCTACATCGCGGGCGCGCCCGTGCTCGAGGACGACATGTTCTTCGGCCGGCAGAAGCTGCTCGCGCGCATCCTGAGCGTCCTCCACCACAACAGCCTGATGATCACGGGCGAGCGGCGCATCGGGAAGACCACGCTGCTGCACCACCTCCGCAAGGCCCTGGAGCGGGACGAGGGCACCGAGTACCAGTTCTTCCCCGTCTCCACCGACCTCCAGGGGGTGCCGGAGTCCGGGTTCTTCGAGGCGGTGATGAGCGACGTCGCCGAGCAGCTTCCGCTGCCTCCGGAGACGCGGGCCGACCTGCACCATCGGCCCGGCCGCGAGGAGCCGGCCCCCTACGACGGCCGCGACTTCAGCCACGACCTCCAGCGCGTGGTCCAGGACCTCATCGCGCGCACGCCGAGGAAGGTCAAGCTCGTGCTGCTCATCGACGAGGTGGACGTGCTCAACGAGTATTCCGAGCGCGTCAACCAGCGGCTGCGCAGCATCTTCATGAAGAACTTCTCCGAGCACCTGGTCGCGATCATGAGCGGGGTCGGGATCAAGCGGATCTGGAAGAGCGAGGGCAGCCCCTGGTACAACTTCTTCGACGAGATCGAGCTCACTGCCTTCAGCCGCGAGGAGGCGGAGTCCCTCATCCGCCAGCCGGTGGACGGCGTTTTCCGCTGGAGCACGGAGGCGGTGGAGGCGATCCTCGAGTACAGCGCGCTCAAGCCCTACGTGATCCAGAAGTTCTGCATCCACGCCGTCAACCAGATGCTGGAGGCCGGCCGCACCACCATCACCGCCGCCGACGTCGAGGCCGTCCGCCCGACCGTCCTCTTCGAGCGGCCGGAGGAGCTCCCGCGCGTGCCCGAGACCGCCTCCGCGTGAGCGGCCGTCTTGCCCGCCGCGGGCTTTGGGGTTGAAATGGCTCCGGTGAGGAACCCCTTCATCGCCGGGAGCTGGGTGCGCGGGGAGAACTTCTTCGGGCGCGCGGACATCCTCCGGGACATCCTGGAAGGCGAGAGCGACTCCGTCTGGGTGGCGGGGGCGCGGCGGCTGGGCAAGACGAGCCTCCTCAAGCAGCTCGAGCACCGGGTGCAGCAGAGCGCGCAGACGCCGTTCGTGCCCCTCTACTGGGACCTCCAGGGCAGCGCGGACGCGCGCGGGCTGGCCGACGGCCTGCTCGGCAGCGTGGAGGACTCGGAGAGCTTCCGGCGCGCCACCGACATCGACATCGAGGACCTCGAGGGCCTCTCGGTGGCGGAGATGCTCACCACGCTCGTGCGGCGCACCGTGCGCAGCGGCTGGCGCCTGCTCCTCCTCGTGGACGAGGCGGAGGAGTTCCTGGCCGTGGCGCGCACCGACACCGTCGTGCTCCCCCGCCTGCGCCGCATCTTCCAGAAGGGCCCGGACGTGCGCACCGTCCTCACCGCCACCAAGCGGCTGGCCCGCATCGACGAGATCGGCGACGTGGACACCTCGCCCTTCCTGCAGGGCTTCATCCCCCCCCTCTACCTGACCCCCCTGCAGACGGAGGAGGCGCGCGCCCTCCTCGCCCGCGGGCAGTTCTCCAAGGACGAGACGGACGTGGTGCTCGAGCGCACCGCCAACCATCCCTTCCTGGTCCAGCTCATCGCCAGCCGCCTCTTCGAGAGCCGCGACCTGGGGGCGACGCTGGACCAGGTGGCGGCGGACGAGATGGTGTCGAACTTCTTCTCGGTGGACTTCCAGACCCTGGACGGCGACGAGCGCGCGCTGCTCGAGCAGATGGCGCGCGACGGCGCCCATCGCCGGAAGGAGCTGGCCCAGGCCGTGCGGCGCAGCGAAGAGGCCATCGAGCCCCTCCTCTACGGCCTGCGCATGATGGGCTACCTGACCACGGAGGACGGCAGCTACCGCATCGGCAACTGGTTCTTCGAGCGCTGGCTGCGCCGGGTGGTGACGGCGAGCGCTTCGGCGAGGCCGACGTGATCGTGGGAGTGAACCGCGTCTACGAGCACGAGGGGCGCCAGTTCCATATCCAGGCCGAGGACCTCGGCGTGGAGCAGGCCTGCTTCGAGGTGCGCGTCTACGACGGCGGGACCGTGCTGTGGCGGAAGCGGCTGCCCTACTCCGAGATCCTGGAGAAGCGCCTGCCCAAGCTCGAGCAGGACGAGAGCCTCCGCGCGCTCATGGAGAAGACCATGCACACCGTGCAGGCGGCGATCGCGAAGGGCAAGCTCACCTAGGGACGGTCGTCGTCGGTGGGCATGTGCGCCTTCTTCATGGCGGTCCGTCTTCCTGGATCAGCCCTGCCTTCCTCATCTCGGCCGCCACCTTCTTGACGACCTCTCGGACGAGCTTGTCCGCGCTCCGGGGGTTGGTGGTGCTAGCAGTCCCTCCACGCCGCGACGCTCCTGCTCATCGGGGCTGACGAAGAGGGTCACGACCTTCTTGCCGCGGAAGGTTCCCGGCTGGGCGTCGGGGGACCTCCAAGTGGAACGCAGGGTCGTGTCCGCCGCCGCCGCGCCCGCGATCGCGACCACGCTCACGAACCAGACCGCGCCAACGGCTCTCTTCATCCGTGTGACGAGTGGGCCTCTGCCATCGGCGGGACCTGCGCGCGGCGACACGCGGGGAGGCTACGCCGCTCGGTGGGTGCGGTCAAGGACGGGTCTGAGCCGTGTCGAGCCGGCTCAGGGGAAGCAGCGCGACAGGATGATCCGGCCCGTCACGCGGTCGCCCGGCTCGTACGCGCGGTTCGCCGGCTCGCAGGTCTGCTGCATCAACGAGCAGCACCAGCAGGGCGCCTCGTTGTCGGCGCTCGCCCCGCGCCGCACCAGCGAATGGGACACCTGGCCGTCCTCGCGGTAGCCGCGGCAGGCGCCGCTCTCGAGGTAGGCAGCGGTGTGCAGGCGGACCGCGGCGCCGGTCGCGTTGACGTAGACCGGCACCTTCTCGCTGCCGGGGAAGCCGATCGCGGTGACGGCCCGGTCGCCGCCCCCCAGCTCGCGGTAGATGGTCCACAGGCGATCGCCCTTCTTGAAGCGCGACACCTGCTCGATCACCGAGCGGTCCAGCCTCCACGCCATCTGCCGTCCCTCGTCGGTGCGGAGGATCAGCGCGCTCAGCTTCTTGTCCACGATGACGAGCGTTCCGCTCACGCTGCCCGTGACGAGCGACCCCGTTTGGGGCGCCTGGGCGGCGAGCGGGTCCGGGAGGTGGGCCGCCAGCGCGGCGCACAGCAGGGCGAGCCGGATGGTCTTCATCGCATCCTTGCCTTGTTGTAGTCGATCTTGGCCGCCTCCGCCATCTTGCCCTGTCCCCCGCCCTTCTGTAGGGTGATGTCCAGCTGAGGTTCCGGCCATGCTGGCTTCCCGTTGCCACTTCGGGCTGCTGCTGCTCACGGCTCTCTTCGCCCCCACCTGCGGATCGTCCGGCGGCACGCAGATGCCGTTCACGCCCTCAGGCTCTCCCGCTCCGCCCGCCGCGGCGCCGTCGCCCAGCCCCTCCCCGAGTCCGACGCCCCTGCCGCCGGGAAGCTCGCTGACGACCGCACTTCTCTCCCCGCCCGAGAACCACGTGTTTCCTCCCGGGGGAGGCTCGGTGAGAATCGTCGTCGCCTATGCCGTCAACGAGGAGGTCTTCGGCGATCTGTGGCTGATCTCGTCGCTGTCGCCCGATGGCGACAACATCCTGCGCCTTCCCGACAGCAACCAGCGCCTCGAGGCCGGGATCCGGCTCGCGCAGGATCTCTCCGGTCCGGTGACCCTCCAGGGAACGGCGACGAACCCGCCGGCCATTTCTTCCGGTCCAGTGGAGTCGCGGTTCGTCATCAATCGGCTGATCGTGACACGCCCGGGGAGCCTCATCTTGCGCCGCATCCTGGCCGACGAGGTCGTGGCGCGGCACTGGACCTGGCAATAGACGATCACTGCTGTCTCCGGTAGCGCGCCGTCGCCTTGGACGTCGCGCCGCCCGCCCTCCGCGTGGTCTCCACGACCAGTTCCCGGGAGCGGTCGATCGAGAATACCTGCGTCACCTCGGCCGCGAGGGCGTGCAACCCGCCTGATCAGCTGAGGCGACCGAGCATCGGGTTCGGCGGGGGCAGATTTCCGAATTCAGCATGCTACACTCCGCGCCCGTTCGTCTCTCGGGAGTGACCCTGGATTACACAACCGCGAAGGGAGCCGCTGCCATGAAACGTTTCGCGACGCACCGACAGTGGCGCTATCCCGCCATGGCGGCCCTCGTGGGATTTGCGATGGCGGTGCCGGCTCCGGCCGGGGCCGCGCGGATCAACTCGGGATTGTTCCAACCGGTCGCGACGTTCCCCACCGGTTCTCGAGCCCTCGCCGTGGCCGTGGGCGATGTCACCGGCGATGGCCGTCTTGACGTCGTCGCGATCACCGAGGTCTGGAGCGATCCGGCGAACGACGACCGGCTCGTCCTCTTCGCCCAGAACGCCGACGGGACCCTGGCCGCTCCCGTGAAGTATCCGATCGCGAGCGGCTTCCCAGGACCGACCAGCGTCGCCATCGGTGATGTCGACGGCGACGGCCGGAACGACGTCGTCGTGGGCCGCCGCAGCGGCGCGTCCGATTCGATCGCCGTCTTCCATCAGAACGAGACGGGAACGCTGGATGCGCTCGTGGCCTACGCGATCGACGACAGCCGCCACGTGCGTATCGGAGACGTCAACGGAGATGGCCGGCTGGACGTCGTGGGCGCCGACACCGGCCTCTCCGTCCTTCTGCAGCAGCCGGACGGATCTCTCGGGGCGCCGGTCCAGTACGCCATTTCGGACCCTCCCGACGTCATCGCCTCCGCGCTGGCGCTCGGTGACGTCAATGGCGACGGGCGCACCGACGTCTTGGTGACGATGGGCCGATATGCCGCTTCCCTGGCCGTGTTGACGCAGGACGCGGACGGGCACCTCGGCAATCTCACCACCCGGGCGGTTGCGGGAGACGTCGCCCAGGGCGTGGCCGTCGGCGACGTCGACCACGACGGCCGCCTGGACGCGATCGTCACCTACGGCGGAAACGGCGACACCGCCCATCTCGGCATCTTCTACCAGGGCAGTGACGGCACGCTGGCCGCGTCCGCGGACGTCCGGGCCGCCTATGACATCCCCCGCGCCGTGGCCGCGGCCGACATCGACGCGGACGGACGGGACGACGTCTTCGTCCTGCACGAGGGCTGGCTCGCGGGCGGGCTCTATCTCCGCGGCGCGACGGCGCTGCAACCCGAGGAGCTCTACGACATGCCCTGGGGCTCCACCACGCTCGACGGCCTCGCCATCGGTGACGTGACCGGCGACGGCCGTCCCGACATCGTGGCCGCCAACAGCGATGCCGGAGTGGCGATCCTCCGTCACGTCACGGGAACGGGCACGCCCGGGCTCGCCCTGCTCGTTCCCCAGAACAACGCGAACATCTACATGGGGTTCCCCACGACCATCCAGTGGGAGGCCGGAGCCACCATCCGCTCCTACGACACGCAGTATTCGAGTGACGGCGGCGCGAGCTTCACGACGGTATCGAGCTGCAGCGGCCTGGCCATGGACGTCCGCACGTGTGCCTGGACGCCGGCGACGTCGGCCCAGAATTTCATGGGACGCCTGCGGGTCATCGGACGCAATGCGTCCGGCCAGCAGGTGGCTTCTTCCGCCACCGTCCGTTTGAACGTGGCGATTCCCTTCGTCCAGGTCTACGTTCCGGCCCCGGCGGCCATCTGGGCTCCGAACTCCGTGCAGACGATCGAGTGGGCGACGAACGCCCCCTTCGAGGATCTGTTCACGATCGAGGTGAGCCGGAACGACGGCGCGTCCTGGTCGCTCGTCACCTCGGCCGCCCAGAACGCGTACGGCAACTACGACTGGACGGTGACCGGGCCCAGCACGAGCCAGGCGCGGTTGCGCATGACCTGGAACGCGCACCCGGACATCCGGGGGATCTCCGCGCGCTTCACGATCAACACGCCCCCGTCCGCCAATGCCGGCCCGGACCGGACGACGGAGCTCGGCTCGCCGGTGACGCTGGACGGTGGCGGCTCGTCCGATCCGGACGGCGACCCGCTCACGTACACCTGGACGGACGCCAGCAACGCCGTCGTGGGAACGACGCGGACCCTGACCCTCACCCCGGCGCTGGGCGCGGCGACCTATACGGTCGGCGTGCGCGACCCAGTGGGTGCGTCGGCGATCGATTCCGTCACGGTGACCGCGATCGACACCACCCCGCCCGCGATCGCGCTGACCGCTCCGGCCGCGGGCTCCCAGGTCACGGCCGCCGTGCCGCGGCTCGTGCAATGGGCGGCGTCCGACCAGGGCGTGCTCACGGGCTTCGATGTCGCCGTGTCCATGGACGGAGGCGTGAACTGGAGTCCGGTGGCCGGATGCACGGCTCTGCCGTCGGCCGCCCGCACTTGCACCTGGACGCCGGCCGGAACCGGCGCGTCGATCGTCCGCGTGACGGGCGGCGACGCCTCCGCCAACGTCGGATCGGCCGCGGCCTCCGTTTCCGTGGTGTCGCCCACCGTCACCGTGACCGCTCCGAACACCGCCGTGACCTGGCGAGTGGGCACGCGGCAGACGATCTCCTGGACCCACAACCTCGGCACCGCGCAGGCGGTCACCCTCGCGATCAGCCGGGATGGCGGGCTCACCTGGACGACCCTCGTCGGCTCCCTGCTCAACACCGGCGCAACGATGGGCAGCTACAACTGGACGGTCGCCTCACCGAAATCGAAGAAGTGCCGCATCCGGGTCTCGTGGACCGCGGATACGGCGGTGGCGGACGCGAGCAACGTGAGCTTCACGATTCAATAGTTCGGCGGCGCCGGGCTCAGATGCCCGTCAGCGTGATGGTGGTCTTGCGGTTGCCGTAGTGGACGGTGATCAGCGTGTCCTTCCCGGAGGGGACGGCGGTGATCTCCAGGCGTTCCTTCGTCTCCGGGACGGTGTCGAAGTGGGCCGGCATGACGGCGATGGTCTGGCCCTTGGGCGGGGTGCCGATGACGTTGTTCTCGAAGTACAAGTCGCGCATGTCGATGTCGCGCAGCTCGATGCCGAAGGGGGTGTCTCCCTGCTTGGGGTTGAGGATGAGGAGCGAGGCGCCGATGAGGACGGGCTTGCCCTCGAACCTCACCGCGCGTCCGAGCCGCAGCAGCGCCAGCATCCAGCTGCGTTTGGCCGCCGGGTGGTCGCCCCCCGTCTCCATGGCGGCGAAGCCCTCGGGGCTCCAGCCGAAGTCGACGTAGCGGAGCTCGACGTCCGGTGCCCGCACGATCTTGAGGAACTTCGGCAGGTTGTCCTGCGCGGCCGCCGGTACCGCCAGCGCGGCCACTGCCAGCCACAGCACGAGTGTCCGTCGCATCATCACCTCCGCGTCGCGAGGCGCTATGGTAACGCCTGCGCTCGCCGTTTGACCCTGCCGCCACCATGCGGGTAGCGTCTCCGGTCAACCGAGGACTCCCAGAGATGCGACTCGCCGCCGTCGTGTGGCTCGCCGTCGTGCTCCAAGGCTGCGCCTGGGTCGAGGAGCAGAAACAGGTGGCGAGGCGGCAGCAGGCCGAGACGAACTTCGTCGAAGCGGTCGGCTCGAGCCCGCTGGCCGCCGTGCGCGCGTCCCTGGAGCAGGACCGGACGCTCGCGAACGCGTTTCGCATGGTGCCGGGCCGCAGGCGCTCCTACCCCGCGGAGAGCGCCCTCACGATGGCGATCAAGCACAGACAGCGCGACATGATCGAGCTCCTGCTCG
>JBGPBV010000060.1:0-37851 GCA_041481445.1 Vicinamibacteria bacterium
CATGTCCAGGCCGAGCTCGTCTCCGAGGTGGAGAGCATCCGTGCGGGCGAGCGCTTCTGGGTGGCGCTGCATCTGAAGATGGATCCGGAGTGGCACACGTACTGGAAGAACCCCGGCGATTCCGGCCTGCCCTCGCGTCTGACCTGGAAGCTGCCCGCCGGCTTCACGGCCGGCGAGATCGAATGGCCGTACCCGAAGACGTTCACGCAGGGTCCCGTCACGAGCTACGGCTACGAAGGCGAGGTGCTCCTGCCCGTGGCGATCACGCCGCCGGCGTCGCTGGCCGCCGGGTCGCCGGTCACCCTGGCCGCGCGCGCGGACTGGCTCGAATGCCGCGAGGCCTGCCTGCCCGGCCGCCGCGAGCTGACGCTGGAGGTTCCTGTCCGCTCCGAGCCGCCGAAGCCGTCCGCGCGCTGGGCGGCCGCCTTCGAGGACACGCGCCGACGCCTGCCCGATCCCGGCACCGGCTGGACGTTCCAGGTCAAGGACACGCCGCCGCGCCTCGTCCTCGTCATCCAGCCGCCGCGCGCCGTGGGGGCGATCGGCAAGGCCCGTTTCTTCCCGGACAAGGGGCAGGTGATCGACCACGCCGCCCCGCAGACGCTGGCGCCGGCGGCGGGCGGCTACCGGTTGGAGATGACCCTGGCTCCCAACGCCCCGCGCCCGCTGGGCGCGGTCGAGGGCGTCCTCGTCACCGAGGGTGCCGGCGGGACCCGGGCCGTGCGCGTCGAGGCCCACAAGGCCGGCGCGAGGGGGCTCAGCACGGGCGGAGGCGCAGCGCCGCCGTCCGACAAGGAGGACCGATGACGAACCAGGCCAGGGCACTCGTGGCGGCGGCGGTGGGCGCGGTGATCTTCGCGCCGTCCGCGCGAGCGGCGGCGGTGGTCGGCCAGCTTGCTCCCGCGTTCAGCGCGCCCGATACCACGGGAGCCACCCGCTCGCTCGCCGATTACAAGGGCAAGTACGTGGTGCTCGAATGGGTGAACTTCGAGTGCCCGTTCGTGGGCAAGCATTACGGCTCCGGCCACATGCAGAAGCTGCAGAAGGAGTACACGGGCAAGGGTGTGGTCTGGCTGTCCATCAACTCCTCCGCCGCCGGCCAGCAGGGCTACTACGCCGCGGACAAGGTGAACGCGCTGGTGGCCCAGAAGGGCGCCTCTCCGACGGCGTACCTCCTCGACACCGCGGGGACGATCGGACGCGCCTACGGGGCCAAGACCACGCCCCACATGTTCATCGTGGATCCCAGGGGCACGCTGATCTATGCCGGCGGGATCGACGACACGCCGTCCACGGACCAGGCCGACATCAAGACCGCGAAGAACTACGTCCAGGCCGCGCTGGACGAGGCCCTGGCCGGCAAGCCCGTGACCACGGCCTCGACCCAGTCGTACGGGTGCTCCGTCAAGTACAACTGAGGGCTCAGTCCCCCACGACCGGCGCCAGGGCCTCGAGCAGGCGCGCGCCCGTGTCCGTCGCGCGCGCTTGCTCCAGCCGGCGTTGCTGGCCGGTCAGGACGGTGGCACGCATCGCACGATCCCTGACCAGCCGGTCGATCAGCGCCGCCACCTCGGGGGCGCGCTTGTCCTCGAGCAGGAGGCCGGCGCCGCCGAGCGTCTCCGCCACCGCCCCCGCGTCGTAGGCCATCACCGGCACGCCGAAGGCCATCGCCTCCAGCAGGGGCACGCAGAACCCCTCGTGCTCGGAGAGCGAGACGTACGCGCTCGCGACCGAGTAGTACGCCCGCAGCTCGTCGTCCTCCACCTGGCCGGTGAAGACGACCTCCTGTGCCCCCAGCTCGCGTCCGACCGCTTGGAGGTAGAGCAGGTAGGGCTCGTAGCCCCAGTGGTCGCCGACCAGCAGTAGCCGGCTGGCGGGGTCGAACGTGGATTGGTAGAACGCGAACGCGCGCAGCAGGTCCTCGATCTTCTTGTTGGGGATGATGCGGCCGACGAAGAGCAGGTTCGTCCTTCCGTCCCCGAAGACCTCGCGGATCACCGGCGCGCGCGGGCCGGCGGCGAAGCGATCGAGGTCGAGCGGGATGGGGGCCACCGCCGTCCGCGCGTAGCCCGCCCTTTCCAGCTCGCGGCGGTTGAACTCGCTCACCCCCAGGCCGAGCGCGGTGCGGGGGGCGAAGGCGGCGAGCTCGAGCCGTCCCTGGTGGCACTGGCGCGCGAGGTGGGGCAGGAAAGAGGCGAAGTACTCGGGCGGCGTGATGTTGTGGTAGCGCGTGACCAGGCGGTCAGGTGCCGAGAAGATCATCCGCCCCGCGCCGCTCCCGATCGCGAAGTGGAACAGGCAGACCGTGTCCGGCGAGGAAACCTCGGCGTATCGCCAGAGGGGACGACATCGCTGCGCCATCCGCGGATGGGCGTGCTCGGCGAAGATGTCCGATTCGAACCCGGCGGATCGGAGATGGCCCTGGATGGCGAGAGCGTCGTTGCTGACCGCGTCGCCGTAGGAGAGGGCGGCCATCAACTGGTGGACGCGGCGGGCCACGGTCACGCTCCTCGCCGCCCGAGAACGGCCAGGGCCACGCCGCCCAGGATGGCCGCGCCGGCGGCGACCAGCCGCACCGTCACCGTCTCGCCCAGGATCAGGACGCCGCCGAACGCGGTCAGGACCGGCACCGAGAGCTGCACGACCGCCGCGCGCGTCGCGGTGAGGCCGCGCAGGGCCGCGTACCAGACGGTGTATCCGAGGCCGGAGGCGATCGCGCCCGACGCGCAGGCCAGGAGCGCCCCTCGCGCGGTCAGGTGCGCCGGCCCGGGCGCGAGAAGGCTCAGGGCGAGGGCGAAGATCACGGCGCGGGCGAAGTTGGCCGCGGTCGTCTCGAGCGGCCGCGTGCTGCTCCGGCCCCGCAGCGAGTACACGCCCCAGGCCGCACCCGCGATGAGCATGAGACACGCCCCCAGCGGATCGGGCGCGCCCAGGCCCCGCGACACGAGGGCGATCACGCCCGCTACCGCCAGCGCGATGCCGGCCCACTCCACCGGGCGTGGCCGCTCGCCCATGCGCAGGGCCCAGGCGATCATGGTCGTCTGCACGGCTCCGAAGGCGAGCAGCGCGCCCACGCCCGCCCCGATCCGCAGGTACGCGAAGGAGAAGGGGGCGGCGTAGGCGAAGAGGGCGGCCGCGGAGGGCCAGCTCCCCTCGCCGAGGAGCGCCCGCGGGCCGCCGCGCGCGAGGGCGCAGAGCACGACCGCCCCCGAGACGAGGCGCACGGTGGTGAAGGTCGCGGCGTCGGCCAGCCCGGGACCGAGCGCGCCCCGGCAGAGGAGCGAGTTGGCGGCAAAGCCCACGAGGGCGGCCACCGTGAACGCGGCCGTCCGTAGTCCCGCTCTCACGCGCGCCAAGTCTAATCTGGCGCGTGCGCCCGGCGAGAGTGTCCTACGAGGGCCGGCGAGGGGCGGTGCGCGCGGCGCCGCCGGGGCCGGCGGCCGGGGACAAGGGCATCTCGCGCCCGCCCAGCTCCATCACCAGCTTCACCCGCTTGCCGTCCCGGACCACGGTCAGGTTGCGCTTGCCGTCGAGGCGGATGGCCTGGCGGACTTCGTCGAGCGTGAACTCCTTGGAGGGCCGGCCGTCGAGCTCGATCAAGACGTCGCCCCGGCTGACCCCGGCCTGCGCGCCCGGGGAGGACGGCACGATGCTGACGACGCGGAACGCCTCGTCCGCCAATGACTCCTGGCCCAGCGTGATGCCGGTGCGGTACCGGCGCAGGAAGTCCTCCTTGTCCGCGGCGGCAGCGACCGCCTCCTCCATGCCGATCTTGTGGGTGTCGACCATGCGCTGCAGCTCGTCGTTGAGGAGGCTCATGCCGAGAGCCTTGCTCGTCTGCATGATCCCGGGGAGCTGCACGGTCTTGGACTCGCGGATGAGGTTGGCCACCGCCACCGTCACCACCAGCACCTCGATGGCGGCCAGGCGTCCCCCGCCCTTCTTCTTCACCAGGGTCTGCGCGACCACGCCCTTGAGCACGTCGGACATCACGCTGCGGACCTGGGCCTGCTGGTAGGCCGGGAAGTTGTCCACCACGCGGTCGACCGCGCTCACCGCGTTGTTGGTGTGAAGCGTCCCGAACACGAGGTGGCCGGTGTTGGCCGTCTCCAGGGCCAGCATGATCGTCTCCGGGTCGCGCATCTCGCCCACCAGCACGATGTCGGGGTCCTCGCGCAGGGCGGCGCGCAGGGCGCGACCGAAGCTGGTGGTGTGGCCACCCATCTCGCGCTGGTTGATGAGGCACTTCTGGCTCGGATGCACGAACTCGATCGGGTCTTCCAGGGTGACGATGTGCTGGGTCTTCGTCTTGTTGATGTAGTCGATCATCGCGGCCAGGGTCGTGGACTTGCCGCTGCCGGTGGGGCCGGTGACCAGGATCAGCCCCTTCGGGATGTCGCAGAAGGTCCGGAGCACGGGCGGGAGCGCGAGCTGCTCGAAGGTGAGGATCTTGCTCGGGATCTGGCGCAGGACGGCGGAGACCCCGTGGCGGTCGCGGAAGACGTTCACGCGGAAGCGCGCGGAGCCGGGCAGGGCGTAGGCGAGGTCGGTGTCGTTGTCCTCCGCGAACTGCTTCCGGTGCCGCGGTTCCATCACCGGCTCCAGCAGCTCCAGGACCTCCGACGGCCCCAGCACGGGCAGGTCGTCGATGGTCTTGATGTCGCCGTCCACGCGCCAATGCGGCTTGTGGCCGGCGGAGAGGTGCAGGTCGGAGGCGCCCTCCGCCACCACGCGCTCGACGAGCTTCTCCAGGCGCGGCGAGCGGCCGACCGGCTCCGGGCCCTTGACCGCGGGGGCGCCCTTGGCCGCGAAGCCCTTGACCCCGCCGTGGCGGCTGAGCACGTCGTTGAAGAAGTCGGCGTGCACCTGGACGGGCCGGACCTCCAGCGCGGGCAGGAGGTCGTGCACGGCCTTGAGGACCTGGGTCGTGGGCGGGTCGACCACGCCGATGGTGAGCACGTTCTCGTCGACGCGGAGGGGCAGCACACGATGGCGCTGGATCAGCTCGATGGGGAGCATGTCCAGGACCTCCGCCGACGGCTGTGGCGGCTGCGCCATCTCCGGGATCTCGATCCGGCCCGAGAGCTGGTTCACGCGGTGGGCGAGGCCGGAGGACAGCGCGGCCCCGAAACCCGGGATCTTCTGGAACATCTGCTCGAAGGCCTTGGAGGAGAACTTGAGGGCCAGCACCTTGCCCTTGGCCGTGACCGAGGCCGTGCGCGGCTCGCCGAGGAGGAGGCTCACCTCGCCGATGCTCGCGGGCAGGGGCACCTCACCGACCTCGACCGACTCCCCCTTGCCCTTGTCGACGGTGACGCCGGCGACGCCCTCGATGACCACGAAGAACGCGTCGGACGGATCGCCCTGCTTGACGATCGTCTCCCCCGCGTCGAAGCGCTGCAGCTCGGCCACCTTGACCAGCTGCGGGACCTGCTCGGGCTTGAGGGCGCGGAAGAGCGCCAATTGTCCGATCGACGAGAACACCTTCGGCTCCAGCTCCTTCGTGAGGCTGACAGTGTCCATTGGCGCCTCCTCCACGGCCGCTTTCCGGCGGGAGGCGAACGATACCAGAGGCGCTGCCGCCGCGAAAGGGAGGCCCCGGGGCTAGGATGGGACGATCGATGGCGAGCCCCCGAGAGCTGGCCGAGCGCCTGTTCGTACGCGCGGTGTCCCCTCCGCTCCTCTCCCGCCTGATCGCCCCCCTGACCGACCTGCGCCTGCCGGGGCCGCTCCTGCGCGCGGCCATGCGGGCCTACGTCCGCGCCTACGGCGTCGACATGTCGGAGGCGGCGGAGCCGCTGTCCGCCCATCCCACGTTCAACTCCTTCTTCACGCGCCGCCTCCGCGCGGGCGCGCGCCCCGTCAGCACGGAGAAGGGAGTCGTGGTGTCGCCGTGCGACTCGCGCGTGCAGGCCCTGGGCCCCCTGCCGGAGACGGGCCGGGTCGAGCAGGTCAAGGGGCGGACCTACGCGCTGGCCGCCCTCCTCGGCTCGGAAGAGGACGCGCGTCCGTTCACGCGCGGCGCCCACGCCACCCTGTACCTCAGCCCGAGCATGTACCACCGCGTGCACTCGCCCGTGGACGGCGCCATTCGCGCCTGGCGCTACGTGCCCGGGCGGCTCTTCCCGGTGAACGCGCTGGCCGTGCGCCACGTGGAGGGGCTGTTCACCGTCAACGAGCGGGTCGCGGTCTTCATCGAGACTCCGGGCTTCGGGCCGGTGGCGGTGGTGATGGTGGGAGCGGCCAACGTGGGACGGATGACCCTCGGCTTCGCCCCCCTCGTGACCAACTCCGGACGGCCGGGGTCGACGACGGTGCCGCCCGCGCCCATCCCGATCGCGCGGGGGGCGGAGCTGGGCGCGTTCAACCTCGGCTCCACCGTGGTCCTGCTCGTCGCCGATCCCCGCCTGGAGCCGGCGGGCGTCGCCCCCGGCCAGGTCGTGCGCGTCGGCCAGCCGCTCTGGCGCCGGCCCTCGTGAGCGCGCGCGGCGCGACCGTGCGCGTGGGCGTCATCTCGGACATCATCGCGGTGCGCGGCAACAACGATCGCGAGGCGTGGGCGGAGGCCCTGCCGGAGACGGCGACCCTTCGTCCGGGCGGAGTGTCCATCGTGGTGGTGCACGACCTGAAGACGCTGCCGGCGGCGGCGGTGCGCGGCGCGCGGGTGGTGGTCGCCGGCCACTCCCACCAGCCGCGCAAGGAGGTCCGGGGCGGGATCCTCTACTTCAACCCGGGCAGCGCCGGGCCGAGGCGGTTCCGCCTCCCCATCGCCGTCGGCCGGCTGGAGATCGCGGCCGGCCGCGTGCGCGCGTCGCTGATCGACCTCGGCTCTCCGCGCGCGGCGCGGCGGCGGGACATAATCGCGCCGTGACCTCCCACGATCGATCGCTTCCCTGGCCGTCCCTCCTCCTCGCCTTTCTCGCCCTGGCCGGGGCCGTCCCCGCCCGCGCGGCCGCTCCCGCCGAGCGGCCCTCCGTGGCCGCGGTCATGGATGCGCTGGAACGCGTGCGCGCGGCCCACGACGTCGTCCTCTCGCCCGACGGCAGCCGCGTGGCCTGGACGGAGCGCCTGCGCGCTCCCGACGGCAGCGAGCGGCTCTCCACCCTCCGCATCTCGGGCCTCGACGGGGCGGCGTCGCGCGTGCTCACCGCCGCCCGCGACGGCCGGCCGCACCGCGAGAAGGACGTCGCCTGGTCGCCGGACGGGCGGCAGGTCGCGTTCGTCTCCGACGCCGCCCAGAAGGGCTCGATGCAGCTCTACGTCGCCCCCGCGGACGGCGGCCCCGCGCGCCTGGTCACCCCGGCCCGCGGCCAGATGGAACACCCGCGCTGGTCGCCGGACGGCGCGCGCATCTCCGTCCTCTACGTGGCCGGCTCCACCCAGGAGCAGGGCGCGCTCGTGGCCTACAAGCCGGACGCCGGAGTGGTGGAGGACGCGATCGAGGAGCAGCGCATCGCGGTCGTGGAGGCCGCGGGCGGCGCCCTGCGCGAGGTGAGCCCGGCCGACCTGTACGTGTACGACTACGATTGGTCGCCGGACGGACGCCGCTTCGCGGCGGAGGCGGTCCACGGATCGGGGACGAACAACTACTGGGCGGCGGAGCTCTTCGTGGTGGATGCGGCGAGCGGGGACACGCGATCGATCTGGAAGCCGGCCCTGCAGATCGCGAGCCCGCGCTGGTCGCCGGACGGCGCCCAGGTCGCTCTCATCCACGGGATCATGAGCGACGAGGGCCAGACGGGCGGCGACGTCTGGGTGGTGCCGGCCTCCGGCGGCGAGGCGCGCAACCTGACCGCCACCCTCCGCGCCTCTCCGAGCTGGCTCGCCTGGCGCCCGGGCGGCGACGTCCTGTTCACCGCCCACGCGGACGGCGAGACGATGGTGGGCGCGGTCCAGCCCGCCTCCGACGCCCTGTCCGAGCTCTGGCGAGGCGCGGCCGTGCTCACGAGCGTCAGCCTGGCCCGCGACGGCAAGGTCACCGCGGCCATCCACGAGTCGTTCTCGGAGGCGCCCGAGGTGTGGGCGGGCGAGGTCGGGCGTTGGCGGGCGGTCACGCGCGTCAACGACGCCGCGAAGCCGCTCTGGGGCGAGGCCAGGAGCCTCCACTGGGAGAGCGACGGCCAGCGCGTGCAGGGCTGGCTGATCGCGCCCCCGCACGTCGATCCCTCCCGGCGGTACCCGCTGGTCGTCTCCGTCCACGGTGGACCGTCCGCCGCGGCCTCGTCCCGATGGCCCTCACGATGGACGGCCGTGCTCCCCACGCAGGGCTACTACGTCCTCTTGCCCAACCCGCGCGGCAGCTACGGCCAGGGCGAGGCGTTCACCCTCGGCAACGTCAAGGACTTCGGGTACGGCGACCTGCGCGACATCCTCGGGGGGATCGACACGGCGGCGGCGGCGGCGCCCATCGATCCCGAGCGGGTTGGCGTCACGGGCTGGAGCTACGGCGGGTACATGGCCATGTGGGCGGTCACGCAGACCGGCCGCTTCAAGGCGGCGGTGGCCGGGGCCGGGATCGTGAACTGGCAGAGCTACTACGGCCAGAACCGCATCGACCGCTGGATGATCCCCTTCTTCGGCGCCTCCGTGTACGACGACCCCGCGGTGTACGCGCGCTCCTCGCCCATCACGTTCATCAAGAACGTGAAGACGCCCACCCTCGTGCTGCACGGCGACCGCGATTCCGAGGTGCCGACGCCCCAGGGCTACGAGTTCTGGCACGCCTTGAAGACGCTGGGAGTCCCCACCCAGCTCGTGATCTTCGAGGGTGAGGGCCACGCGGTCTCGCGCCGGGACCACGTGCGCGACATGCAGGCGCGGATCGTGGCCTGGTTCGACAGGTATCTCGGGCCCTAGCAGGCCAGGGCGGACAGGGCCTCGCGCAGCCGGGGAAGGACCGCCTCGATCTCCTCCTCGGAGACGGCGCCGATGCTGAGGCGGAACCACCCGTCGTCTTCCGTCGAGCCGAAGGCCTGGAACGGCACCACGGCCAGGCCGGCCCGCTCGAGCAGGTACGCGCGGACGTCCTCGTTTGTCCGGATCTCGCGCCCGCCCGGCGTGCGAGAGCCGAACGGATGGACGCGCGCGGCCAGGTAGATCGCGCCCATCGGGGGCGCGCTCGCGACCGGGAAGCCCAGGGCGGCGAGGGCCTGGAGGCCGCGATGGAGACGCTCGAGGCGGGCCTGGACGGCGTGGATGAACCGCCCGTGGAAGGCGCGGATGGCCGCCCCGTCCTGCAGGAAGGCCGCGGTGGCGACCTGCTCCGCCCGCGGGGCCCAGGCCCCCAGGTGCCCGAGCAGGGCCGACATGCGCGCGACCACGTCCGCCGGTCCCACCGCCCACCCGACCCGGACCCCGGTGGCCGCGAACGCCTTGCTGATGCCGTCCACGAACACGGTGTAGGGCGCGAGCTCGGGACGGAGGCCGACGGGCGTCACGTGGGTGGTGCCGCCGAAGCACAGCATCCAGTAGACCTGGTCGTAGAGCAGGAACAGCCGCTTCTGGCCGCGGGCCGCGCGCGCCGCGTTCTCCGCGAGCACGAGGTCCGAGATGCGCTCGAGGGCGTCCGCGTCGAAGGCGGTGCCGGCGGGGTTCAGCGGCGAGTTCAGGACGAGCAGGCGCGCTCCGGGCAGGAGCGGCCGCAGCTGGTCGGGCCCCGGCAGGAACCGCTGGGCGGGCCCGCACAAGACGGGCACCCCCACGCCGCCCACGAGATGGACGTAGTGGTTGTTGTTCCAGCTCGGGACGGGGTAGACCACGCGGTCGCCGGGATCGACGAGCGCCTCGTAGGCGGCATAGATGGCCGGGCGCGATCCGCCCGTGACCACCACCGACGCGAGCGGGTACTCGAGGCCGAGCTCCCGCGCGTAGAAGCGCCGCACGGCCTCCCGCAGCTCGCCCAGGCCGTTGGAGGGCGGGTAGTTCGTCTCGCCGCGCTGCAGGGCGGCGACGATCCCGTCGCGCAGGGGCGCCGGTATCGGGAACTGGCGGGGGTTGAAATCGCCGACGGTCAGGTCGCAGACGGGCGTGCCGGTGGCCATCAGGGCCCGGACCTCGCCCGAGATCCGCAGGATCTCGGACCCGGTGAGGCCCGCCACCATCGCGGAGATGCGGCCGGGCTCTCCGGCAGGAGCCGCAGCCGTGAGCGCGGTCAAGTCGTGTGCGGCGCGCACGGCGTCAGACATGACCGCCGAGTATGACACAACCCACACGGGGCCGGCGGCGTCGCTTCGCTTCACCGGCGCCTCCGGCCCAGCTCTTCCAGGAGCGTGGCCAGCACCTCCTGGGCGGCCTCGCGGACGCGATGAGAGGTCCGCTGGTGCGTGATGCGCACGGCGAAGCCGAGGGTCGGATGCGGGAGCGGGCCGGCCCCGACGTAGTTGACGTGATAGCCGGCGTGGGGCGCGCTCGCCGTCCCCGTCTTCATCACGACCGGGAAGCTGGCCGGGGCCACGCCCTCCGCGGTCCCCCCCTCCTCGACCACGCCCGCCAGCGCCTGCTGCATCACGGGGACCCAGGCCGGGGCCAGCAGGCGGCGGCCCGGGCGCGGCGGGATCGGGCGCGGCGAGAGGGCGAGCGCGCCGTCGTCGGCGGACAGGAGGGCCGGCTCCGGCATCTCGCCGGTGGCCAGGGTGGACCCCAGGAGCGCGGCATGCAGGGGCGTGATCGCGGTGACGTCGAGGCCGATGCCCAGGCTGGCCAGGTCCCGCTCCGTGCCCTCCGTCCGGAGGATGCGCCCGGCCCCCGGGACGTCCTCGCGAGGGCGGTCGAAGCCCCACCGGCGCAGCTCGTCCAGCATGCCCGGCCATCCGATCTCGATCGCGAGGTTCGCGAACGCGATGTTGCAGCTCACCGCGAAGGCCTCCTTCAGGCCGCCGGTGAGGGGCCCCGTCGCGCTGCCGCACCAGAGCACGCCCCCCCGATAGCGCTGCGACCCGTGGCAGACCATGCCGCGCACCTCGGCGTCGGGATCGTGGCCGGTGCGCAGGGCGGCCGCCGTGGTCACGATCTTCTCGATGGAGGCGGGCTCGCGGAGCTGCTCGAAGGCCGGAGTGCCGCCCTCGGCCTGGCGCGTGCGCGCGTCGCTCACCGCCGAGAGCACCTGTCCCGTCGCGAGATCGACGAGGACGATCGAGCCGCGGAAGGGTCCGAGGGCGGCCAGCGCGGCTGCGCTGAGGTCGGCGTCGATGCCGAGGCGCACGCCCCGGCCCCGCTCGCCCGTGTGGAGGGCCTCGCGCACGGCCGGCGGGACCAGGTCCCCCATGGCGTCGCCGGTCGGACGATAGGCGCCGGTCGCGTCGACGAACCCGACGAGCACGCCCTTGCGATCGGCGACGGTGAGGACGGCGCCCAGGGCGCGCGCCTCGAGGACGCGGGCCAGTTGCGGTCCGATCCCCGGCGTCCACGCCGCCTCGGGCACGCCCGCGAGCACCTCCCGCGCGCCCGCATCCTCCCCGTGCTCGAGGAGGGCGGCGGCCTCGTAGGCGGCCGCTCCCCGGTCGCCGCTGGCCCGCGCCAGGCGGGCCAGGCGAAGGACGCCGTCGAACTCGGCGCGGCGCAGCGCGGCGTCGAGGAGCAGCCGCGGACGGAAGAATGCCAGATCGGGGAGCGTGACGCCGTCGGGACCGGCCCCGCCTTCGAGGGCCGCGATCACGGCCAGGCCCGCCCGGGCGCGGGGCCCGAAGCCGCCGGACTCGCGATGGCGCTCGAGGAGCGGACGCGCGTCCGCCACGCGCGAGCCGGCCAGCCGCTCGGCCGCCTCCGCGAGGTCAGCTTCCGCCCGCGCGCGGTCCACCGCCACGACGGCGAGGGATCCGAGCGCGGGCGGGAGGATCCAGAGGAGGGCGCGCGCGGCGAGCCGAGCCGGACTTGCCTCCACTGGAGCCAGTGTAACGGCGGGCACGGCGCGACCGGCCCTGTCCGCCGTTCGTGCTAACGTCCGCGGGTGCGGGCACGACTCCTGCTCGTCACCTCCCTCGCGATCGCGGGCTGTGGGCACGTCGCGCCCTCCGCGGTGGCGCCCGTCCCCTCTCCCACGCCCGTCCCCAGCCCGACCAGCGTCTACAGCGTGGGCGGCGTCGTCTTCTACGACGAGAACGCGAATGGAGCGCTCGATCCCGGCGAGGACGTCCGGCTTCCGCACGTGGTGGTCACGCTCGGAGGGCGCAGCGCGGAATCGGACGGGGCGGGATCGTTCGCGGCGGCCGCGGTGCCCTCGGGCACGCGCGCGGTCGAGATCCGCCCGGAGAGCCTCCCGCCGTTCTATCGGCCCGGCCGGCTCCCGTCGGTGCCGGTGCCCCTGCCGGCGGGGCAGGAGGTCGCGGTGCCGGTGGTTCTGCCGATCGGCGCCAATCGACCCGGCGTCTTCCTCGCCTTCGGCGACAGCATCACCGCCGGCGACGGCTCGCGCGGGAATCGCGGCTATCGGTCCTCGCTCCAGTCGCAGCTCCGCGACTACTGGGGACAGGCCGAGGTCGTGAACGACGGCGTCCCCTCCACGCGCAGCGACGACGGCGCGGGGCGCCTGGGCGGCAGCTTGGCCGCGGAGCGGCCGGCCTACGTGCTCATCCTCTACGGCACCAACGACTGGAACCTGTCCGCCTGCCGCCACGTGTACACGTGCTTCACGATCGAGAACCTGCGGTCGATGATCCGGACGGCGAAGGCGGCGAACACGATGCCGGTCGTCTCCACGGTGATCCCGGCCAACCCCGCCTACGTGGGGGCCGACGGGCGCAACGCCTGGATCGACGAGACCAACGACGTGCTCATCCCCATGGCCCGGGCGGAGGGGGCGGTGGTGGCCGACCTCCACGCGGCCATGCTCGCGGAGACGCCGGACCTGCCGACCCTCTTCACCGATCACGTCCATCCGAACGACCACGGCTACGGGGTGATGGCGGACGAGTTCTTTCGCGCCATCGCGCGGCCGGTGGGGACGGGAGGAGCGGCCTCGTCGCGCTGAGGGCGGCCGCCTGGCCGCTCAGGACGGAGTCGAGCTCCCGGAGGCGGCGGGATCGCCGGAGGCGGCCGGCTCGTCGGCGAGCCGCCAGCGCCCGCGACAGGTGGGACGCCGCAGGCACTGCGCGAGCGCGTGCAGGTAGCGGTCGCGCGGCCATTCCACGGCCCCGAAGCGCGCGAGATGGTCCGTGTAGACCTGGCAGTCGATGAGGTCGATGGCCCGCCGCCGCAGCTCGGCCACCATGGTGACGAACGCGATCTTGGAGGCGTCGGGGGCATGCGCGAACATCGACTCGCCGAAGAAGATCGACCCCAGCGAGACGCCGTACAGGCCCCCGACCAGCTCGCTCCCGCGCCAGGCCTCCGCGGAATGCGCCAGCCCGAGCCGGAACAAGCGGACGTAGGCCTCGCGCATCTCGGCCGTGATCCAGGTCCCGTCCTGGCCGGGGCGCGGGGCACGGGCGCAGGCCTCGATCACCGCCGGGAAGGCGGTGTCGAGGGTGAGCCGGTAGGGGCGCTTGCGCATCGTCTTGCGGAGGCTCGTGGGGATCCGGAAGCGGTCCGGCTCCAGCACCATGCGCGGGTCGGGCGAGTGCCAGAGGATGGGCAGGCCGTCCTCGTACCACGGGAAGATCCCGCGCGAGTAGGCCAGGATGAGGCGCTCGGGGCGGAGGTCGCCCCCCACGGCCAGGAGGCCGTCGTCGGCGAGGTCCGCCGGCGGGAACTCCAGGCGGTCGTCGAGCTTGAAGACCGGCATCGCGCCCGGTCCGATGATACGCTGGAGGTAGCGGCCGGCGGGTGATCGGTGGCACCGGGCGGGCGAGCGGGGGCGCCCGGACACTACAATCGTCGGGTGGGGCCGGCCGAGGAGCTGCTCAACATCTACGACGCCGAGGGCCGGGTGGTGGGCGCGCGGCCGCGGCGGGCGGCCAAGGCCTCCGGCCTCGCCGTGGGCGCCGTCAACATCCTCGTCCTCAACGAGCGCGGCGAGGTGCTCCTCCAGCGCCGTCCGCGGGACAAGGAGAACGGCGGGCACTGGGACAAGTCCGTCGGCGGGCACGTGAGCGCAGGCGAGGAGTTCGACACGACCGCGGTGCGGGAGTCAGGCGAGGAGCTCTTCGACGATCCGCGCTCGACGCGCATCCGGCTGGCCCACGACCTCGACGAGTTCGACCGCCTCGCGCGCTCGGAGGACCTCGCCCGGACGGTCCTGATCCGTCGGGTCGGCTTGCAGCTCAACCTGCGCGACGTCCGCCACGCGCCGGGGGGCGGATGCCGGAACGTGCTCTACCACCTCGCCATCTATCACGGCCGGACGGCCGTCCCCCTTCACGAGTTCCGTCCGCAGAAGAGCGAGATCGACGAGCTGCGCTACGTCGCGCCCGCCGAGCTGGACCAGTTCCTCCTCGACGGACGTCTCCCGCCGAACATGGCGTTCCTCTGGCTCACCCAGGGACACCTGCTGCTCGGCGGCGCGCGCTAGAATCGTGGCGTGGGCCCGACGTGGGAGGACGTGAGCGCCGCCCTGGCGGCGCGAGAGCCGGAGCATGTCGCGGATCCTTCGTCCTCGCACGCGGCGGTGGCCGTCGTCCTCCGCGACGGCCCGCGCGGGATCGAGGTCCTGTTCATCCGGCGCGCCGAGCACCCGCTGGATCCCTGGTCGGGGCAGATGGCGTTCCCCGGAGGCCGCGCGGAGCCCGGGGATGCCGACCTGCACGCCACCGCCGTCCGCGAGACGCGCGAGGAGATCGGGATCGACCTGGCCGCCGCGGACACGCTGGGCCGGCTCGACGAGGTGCGGGCAATGGCGCGCATGCGCCCCATGAACCTCACGATCACCCCCTTCGTCTTCCGCCTCCGCCACCGCGCCCTTCCCGTGCTGAGCGAGGAGGTGACCAGCCTCCACTGGCTGCCCCTGGGTGAGCTGCTGGGGACGGCGCGCCTCTCGACCATGGACTACGCGCACCAGGGCGTGGCCATGCAGTTCCCCTGCTTCCGCATCGACGACCTCGTGATCTGGGGGCTCACCTACCGGATGTTCATGGGCTTCCAGGAGAGGTTCGGCCGCAGCGCATGAAGGTCGTGCTCACCATCGCCGGCTCCGATTCCGGCGGCGGAGCCGGCATCCAGGCCGACCTGCGCACTTTCGCGGCCCACCGCGTGCACGGCACGTCCGCGATCACGGCCGTCACCGCCCAGAACTCCGTGGCCGTCCTCGACTGGGTCGCCCTGGAGCCGCGGATGGTGGTGCGGCAGATCGAGGCGGTCGCGGTCGACATGCCGGTGGCGGCGGCCAAGACGGGCATGCTCGCCACCGCCGCCATCGTGTACGCGGTGGCGGAGGCGATCGAGCGGTTCCAGCTGCCGCAGGTGGTCGTGGATCCGGTCATGGTGGCCAAGAGCGGCGACCGGCTGCTCGACGCGGACGCCGAGGCCGCCTACCGCGACCGGCTCCTGCCCCTGGCCACCGTCCTGACCCCCAACCTGCCGGAGGCGGAGGCGCTGCTGGGCCGTCCCGTGCGCACGCTGGCCGCGATGCGCGAGGCCGCCCGCGCGCTGCAGGCGATGGGAGCGCGAGCGGTGGTCGTGAAGGGCGGCCACCTCGAAGGCGAGCCCGTGGACGTGTTCTGGGACGGCGTGCGCCTGGAGGAGCTGCCCGCCCCGCGCATCGCCACCCGGCACACGCACGGCACCGGCTGCACGTACTCGGCGGCGATCGCCGCGCGGCTCGCCCTCGGCGACCCGCTGCTCGAGGCCGTGCGCGGCGCCAAGGCCTACCTCACGGAGGCGATCCGCCGCGCGTACTCCGTCGGGAGCGGCCACGGTCCGGTGGACCACCTGCATCCGCTCACGGGCGGGAAGACGCCCTAGAGCGCTTCAGGCCGCCTCGCCCTCGCCCGTGTCCCACATCCGGGCCACGGCCAGGAAGAAGGAGACGATCAGCGGTCCCGCGATGAGCCCGACGGGGCCGAAGAAGGCCAGGCCGCCGAGGAGGGCGAAGAAGACGACGGCGCCGTGGAGCTCGAGCCCGCCGCGGATCAGGTAGGGCTTGACCACGTTGTCGATGAGGCCGACGGCCAGGATCCCCCACAGGACGAGGAACAGCGCGGAATAGGGGTGCCCGCCGAGGTACATGATGGCGGCGGCGGCCAGGACCACCGACCCCGCCCCCACCGCGGGCACCAGGGCCACGATGAGCGTGACCACCGTGAAGAAGACGGGGTTCGGCACCTTCACGATGAGGTAGCCGATCAGGGCCACGAGGGCCTGGATGGCGGCGGTGGCCACCGAGGAGACGATCACCGCCACCGACACCCGCCGGAAGTCGGCGAGCAGCCGCCGCGTCTGCCCCCGGCCGAGGGGCAGGAGGTCCTCGAGCCAGTCCACGAGCCTGGGCCCGTCCACCAGGAAGAAGAAGAACGCGATGAGCATCATCGCGAGCTGGACCACGATCGACCAGGTGGCGCTGAGGACGCCTCCGACGGCGGCAGCGGCGCGTCCGGTCTGCTGCTGCGTCATCTGCTGGAGGCCCTGCCCCTCGTGGGGCAGCTGCTCGCGGGCCTTCTCCGCCACCGCGCGCAGGGGCCGGGGGAGGTCGTTGATGAGGCCCTGGACGCCCTCGCTGCGCAGGGTCTTGCGCACGTAGGCCGCGCCGTCCGCCACCTCGTTGGCCAGCGTGATGCTGATGCTGGCCAGGGGAAGGACCACGACGAGCACGACGGCCACGGTGCTGAGCCCGGCCGCCACCTGGCGCCGGCCGCGCAGCCAGCCCACCAGCCTCTCGTACCAGGGGC
The DNA here is from genome assembly GCA_041481445.1 of Vicinamibacteria bacterium. Classification (GTDB taxonomy): domain Bacteria; phylum Acidobacteriota; class Vicinamibacteria; order Fen-336; family Fen-336; genus AA29. The sequence continues at coordinate 16,755 of JBGPBV010000060.1, forward strand.
CCAGAGCGCCCGCCATCACCGCGGCCACGAAGAGCGCGGTGGCGAAGGGCTGCACGATGAGGGCGAGAAGCACGAGCGCGATGATGGTCAGGACGAGCAGCGTCCAGCGCGCGGCCTCCGGGCTGCGCGCCAGCCGCACCGGGCCCTCCGGGTCGGACCCTTCCGTCTTGCGTGTCATGGGATGTGCCAGCTTATCCCGAGCGCGGCCGCTCGGGGGGCGGTGCTAGGATGCGGCCATGGTCCGCCTGACCCGCGACCCGATCGACCTCGCGGCCCTGGTCGCGCCCGATCCGTCCGACGGCGGCGTCAGCGTGTTCGTGGGCGTGGTGCGCAACGAGAACGGCGGGCGGCCGGTACGCCATCTCGAGTACGAGGCCTACGAGGAGATGGCGCTGCCGATGATGGAGGACATCGCCGCGGAGGCGCGCCGCCGCTGGGCCGTCACCGACGTGCGGATCGTGCACCGCCTCGGGCGAATGGAGATCGGGGAGGCCAGCGTGGCCGTGGCCGTGACCGCGCCCCACCGGGGACCGGCCTTCGAGGCCTGCCGCTACGCGATCGACACCCTCAAGCAGACCGTGCCCATCTGGAAGAAGGAGTTCTACGCCGACGGCGCGGTATGGCTGGAGGGCCCCGGGGGGAGTCCTTCCTAGCCGCCGATCTGGAACATCTGCCGCTCCTCGGTGGAGACGCCTTCGTCCAGGCGGTGACCGGTCGGCTTGAGGGCGACGGCGCGGCCGAGGATGGCCGACACCTCCGGCACCCCGCCTCCGGAGCGCAGCGCCTTCTTCACGTCGAGCTCGTCGTCGTTGAGGAGGCAGAGGTGGAACTTCCCGTCCGCGGTCAGGCGCATGCGGTTGCACGTCCCGCAATACGGCTCGCTGATGGGGCTGATGAACCCCACCACGCCCTTGCCGTCCGCGAAGCGGAAGTTCTTCGACTCGTCGTAGGGGTTGCCCGTGGGCAGCGGGAGGAGAGGTCCGAGCGCATCCTCGATCCTCCGGCGCGTCTCCCGCGTCGGCACGAACTGGGCCAGGGCCACGTGCGCGGTCTCCCCTCCACCGAGGGGCATCAGCTCGATGAAGCGGACGTGCCAGTCGCGCTCGCGCGCCCGCCGCGCCATGTCCACCACGTCCATGTCGTTGTAGTCGCGCGTGACCACGCAGTTGATCTTGATCGGCCGGAGCTCGGCCTCCTCCGCCGCCGCGATGCCGGCCTCGATCTCCTCCAGGCTGCCGAAGCGCATGATCTTCTTGAGCCGCTCGGGGTGGAAGGTGTCCACGTGGACGTTGAGGCGGCGCAGCCCGGCCGCGGCCAGGGGCGCGGCCAGGCGCGGCAGCAGGACGGCGTTGCTCGTCATGGCCACGTCCTCGACGCCGGGAGTGGCGGCCACGCGCTCCACGATCTCGACGATGTCGGGGCGCAGCGTGGGCTCCCCGCCCGTGAGCCGGAATTTCCGGAAGCCCACCTGCACCGCCGCCTGCGCCACCGTCTCGATCTCCTCGGCGGTGAGCAGCTCGGGCGAAGGGACGAAGGAGAGCCCGCGCACCGGCATGCAGTAGACGCAGCGCAGGTTGCAGTGGTCGATGACGGAGATCCGGAGGTAGTTGATCTCGCGCCCGAAGCGGTCTTTCGGCACGTCTCTCTTCCCCGCCGCCGGGAGGCACGGCAGTCTCACGAGTCTACGGCGGTTTGCCTGACCGTCCTAATCGATCTAGCGTGGACGGATGCGCGTGCGCGTGCGGCTCTTCGCCTCCCTGCGGGAGGTGGTCGGGCGGAGCGAGGTCGAGCTGGAGCTGCCGGAGGCCGCGACCGCGGAGGCGGCCTGGCAGGTCCTGGCGAAGGACCACCCCGGCCTGGCCGACCGGCGTCCCCGCCTCACCGCCGCCGTCAACCGCCGCTACGCGCGGTTCGACGCCCCGCTCGCGGACGGCGACGAGATCGTCTTCGTCCCGCCGGTCAGCGGGGGCTGAGCGGGCCTTCAGGCCGGCTGCTCCCCCGTGTTGTCCGGCGGGTCGGGCAGGAGGCGGTACCCCGCCCCGCGAACGGTCAGGAGGTGGCGGGGGAAGCGGGGATCGGGCTCCACGTAGCGGCGCAAACGCACGATGAAGTTGTCCACGGCCCGCGTCTGGGTGTCGGCGCTCACGTTCCAGACCTTCTCCAGGATCTCGCCCTTCGTGACCACCCGGCCCGCGTTCTGCACGAGCAGCTTCAACAGCATGGCCTCGAGCAGCGTGAGCTGGTAGACCTGCCCGCCCGACACGATCTGGAAGTTCCGGAAGTCGACCTGGGCCTGGCCGATGCGGGCCTTCTCGATGCCCTCGGCGGTGTCCCCGCGCGCCCAGTCCCTCCGGCGGAGGAGGCCCTTCACCCGCGCCAGCAGGACGGAGAGATCGAACGGCTTGGCCAGGTAGTCGTCCGCGCCCGCCTCCAGCCCGTGGACGACGTCGCTCGGCAGGCTCTTGGCCGTCAGCATGAGGATGGGCACGTAGTTGCCCGACTTCCGCGTCCGGTCCGCGACCCCGAAGCCGTCGATCCCCGGGAGCATCACGTCGAGGATGACCAGGTCGTAGCGGACGGTCGCCGTACCCGAGGCGAGACGTTCGAGCGCCTCCGCCCCGTCCCCGATCACGTCGACGTCGTATCCCTCGAGCTCGAAGTTGAACTTCATCCCCTTGGCCAGGTTCTTCTCGTCCTCGACGATGAGCAACCTAGCCATGGGCGGTGGTGGCGCGGTGTGGGACCTCATCCGGTCCCTGGTCCGCGGCCGCCCCCTCCATCACGCCCGGCAGCGTGACCGTGAAGGTGGAGCCCTTGTCCGGCCCCGCGCTGTCCGCGGTCACCGTCCCCCGGTGGCCCTTGACGACCGACTTCACGATGAAGAGGCCGAGCCCGGTGCCGGTGTGGCTCCGCCGCACCTCGCGGCCGATGCGGTAGAAGCGGTTGAAGACGAAGCGCAGGTGGCCCCGGCTCATGCCGATGCCGTGGTCGCGCACGCGCAGGTGGGCCTGGCCGTCCCCGTCGGCGGAGACCTCGACCTCCACCTTCGCCTGGCTCGGGTCCTTGGAATACTTGACGGCGTTGTCGAGCAGGTTGAGGACGGCCGTCTCCAGGGCCTCCGCGTTGCCCTTCAAGAGCAGCGTCTCCGGGCCCTGGTAGGTGAAGGCCTCCCGCGCGAGCTGGTGCCGCGTGCGCGTGAGGTCGATCGAGCGCCGGGCCAGGCGGGCGATGTCGAGCGGCTGCGGATCGACCACGGCCCGGTCCGTGTACATGGCGGCGTTGAGCACGTTGTTGATGGTGGCGTGCAGCCGGTCGAGGTCCTGGCGCATCGTGCGGTAGAAGTCCTCGCGGCGGCTCTCCGGCAGGTCGCGCAGCTGGAGGGTGTCGAGGTAGAGCTTGAGGGAGGCCACCGGGGTCTTGAGCTCGTGGGTCACGGCGCTGACGAAGTTGCTCTGGCGTTCGTTGAGCCGGACCTCGCGGATGAGGAGGAGCACCATCAGGGTCAGGCCGCCGATGAGCAGGAGGAAGAGGAGGGTGCCCAGGAAGTAGATCACCCAGCGCAGGGTGCCCGCCTCCCGGGCCACGAAGTCCGAGCCGGCCAGGATCTGCCACCCGACGGTGAGCGCGACCGCGACCACGATCAGGCTCACGCCGATCGTGATGTGGATCCACTTGGGCCGTCGGCCCGAGGAGAGCTGGCTCCCCGCGTGCATGCCTAGATTGTAGACCCCGGCCCAGTCGGGGCCGTCTAGAACAGCTTGTCGAGGTTCTGGAGGATGTCCCCCAGCCGGGCCCGCCGCCAGAAGCGCCGGAAGCCGAGCAGGCTCAGCTGGGCCCTCAGGCGGGCCCAGAGGGACCGCGCATGCAGCGCGCGGTTCGCCGTGGACATGAACCGGTGGAACTCCGCGCCGTACGGGTACCACCAGAGGTCGGCGCCGCCGCCGAACTCGCGTGACACGTACTTGACCTGCACCATCTCCCGCAGGCCGGGCAGGCCGTGCGTGCGGCCGATCCCGCTCTGCTTGACGCCTCCCCAGGGGGCGGTCGGCTCGCCGTAGCTGTAGACGCAGTCGTTGACCGTCACCACCCCCGCCTGCAGCTCCCGCTCGAGCCGGCGCGCGGTCTCCGGGTCGCGCGTCCAGGCGCTGGCGGTCAGGCCGTACTCGCTGTCGTTGGCCAGGCGGATGGCCTCCTCCAGCGAGGACACGGCCATGATGGGCAGGACGGGACCGAAGGTCTCCTCGCGCATGATGCGCATGGAGTGGTCCACGCCGGCAAGGACGGTGGGAGGGTAGAACCAGCCCGGTCCTTCCAGAGGGCGGCCCCCGGCCAGGACCCGGGCGCCGTGGGCGACGGCGTCCGCCACGTGGTCCTCGACGAGCCGGCGCTGCCGCTCGAGCGTCATCGGTCCCACGTCCACCTCGCCCGCGGCGGGATCGCCCACGCGCAGGGCGCGCGTCTGCTCCACCACCTTGGCCGTGAACGCCTCCGCCACCGGCTGCTCGACGTAGACCCGCTCCACCGACGCGCAGGTCTGGCCCGCGTTGACGAACGCGCCCCAGACGATCCCGCGCGCCGCGCGGTCGAGGTCGGCATCCCGGCACACCACCGCCGCGTCCTTGCCGCCCAGCTCGAGCACGACCGGGGTGAGGTTCTTCGCCGCCGCCGCCATGACCTTCTTGCCGGTGGGGACGCTCCCCGTGAAGACGATCTTGGCCACGCGCGGGTCATCGACGAGGGCCGCGGCCACTCCGTCGTCCACGGCCACGACGTTGACCACCCCGTCGGGCACGCCGGCCTGCCGGAACAGCGCGCCGATGCGCAGCCCGATCAGCGTGGTGGCGGGAGCGGGCTTGAGCACGACCGTGTTCCCGGCCATCAAGGCCGCGGCCACGCCGGTGATGGAGATCGAGAACGGATAGTTCCAGGGGGTGATGACCAGGATCACGCCCAGGGGCGCATAGACCACCCGGCAGTCCTTGTGCGCGAGCAGAAGCGTGTGGCTCTGGAGGGCGTCGTCGCGCAGGAGCTCCTCGGCGTGGCCGGCGAGGTGGTCGAGGGCCTCCAGGGCGGGGAACACCTCGACCAGGTGCGCCTCCGCCGCCGGCTTCCCCTGCTCGCGGGCGATGAGGGCGGCGATGTCCTCGGCCTGGGCCAGGACGAGATCGTGCGCGCGCTCGAGCACGCGCGCGCGATCGCGGAAGCTCTGGCCGCTCCAGGCCGGGAACGCGGCCCTGGCCGCGGCCACCGCCTCCGCGGCCTGGGCGGCGTCGAGGAGGGTCGCCTCCGCGAACGGCCGCCCGTGGGCGGGATTGACGGCGGGACGCCTCCCGCCCCTCCCCTCCACTTCGCGATTGGCCACCCACGAGTGGGCGCACTCGAGGACAGCGGGTGCGGCGGGCTCTTGAGGACGCACCATCGCGCGATTCTAACTCGGTGCTCCCCTCCGCCCGCGGCGGGAGGAGACCGATAGAATGAGGACGTGGCCGACGAAGCCGTGGCCGGGAAGCACGACGCGCTCCGCGAGGTCAACGCCGCCCTCTATCGGGCGGTCGAGGAGCTCGACCTGGCCGCGATGGAGCGCCTGTGGCTGCACGAGAGCTGGGTGCGCTGCATCCACCCCGGGTGGGACATGCTCGTGGGGTGGGACCTCGTCCGCCAGTCCTGGGCCCAGATCTTCTCGGGCACGCGCTGGATCCGCGTGACCCCCACCCGCGTCGACGTCCAGGTGTTCGGCGAGATCGGCCTCGTCGCGTGCGCAGAGAACATCACGGCGGCCAGCGACGGCGAAGTCGGGGTCGCCGTCGCCCAGGCGACCAACCTGTTCCTGATGACGGATGACGGCTGGCGCCTCATCCATCATCACTCGTCGCCCGCCCCCGTCCGCGTCACCCAGCCCTTCAGCGGCACCGTGCAGTAGGCGGGCCGGCCGCCACCGGCGGCGGCTAGCGCAGGTGGCCGATCTTGCTCTGCAGGAACGCCCGCCCGCGCTTGAACTCCGCGACGTCGCCCCGGACCAGGGCCGCGATCGTGCCCGCCGCGCGCTCGGCCAGCTCCGGCTGGTCCATCTCCGCGAGCTCGACGCGGACCTGGTCGAGCTTGGACCGGATGCTGTCGAGCGTGCCCACGTCGGTGGCGTTCAGGGTCGAGAGCAACACGTCGATGCGCGCGGTCACCGGCATGGCCGCGACCGTATCCCGCGCCCCCGGGGCTGTCAAGACAGGCGGGCGCGCGCGCTTTCCGGGCCCGCGGGAGGGGCCGGTATACTGGCGAGGTCATGCCGAAGAAGAGCGCATACCGGATCGTGATCCTGGGGTCGGGTCCGGCCGGGCTCACCGCCGCGTTGTACGCCTCGCGCGCCAACCTCGAGCCCCTGGTGGTCGAGGGCGGCGGAGGCAACGACCCCACGGACCTGCCCGGGGGCCAGCTCATGCTGACCACCGACGTGGACAACTACCCCGGCTTCCCGGAAGGCATCCTGGGGCCGGAGATGATGGAGCGCTTCCGCCGCCAGACCGAGCGCTTCCACGCCGAGTTCACGAGCGGCGCCCTCAAGTCGGTCGACCTGAAGCGCCGTCCGTTCGCGCTCGCTCTCGACGAGGGCTCGGTCACCGCGGAGGCCCTCGTGATCGCCACCGGGGCGCGCGCGCGCTGGCTCGGCCTCCCCGAGGAGCTGGAGTTCCGCACCCGCATCGGCGGGGTGTCCGCCTGTGCCACCTGCGACGGCTTCTTCTACAAGAACAAGGAGGTCCTGGTGGTGGGCGGGGGCGACACCGCGATGGAGGAGGCGACCTTCCTCACCAAGTTCGCGACCCGGGTGACGGTGGTGCACCGCCGCGACACCCTCCGCGCCTCCAAGATCATGCAGGACCGGGCGTTCAAGAACCCCAGGATCGCGTTCCTCTGGAACCACGAGATCGTGGAGATCCTCGGCGGGCCGGAGACGAAGGTCACGGGCGCGCGGGTGCGCCACGTCCAGACGGGGGAGACGAGCGAGGTCAAGGCGGGAGGGGTCTTCATGGCCATCGGCCACGAGCCCAACACCGCGCCCTTCCGCGGCCAGCTCGAGATGGACCCGGGCGGCTACATCGTCACCGCGCCGCGGACGACGGAGACGAGCGTACGGGGCGTGTTCGCGGCGGGCGACGTGCAGGACTCCCGGTACCGCCAGGCGGTGACCGCCGCCGGCACCGGGTGCATGGCCGCCATCGACGCCGAGCGCTTCCTGGGGGAGCACGTGACCGGGGACTGGGACCCCGACTCCTCGGAGGCGGCATAGCCGGCCGGACCGCGGGACTGCGCATCCTCTTCCTCGCCCCGCAGCCGTTCTTCGAGGTCCGCGGCACGCCCCTGGCCGTGCTGTCGATGGTCCGCGCGCTGGTCGAGCAGGGACACGAGGTCGAGCTGCTCACGTTCCCCCAGGGCGTGGACGTCGACGTTCCCGGCCTCCGCCATCGCCGCAGCCTGTCGCTGCCGGTGGGCCACGTCCGGCCGGGGGCGTCGGTGGGCAAGCTCCTCCTCGACGTGCCCTTCCTGTCGGAGGCGATCTGGCGCATGGCCACCGGCGGCTTCGACGTCGTGCACGCGGTCGAGGAGGCGGCCCACCTCGCCGCGCCGTTCGCGCGCCTCCTCCGCCTCCCCCTGGTCGTGGACGTGGACTCGTCGATCCCGGACCAGCTCCGCGAGTCCGGCTTCGCGCGGCGCGGGCTCCTCCCGTGGGCGGCGGCCGCCCTCGAGCGGCACGCCCTGCGCCAGGCCGCGGCCGTGATCACGGTCTGCACCAGCCTGACCGAGGGCGTGCGCGCCCGCGCGCCCGGCGCCGCCGTCTTCCAGGTCGAGGACCCTCCGCTGGTGGAGTCGGTGAGGCCCGGCTCGCCGGAGGCGGCCGAGCTGCGAGTGACGCTCGGCCTCGACGCGCGGCCGGTCGTCCTCTACTCGGGGAACTTCGAGGAGTACCAGGGCGTGGACCTGCTCCTGGACGCGGCCGCGCGCGTGGGCGAGGCGCAGTTCGTGTTCATGGGGGGGGAGCCGGCGGAGGTCGAGGCCGCGCGCGCCCGGGCCGCCGCGCAGGGAGCGCCCGACCGCTGCGTCTTCACGGGCAAGCGCCCCCCGTCCGAGCTCCCGCGCTTCCTCTCCCTCGCCGACCTCCTCGCCTCCCCGCGCCGCCGCGGCGTCAACACGCCGTTCAAGGTCTACACGTACCTCGCGTCCGGCCGTCCGCTGGTGGCCACGCGCATCCTCAGCCACACCCAGGTCCTCGACGACGACACGGCGTGGCTCGTCGACCCGACCGCGGAGGGACTGGCGGGCGGGATCCGTGCCGCCCTCGCCGATCCCGCGGAGGCGGAGCGGCGGGCGCAGCGCGGGCGAGCCCTCGTGGAGCGGGAGTACAGCCCTGCGCGCTACGCGGAGAAGGTGCGCGCGGCCTACGCCCACGTCGCGTCCGCCCGCGGCCGGCCCTGATCGCCGGAGGCTATACTTCGGGGATGACCGGGGCGGCCCGCTCGTCTTTGCGCATCCTCGTGGTGGAGGACAGCCCCGACGCCGCGGAGACCCTCGCCGCGCTGCTGGCCGTATGGGGTTACCACGTGCGGACCGCCCACGACGGAGCGAGCGCGCTGCAGGCGGCGCGGGCGTTCCGCCCCCAGGTCATCCTGCTCGACATCGGGCTGCCGGACGTGGACGGTTACGTCGTGGCCGACCGCCTGCGGGGCGAGGACCTCGGGGGCGAGATGCTGGTGGCGCTCACCGGCTACGGCGAGGCCCAGGACCGGGCGCGCGCGCAACAGGCCGGCTTCGACCACCACCTCACCAAGCCGGTGGAGCCCACGGCCTTGCGGAAGCTGCTCGACGACGCCAAGGCCTCGTCCGCTCCCGGCGCCGCCTAGGCCGTCCCCCTCGTCGTCCCCCCCGCTCAGCGCCGGCGCGCGGCCAGCGCCCAACGGTAGTACCAGTCTTCGCGGTCGGGGCGCCGCTGGCCGTCCAACGCTCGCCAGCGGTCGGACCACGACAGGTGCGGATCGAGCCACTCGTCCCAGGCCGCGCGCTCGCCGGGCGCGCCCGCCGGATGCAGCAGGACCTCTCCCAGGGTCCACGCGTCGCTCGAGAGCACCGGCTCGATGCGGACGGCCGCCACCGGCCGGCCCCCGAGCGGGATCGCGATGAGGTCGTGGTCGAGCACGTACTGCGGTTGGCCGTTCACCCAGCGCAGGTCCTCCCGCTCGCCCCGCCGCCGCCGCGAGGCCACGACCTCGAAGGTCGTCCCGTCGGCGCTCACCGACACGTCCATGCTGCGCGGGAGGCGAACGTCGGAGGAGGCCGAGAACAGGGTGACGGCATCGAGGGGACGCGGGACGCCGAGCGTGAACGTGGTGGGCCGGGCCGGGTCCGGCCGCGCGACCGTGGCCGGGTCGCCGTCGCCGGCGGCCCCCGCGGAGACCAGGGGCTCGACGGTCGGCGCGAACGGGGGGAGGAAGCCGTCGTAGAGGACGGCGCGGCCGGCCCCGCCCCGGCGCCACTGCCCGCCCGCGCGGGCGAGGTGCTCCTCGAACGTGCGGGGCGCGGGAAGATCGGTCGGCACGTCCGGGGTGAGGACCCACCCGACGTCCTTCGCGAAGCGCACCTCGTCGAGGTACGGCAGCGGGTAATGGAGGAAGCGCTCGTTCCAGGGTTGGGAGGCGACGATGCGCTCTCCGGACTCGAAGGTGAGGCGATAGGCGGGGCCGTAGGACGCGTAGGCGTGGCGCACGGAATGCGCCTCCATCAGCGCGCGCAGGGGGCCGAGGTCGACGAGGAGGAAGGGCGCGGCCGCGCGGTCGGCGCCGCGCCAGGCGGCCAGGAGGCGCGCCGAGGTGGCGGCGTGTGCGGCCGCCAGCACCAGGACCACCGTCCAGGCCCGCCGGCGCCCGCCCGCGGCCGCCGCCGCCCACGTGACCAGGACGACGATCGGCAGATAGGCGGGGGTGAGGAACCGGATCGAGCCCGCCGACGCGCGCAGCGGGAAGGGAAAGGCCACGAGGGCGAGCGCGGCCGCGATCAGGAGGAGGCGGGCCCGGGTCGCGCCCTCGTCGCCGGAGCGCGCGGCGCGCCAGGCGCGGCGGCCGGCCAGGACGAGGGCGACGCCGTAGACGAATACCGCGAGCCCGGACGCGATCGCGGGGGCCTCGACGGCGTGCTCGGGCGCGTCTGCGACGAGCGGGACGTGAGTGCCGAGGAGCCCACCCACCGGCTCGTGCAGCCGCGGCACCACCGAGGCCAGGTGCTCGACGAAGCCGGCGCGGCGGCCGGAGACACTGACCATCTCGAAGGCCTGAGGGTCGGCCAGCGCGTGCCCCCACCAGGGCGCGCTGGCGGCGGCGAGGGCGATGACCGCCGGCCCCAGCACGAGGCGCCGGCGGGCGTGGCCGTCCCGGGCGCCCCGGTAGAGCCACCAGGCGCCGGCCGCGACCGCGCTCGCCGTCATCAGGTGGGTCCACAGGGCCAGTCCGGCCAGAGCCCCCCACCCGGCGAGGCCGCCCCGCGGAGCGGCGCCGCCCGCGAGCCGGGCGCCGAGGCGAAAGGCCAGGACGAGGACGGCGGCGGCCAGCACGAGGGCGGCCGGGTACATCGGAGGAGGGAGCGCGGCCAGGAGCAGGAGATAAGGGGACGGGCACGCCATCAAGATCGCGGCCGGCAGCGCCGCCCGCGCGTCGAGCGCGCGCGCGAGCGCGTAGGCGGCGGGGATGAGGGCGAGCCCGAGCAGGAAGTAGGCGAAGCGAAGGGCCGCCGTGTCCGGTCCCAGGACCGCGAGCAGCGGAGCCGCGATCCACGCCTCCACCGGCGAGCCGTACGGCTGGCCCCACATCGCCGGGCTCCGGAAGGGATGGCGCGCCATCAGCCCGATGATCGCGGTGTCGCCGTCGACCGGGGTGCGCAGCGCCTCCGCCCAGAAGGGCACGCGCACCAGCACGCCCACCGCGACCGCGAGGGGCAGCTCCCAGCGCCGGCTCACGGCGAGGGCGGGTCCTGGCCCGCCGCCCCTCCGGTGTCGGCGAGGCCGAAGGCGGGATGCTCGAGGTTGAGGCGGAAGCTCGGAATGAGGATCACCACGAAGGCCAGGGCGAGGGCGGCGGCGGCCACGCGCGCGCGCCCGCTCATGCGTGAGAGGCTCCCCTCGCGCCCGGCCACCCATCCGACGCCCGCGACCAGGAAGAGGACGGGCATCACGGGCAGGCGGTAGCGCGCGAAGCCGTGGGTCACGACGTGGATCAGGTTGTAGTAGACGAGGAACCCGAGCAGGAGGGCCTCCGGCCGGCTCCATCGCAGCCGCGTCAGGCCGAGGACGAAGAGGCCGAGGACCGCGACGTAGGGCGCGAGCACGACCAGGGCCACGGCGACCGCCGCCGCGGGGGGCACCGCCCCGTAGGCGCCGCGCTTGATGTGCACGAGCACGAGGCTGTCCGCCTCCCAGAACAGCGGCATCTCGTCGCGGACCTTCTCGAAGATCCACCACGGCTGCCGGTCTCGGATGGCCTGGAGCCCCATCCCGAGCGCGTAGCGGTACTGCTCGATCTTGCCCTTGACCGCCTTGACCATCTCGTAGGTCTCGTCGCGTGGGATCTCCGTGTTGCCCTGGAAGAGGTTCTGGCCGCCGGAGGTGGACACGGGCACGAAGGCGCCGAAGACACGCCAGTTCCGGTACGTCCAGGGCGCGACCACGAGCAGCGCGGCGAGCAGGAAGAGAAGGGCGCGCCGCGCGCCGTCGCGGCCCTGGCGCGCGAAGAGCCAGGTGGCGGCGAAGGGGAGGAAGTAGAAGACGGTCTCGCGGGTGAGGACGGCCAGGCCCCAGAGCGCGCCCGCGGCCAGGGCCGTCCGCGCCGACTGGTGCCGGTCGGCCGCGAGCAGGCGCTCGAACGCCCACCACAAGAGCGTGAGGAACACCGTCTCCGACCAGAAGTGGACCGAGAACCAGACCATCTCCGGATACACGGCCGCCACCGCGGCCGCCCAGAGCCCGACCCGCGGCGAGAAGACGCGCGCGCCCAATCGCCCGATCGCGGGAACGGCCAGGGCACCTACCGCCGCCTGGGCCCACTTCGCGGCCTCGAAGGAACCGGTGAGGCCGAGGAACGCGGAGAGGAAGTACGAGTACAACGGCGGGTAGAACACCTCGTGATTGCGGAAGGGCGAGAAGCCCACGCGCGGACTGGCCAGGATGCGGGCCCAGTCCGTCCAGGTCTTCTCGTCGCCCACCGGACCCGTGGCCGGCTCGAGTACGAGGAACAGGACGCGGACCGCGAGCCCGGCCACGGTGAGCAGCGCCAGCCGGCGCCCCCGCGCGCTGGTGTCGTCCGCCATGTCGACCGAGCTTCGCATCGAGGCCGGCCGGGACGTTAACACAGGGTTCGGAGTCCGCCTCCGGGCCCTTCCCCCTCGCTATCGGCCCGGCCGCGCCACGTGGTAGAACTGGAATCTTTGCGCGGGCGGGACGCGGCCGTCCGGGAGGTCGGGTGACGCGGCGGAAGTGGGGCGTGGCGGCGGGAGCGGCGGCGCTGTGCGCCCTGGCCGGCTGCTCTCCGCCGGCGCGGCCGCTGGACCTCCTCCACGCCGGGACGGCCCGGCGCGACGCCCAGGTGGGCGGGCGCGACGGGGCCTGGATCGACGGGCAGACCGGCAAGGGCATCCGCATCAACGACGTGGTCCGCGCCACGCTCAACGCGACCCCGCCCAGCTCCTATCGGTTCGCGGTGGACATCCCGAAGGGGGCGCACCTGACCTTCGCCGCCGGCATCCCCGCCGAGCGGCACGACAAGCCGGGCGTCGAGTTCGTGGTGAAGCTCCGCGGCCGCGGCAAGGAGGAGACGCTCTGGACGAGCCTCCTCGACCCCCTCTCCCGGCCCGCGCATCGCAAGTGGGAGCCCGCCGACGTCGACCTCTCGCCGTACACGGGCCGGGGCCGCGAGATCGTGTTCGAGACGCACGGGTTCGAGAAGGACGACGACGCGCGCCAGGCCTTCTGGGGCGACCCCGCGGTCAACGTCCCCGACGACCGGGCGCCCCTGGCCATCATCTACCTCGTGGACACGCTGCGCGCGGACCACACGACCCCCTACGGGTACAAGCGCGACACCACCCCGGAGCTGACGGCGTTCTCAAAGGACGCGGTGGTCTTCGACCAGGCCATCTCCGCCGCCTCCTGGACCAAGCCGGCGGTGGCCTCCCTCATGACCTCGCTCCTGCCCGGCCGCCACCGCGCCGTGCAGCTGCGGGACAGCCTCGACCCCGGCCTGGTCACCCTCGCGGAGATGGTGCAGGCGCACGGCATCGCCACCGGCGCCGCCTGCGCGAACTCGGTGATCTATTCCGCCGGCACCAACTTCGACCAGGGCTTCGACTTCTTCGCCGGGCTGCACGGCGCGGGCAATCGGCCCTCCAAGGTCGTGGAAGCGGGCCCGGTGGTGGACGCCGGCCTGCGCTGGCTGGACGAGCGGCGCGGCTTCCCCACCTTCCTGTACGTGCACACCATGGACCCCCACGTCCCGTACACTCCGCCCCCGCCCTTCGACCAGAAGTTCGAGCCGCACCCGACGCCGGACCATCCCGGGCAGGACCCGCGCTTCGATTTCAAGGAGCCCCTCGACCACGACCGCCTCGTGGCCCAGTACGACGGCGAGATCGCGTACGGCGACCAGGAGTTCGGGCGCTTCATCCAGGAGCTGAAGAAGCGCGGCGACTACGACCGCGCCCTCATCGTGTTCCTGGCCGACCACGGCGAGGAGTTCGAGGACCACGGCAAGTGGCTCCACGGGCGCAGCGTGTTCGACGAGCTGATCCGCGTCCCCCTCGTCGTCAAGTTCCCGGGCGGCAAGGACGCCGGGCGGCGCATCGCGCAGCAGGTGCAGACGGTGGACCTGCTGCCCACCGTCCTCGAGCACTTCGGGCTGCGCGTCCCCGAGCCCCCGATCATCAGCGGCCGTCCGCTGCAACCCGTCCTGGCCGGGGGGGCGCCGGAGCCGCCCGCGGTGTCCGAGATCAGCCATCGCGGCTTCGTCGCCCACGGGATGCGCACGGCCCGGGACAAGTACGTCCGCCGCTTCAGCCCGGAGGAGGACGAGCTCTACTTCGACCTCGGCAAGGACCCCAGGGAGCAGGTGAACATCATCGAGCAGAACCGCGAGCGGGCGCGCCTGCTCAAGGCGGGGGTGGAGGCGGCCATGGTCGCCAATCCGTTCCGCGACGCCGTGCGGTTCGAGGCCCCGGGCGCCTACAAGGTGCTGTTCAAGACCGGGGGATGGATCGAGGGCGTGGAGGCGGTCGGCTTCGGGGCGGGCGACCGCTACGACCTCGACGGCAACGGCCGCAAGCTCATCGTCGACGTCCGCCCCCGGGCCGGCCACCCGCGCGAGGTCCACTTCAGCCTGCGCCCCCAGGGAGCCCCGGTGTGGCTGGAGGGATCGCGGGACGGCAAGCCGCTCACTCCGTCCGAGGTCTTCATCGCGCAGGAGGGCATCCATCCTCCGGAGGTCCCGCTGAAGCTGCCGGAGATCGAGTCCGAGAAGGAGCGGGCGGAGAACATCTTCGCGCCTCCGCGCGAAGGCACCCCCGGCGTGCACATCTGGCTCGACGTGCCCAAGGGCAAGGAAGTCCCCCACATGGACAAGGACACCTGCGAGCGCATGAAGGCGCTCGGCTATATCAGCGGAGACTGCCCCGGGAAGTAGGCCCCGCGCTCAGCGGCCGATGTCCTGGATCGTCCAGCGCGCGGAGTCCTTCGCGAGCTGGAAGGTCTGCGGGAAGCTGCTCACGATCGACCCGTTGATCGTGTCCCGGCGGGCGACCTTCACCGTGGCCGTGCGCTCCTTCACCTCCATGGAGAGCACGGTCATCTTGATCATCTGGGACTGGACGCTCTTGAAGGCGGCGCGCGCCCGGCGCTCCTCGTCCTCGCTGAGGTTCGGCTTGACGCTGCGGAACATGTCGAGGTCCTTGGCCTCCACGGCGTGCACGTAGGTCTCGAGCACCTTCCGGATGTCGGGGGCCTCCGCGGAGAGCGCGCTCGACGGCAGCATCACCGCCACCGCATCGTCGGCGATCGAGCGCGCAGACAGCGGGGATGCCAGGCCGACCAGCCACAGGGCGGCCAAGACCCTCGCGCTCCCGCGGAGCCGGGCCATGGTCCTTAGCGCACTAGAAGCCGTACTCGATACCGACGAGCGGCGTGAACTTGTCCCGGAGGCCGTGGTCGTCCAGCGCGAACAGGACGTTCAGGTCGATCAGGAACCGGCCGCTGGGGTTGAACCTCAAGCCGACGGAGCCGGAGAGCTCGTTCTCCGACTGCTGGATGAACGAGATGTCGGGGAAGGTCGTGTGGCCGTCCAGGGCATGGAACGTGGTCGGGGTCAGGCGCCGCGCGTCGAAGATACGGCGCCCGAGGAGGTCGGCGGCGAGGGTCAGGTTGCCGGTGAACGCCACCGCCAGCCCGCCCGAGTACGTGAGCTGGTCGGGCAGCGGGCCCTTGGTCCCCGCCTGCGGGTCGCCGGCGAGCGTGCTGTCGCCGTTCCACTCGTACCCGACGGTCGCGTGGGGCGTGAACGTCTTGCCGGTCGAGGACAGGACCAGGAACGGCTTCACCCCCCAGGCGCCCGCCCCCAGCAGGTCCATCTCGTCGCCGGTGGGCGCGCGGCCGTCCACGCCGAGCCCGATTCCCATCTGGCCGACGTTGGCGGCGTGCGCCTTCAAACGCAGCACGATGTCCCCGATGCCGCTGGCGCTCCCCGAGGACGAGAACGCGCGGGTGGTGCCGAATCCCCCGTTTGCGTCGCGGAAGAAGTGGATGGCGGGGTTGCCGGAGGTGCCGATGCGCTGGACGGTGGCGGTCGAGGTCACGCTGAGGTCGGTGGAGAGGACGGGCACCGCCACCGCCGCGTCCAGCCACGCGGTCACGCCGAAGTTCAGGTAGGTCGTGAACTGGCTGACGCTGGCGTCGATCGCGTTGTTGGTGGTGACGACGTCGTCGCGGCCGCCGGGAGCGGGGGCGTCGTGGGTGAAGACCGCCGACACGTTGTCGAGGTCCACGCCCTCGATCTTGTCGAAGGTGAACCTCTGGTAGTGGAAGCCGAAGCTGAGCTTGTGGCGTCCGACGGTGTCGGCGCGGTCGGAGAGGATCGGCCCGAAGCTCTTGGTCGAGCGGGTGAACAGGCCCAGCCCCGGATCCAGCGTGTAGGTGAAGCCGGAGGCCGGAGTGGGGATGGGCAGGCCGGTCAACTGGCTGGCGATCGCCACGTTGAACTGGGTGAACTCGGCCTGGAAGGCGCTGTTGAAATGGGCAGAATGGGTCTGCCCGTTCGGGAGCCGGGCCTCGCTGTCCACCACCAGCCCCGTGGGGCCGAACAGATGCGGGATCAGCAGCGCCAGCTTGTCGTCCGCGCGCGCGCTCAGCGGAGACAGCAGCAGCACCCCGGCCAGAGTCGCGAGGATCCTGGACCTCATGTTGTCTTCACTCCTCGGAAGGACACGACTTTTGCGCGGGGAGGATATCACTCCCTAGGCCTCGCCTGGTGGGATTGGTGGGGTTGGGGAGCGGTGGGAGTGCGCGGGATCACATGACCCGAGCGCGGCGCGGGCCGGGGATGCCGTCCGTCTCCTATTCGGCGGGGTGCTAGCATGATCGTGTGCACGAGGCGCTCCTGAAGGCGGTGGAGCTGTTCAACAGCGGCCGCTTCGCGGAGTTCCAGGACGTGCTCGACGGCATGACGTCGTCCACCCGCGCCTCGTCCGAGCGGCAGTTCTACACGCTCCTGAAGAACGTGGCGGAGGCGCTCCTCCAGCTCAGCGACGGCGACGTGGCGGACGCGGAGGAGATGGTGGGCTCCGCCCTCCGGAAGCTGGACGAGTTCATGCCCCGCTTCCGCGGCCTCAACGTCGCCGCCCTGCGCGAGGACATGCAACGGCTGCTCGGCGAGCTGCGCGAGTCGCGGGCGGGCCGCCGCGCGGAGCCGGCCCCGTCCCGCCTGCCCCGCCTCCGGGTCCTCCCGGAGTGAACCCGGCGTCCGCGCGGCTGGTCGTCTTCGACCTCGACGGCACCCTCATCGATTCCAGCCGGGACCTCGCGACTTCGGTCAACGAGGCGCTCCGGCGCGTGGCCCCGGGCACGCCCGCCCTGGCCGAAGACGTCGTCCGGTCGTTCGTCGGGAGCGGCGCGCGGATCCTGATCGAGCGCAGCCTGGCGCGGACGGGGCTTCCGCATTCCGTCGAGGACGTGCTCCCCGTGTTCCTCGCGGAGTACTCCGGGCGACTCCTGGACGAGACGCGTCTCTACCCGGGCGCCGTGGAGGCCCTCGATCGCTTTGGCGGACGCCCTCTGGCCGTCCTCACCAACAAGCCGGGCGACATGAGCCGGGCGATCCTGGAGGGGCTCGGGGTCGCCGACCGCTTCTTCCGCATCTACGGAGGCGGGGACCTGGAGTCCCGCAAGCCGGATCCGGCGGGGCTGAGGCGGATCGCCTCAGAGGCGGGGGTCGAGCCCCGGGAGGCGCTCATGGTCGGCGACTCCGCCATCGACGTGCGCACCGGGCGGGCGGCCGGAACGCTCACCGCGGGAGTCACTTACGGCTTCGACGCCGAGAGCTTCGCGCGCGACCCTCCCGATCTGCTCGTGAGCAGCCTCACGGAACTGGCGGACCGCCTGTCGTAGGTGCCCGTCGGCGGACGCTGTGCTACCCTCTTCGCCGTCTTTCGGACCCATGGCCAATATCCTCGTCTGGGGCAAGACGCGCGACCTCATCTCGGGCGAGATCCCGGCGGGGATCACGCCGGACGAGGTCGGCACGCTCGCCGCCGTCCAGGCCGCGGTGGAGAGCCGGGGCGCCACCCTCGTCCTGGCCGACCCCGCGCGGCTGGAGGTGGACAAGGCGGCCCTCGAGACCTGGATCCAGGGGGGCGGCAACCGCCGGGCCCTCCTCGTCTGTGTCGCCGAATCCGCCGAATCCGACGATCTGATCCGGCGCTTTCCCTTCCTGGACGACGTCCTCATCAAGCCGTTGACCGCGGCCCGCTTGCGCCTGCGCATCGACCGTGCCCTCGACACCATCAACAGCCGGCGCGTCATCGAGCAGCTCGACGACGCCCTCGTCCGCAAGAGCCAGGAGCTGCACGAGCTCAACAGCATCGGGGTGGCCCTCTCCGCGCAGCGGGACATCGACAAGCTGCTCGAGCTGATCCTGCTGAAGTGCCGCGAGATCACCGCCGCGGACGCGGGCAGCCTCTACCTCGTCGAGCGGGGCAAGGACGCGGACGGCACGGCGGACGACAAGCTCTGGTTCAAGCTTCCCCAGAACGATTCCGTTCCCGTGGGGGCCTTCGAGGAGTCCGAGGTCGCGCTGTCCGAGGCGTCGATCGCCGGCTACGCCGCCCTCTCCGGCCAGATCGTCAACGTGGCCGACGCCTACCAGCTGCCGGTGGGCTCGCCCTTCAAGGTCTCGCGCGTCTTCGACGAGAAGTCCGGGTACCGCTCGAAGTCGATGCTGGTGGTGCCGATGCGCGACCACCAGGGCACCGTCATCGGCGTCGTCCAGCTCATCAACAAGAAGCGCGACCCCAAGATCGTCCTGCAGCCGGTCCAGCTCGTCGAGGAGACGGTCATCCCCTTCACGTCGGTGGACGAGGAGCTCGTGACCTCGCTGGCCAGCCAGGCCGCCGTCGCCTTCGAGAACGCGAGCCTGATCCAGGAGATCAAGAACCTCTTCAATGCCTTCGTCGACGCCTCCGTGACCGCGGTCGAGTCACGCGATCCCACCACCTCGGGCCATTCCAAGCGCGTGGCCACCTTGACCGTGGGGCTGGCCGAGAAGGTGGACACCCTGGACAGCGGCCCCTTCCGCGAGGTGCGCTTCAACCGCGACCAGCTCCAGGAGATCAGGTACGCGAGCCTCCTGCACGACTTCGGCAAGGTGGGCGTGCGCGAGAAGGTCCTCATCAAGGGGAAGAAGCTCTACGTGGGCGAGATGCTGCTCGTGCGGCAGCGCTTCGCCTACATCAAGCGCACCCTGGAGGCCGAGCACTATCGGGCCAAGCTGGAGCAGATCCAGTCCGGCCAGAACGCCCCCGACCTCCTCCTCGAGATGGACCGCGCCTATGAGAGCCAGCGCGAGGAGATCGACTCCCTCCTGCACATGGTCGTGCAGGCCAACGAGCCCACCATCCTGGAGGAGGAGAGCTTCCGGGCCCTGATGGACCTGACCAGCCGCTCGTTCGCGGACGCGGAGGGCGGGCGCCAGCCCTTCCTCACTCCCAACGAGGTGTCGGCGCTCTCCATACGCAAGGGGTCCCTCTCCGAGAAGGAGCGCCGCGAGATCGAGAGCCACGTCACCCACACCTTCAAGTTCCTCTCCGAGATCCCCTGGACGGGCGAGTTCCGGCGCGTCCCCGAGATCGCCTACGCCCACCACGAGAAGCTGGACGGGACGGGCTACCCGCGCCGGCTCAAGGCGGTCGAGATCCCGCTGCAATCGCGCATGATGGCCATCTCCGACATCTTCGACGCCCTCGTGGCCTGGGACCGGCCCTACAAGAAGGCGGTGCCGGTGGAGCGCGCGCTCAGCATCCTCAAGGACGAGGCGGGGATGGGCAAGCTGGACCGCCTGGTGCTCGACGTCTTCATCGAGGCCCGCATCTACGAGAAGACGCTGCCGCGGACGGGGGCGGAAGCGGCGGAAGTCGCGCGCTAGGCCTCGCGCTCCCGGGATCCTCGCGGTGCCGATCGAGCGCAGCAAGACCCTGGTCGCGATCGTGGGCGGCCTCGTGGCCACCGGCCTCATCGGGATGCTCGTCTTCAGCCTGGGCGGCTGGGCCTATCACCAGCGCGGGCGCAGCCTCCACGACGGCCGACTGCGGCGGGCGGTGGCCCTGCACCCGACCGCCGACCAGATCACCCAGGCCCTGATCGCGGAGGGAGGGACACGGGTCCTCTCCGCTCCCCCGTCCGACGCCGGCTGGCGCGAATTCACCGCCCGCTGGCCACGCGCGCCCCTGGACGACATCCTGGCCAAGCAACGGAAGTGGGCGGAGGTCCGCGTGTTCGCCGTCCAGGACGTGGCCTACGTGCTGTTCTTCGACGCCGAAGGCAAGCTGCAGGACTACGCGCTGGCTCAAGGCCCGATGTAGGTCCGGCGCCTCGACACGAACTCGTCGAAGAGGAGCGTCCCCGACGCCCCCGCCTTCACGCTCACGGCCCCCAGGCGTACGAAGTCGATCGAGCGCTCGTCGTTGTCGAGGCCGGTCAGCGTGGCCACCGAAGTGCCGTTGGCCCACAGCTCCAGCCGGCCGTCGTTCGCGCCGGGCGCGCTCGCGCGCTGCCAGTCGAGCTCGACGAAATTGACCTGGCTCCCGAGCGGGGCGAACGGCGTCATGGCCAGGGTGTCGTCGTCGCGGCGCACCTGGGCCGCGATCGAGTACTGGTTGTTCTGGCGCTTCAGGATGATGAGCACCAGGCGCTTGAGCGGGGATTCCTGGAAGGCGAGGAAGATGTGCTGCCGGAACTGGCCGATCGCCTCCCCGGGGTCGAAGTTCCGGCCGTCGACGTAGAACCGCGCGCGGTAGCGCGTCTCGTGGTCCGGGGTGTCGTCCTGCACGTAGATCCCCGCCTGGTCGTCCACGACGGCCTGCAGCCCCCAGGCCGTCCCGGCCAGGCCGGCGCCGGAGGAGGCGCCGAGGTCGCCGCCGTCGGTCGCGCTCGCGGACCAGGCGGACAAGTCGTGCGACTCGAAGCCGTCCTCGAACAGGGTGTCGACGGGGCGCGCGAACACGCCACGGCCGCTGCCGTCGTGATCGCCCTGCCAGGCCACGATGAAATGCCCCGGCGTTCGCGCCGCCACCGATGGGCGCCCCCGGTACGTCCGGATCGGGATCGTCGAGGTGTCGGCCCGGGACACGGGGCCCGGATTCCCGGCGGCGTCGTAACGGCGGAGCCGGACGTGATAGTCGTAGTTGTAGTAGTTGTCCTCGTCGATGTAGACGTAGGAGAACTTCTTCCAGGCGACCACGAACTCTCCCGCGGCCGCTGCGGCCACGGTGGGCTCCCCGGCGTAGATGCTCGTCTCGACCTGGATCTCGGGACCGACGG
>JBGPBV010000061.1:0-37527 GCA_041481445.1 Vicinamibacteria bacterium
GGCGCATCCACGAGGATCCCCTTCTTCTCGCCGGGGTTGAGGGGGAACGGATCGCCCGAGGCCAGCAGCTCGACGTAATGGGCGTCGCGCGCCCCCAGGAACTGCAGCCCGCGCTCCTGGACCCAGCCGTCGAAGTCGGCGGGGGTGATCCGGTTCGGCGTCGTGAAGAACGGGTGATCGGGGACGAGCACCTTCATCGGCGCCTCCTCCACGCTCACGCGCTCGTCCGTCACCGCCGCCGGGTACGGCGCGAACGGGCTCGTCTGCTGCGCGGCGGCCTGCGGAGTGCCGGCCGGCTGGCTGCCGGCGGCGGCGGCGTCGGCCAGCCGGTTGAACTCCGCGCGGTTGTACTGGATGACGACGTGACCGCCCGCCCGCGCGTAGTCGAGGAGGCGCTGGTTGTTCGCGCGCAGGTCCGGACGCGACCGGTAGGCCCGGATCCCGGTCACGATCGTGGTGAACCGCGAGAGGTCGCCGTAGGCGAGGTCGTCCGCGCTCAGGAGCGTCGGCCGGATCCCGAGCTGCTCGACGGCGGCCGCTCCCTGGTCGCCGGGGCTCTGCACGTAGCCGATGGTCACGCCCGGCGACACCTTCACGTCCAGCCCCTGCACGCGCGAGACCGCCGGGCGCAGCAGGTGCCGCTCCTGGATGTGGTCGTAGGCGATGACCTGTACGCCCTCGCGGAACTCGCGTCCGCCCTGGGCCGCCACCGCGCGCACCGCGTACTCACCGGGCGCGAGCGCGGCGGGCGCGGTGACCGAGAACCGCGACGTGACTTCCTCGCCCTCGGACCGCAGCGCGACCCGGGCCTCGGGAGGAGCCACCGTCCAGCGGGCGGGGACTTCCAGCCGCACGACGGCCTCGCCGCTCGCCCTGGCCCCGCTCGTCACGATGACGCGGAACTCGCGGCTTCCCCCGGCGCCCGCCGGCATCACCGCGACCTCGGGCGTGAGGGAGACGGAGAGCGCGGGCACCACGTTCACGATCTTCTGCTTCTCCCCGCCCACCCAGCGGCCCTGGTACCGGAACTCGGCCGGGCTCTCGATCGTCACCGCGACCTCGCCCGAAGCCGGCCCGCTCGCGTAGCGCACCGAAGCGACCACGTCCGGAGGGCTCCAGGGCCGCGACTGGTCCGCGGGGACGTCGAGGTCGTAGCGGTCGACCTTCGGGTTGCGGTGCCAGTAGGGCTGCGAGTAGCGGGCGTCGGCGCCGACCGTGACCTTGAACGCGACCTCGGTCCCCTTGCCCGCCTCGAGCTGAGCGGGCGGCTCCGATTGTCGGGCCGCCGTCCATCCCGGCGGGACCCGCATCGCGACGTCCTGGAGCGCGAGGGGCTCCGTGCCCTGGTTCCACACGCGCGTCTTCGTCGTGAAGGTCTGGCCGGGCACCACGTCACCGTCGTCGACCGTCGCCTCCACGTCCAGGCGGTGCGCGAGAGTCAGCGCGCGCTCGAAATCGCGCTGCTTGCGCGTGAGGCGGAGGTCCAGCTCGTATTTCGCGGAGGCGTCGAGACCGCCCGCTCGGACCAGGCTGAGGTCCTTGACGATGCCGGCCAGTCCGGCCCGCAAGGCCTCCCTCATCCGTCCGGCGTCGTGGGTGGCGAAGGCCTCCTGGGCCTGGCGGGCCTGGTCCTCGATGGCGCCGAGGTGCGCCTCGAGGAAGGGCGCGGTCGTCTCCTGGCCGCGCGCGAAACGCGTGAGGGCGCGAAGCGAGGTGTCGACGCCGGCGAGGACGTCCTCCTCCGGCCCCGCCGTCTTCGGCTCCGCATCCACGAGCACGTACACGGCCTTGCCCGTCCCGGGAAGGGCGCGGAGCTGCCCCGCGCCCTGGCACTTGTGGTTGGCGCGCGCGAGGGCGCCGAACTGGTGGGCGGACATCCCGAGCAGGGGGTCGAAGGCGGAGGTGTCGACGGAGACGGCGTGCGGGTCCTTGTCGAGCTCGGTCCCCCCGCCCACGCCCCCCTGGTAGACCTTGCGGGCCTGCCAGGGCCGAAGCCCTTCCGCCACCTGCTCGGGGAAGCGCGCGGGATCCGCGGCCGCGCGGAACGCCTCGACGGCCAGGCGAGCGGCCGCCTGGTGGTGCTGGCCCCCCTGCTTGGACTCGAGCGGCAGCGTGAGGATCACGTCCGGCCGTACCGCCCGCACGACCCGGACGACGTCGCCGAGGGTCTCGTCGTGTCCCCACTTCTGGAACGTCTCCTCGACGCTGAAGGAGTACCCGAACTCGTAGGCGCGGGAGAAGTACTGCGCGGCTCCATCGTAGCGATGGACGGCGGCCAGCTCCTCCGTGCGCAGGACGCCCAGGGCCTGGAACAGCTCCGGTCCGATCTCGTTCTGCCCGCCGTCCCCCCGCGTGAGGGTCAACAGCGACGTGTCGAGCCCGCGCAGGCGGCCAAGCAGGACGAGCACTCCGTTGTTCTCGTCGTCGGGATGGGCGGTCACGTAGAGGACCGAGCCCGAGGTCGGGAGATGCCGGAGGGCGAGGGCCAGACCATTGGTGCCTTCGTCCTCGGGGATGGGGGCGAGCTGCGCCCTCCCGACGGCGGCGCCGGCGAGTACGAAGGCGGCGATCACAACAGCTCGGCGCCACGACGATACCATTTTAGGGCAATATGCCTCTATCCGTTCGCTGACATCTATTCTCATAGGTATTTATTGCCTATTCTAGCGAGCGCTGGATAAGCATCAGCAATATCTACCGTAAACTTCATATTTCTATCGTCCCCTGAAGATACCTCACTGCCCGCCCGGAGATCGCGACTCGGTCGCCGCGGTCCTCGCAGAACAGCTCGCCTCCGCGCGGGGAGACCTGCAGGGCATGCAGCCGCTTCTTGCCGAGCCGCTTCGACCAGAACGGGACGAGCGTGCAGTGCGACGAGCCGGTCACGGGGTCCTCGGGGAGCCCCTGGGAGGGCGCGAAGAAGCGCGAGACGAAGTCCACGCGGGCGCCGGGCGCGGTCACGATCACCGCGAACCCCTCGACGCGCGCGAGGCGGGCGAAGTCCGGGGCCAGCCGCCGGACTTCGTCCTCGCTCTCGAACACGGCCATCCAGTCCCGCGCCGCCCACACCTCGCGCGGCGTGCGGCCCAGCCCCGCGAGCAGGTCGTCGCCGGCCGTCTTCGGTTGGGGCGGCCGGGCCGGGAAGTCCAGCGTCAGCAGATCTCCGTCCCGGCGCACGCGCAACTCCCCGCTCTTCGACCGGAACACGACCTCGTCGCGCCCCTTCTCCTGGTCCGCGAAGAGCACGAACGCGGAGGCGAGCGTGGCGTGGCCGCAGAGGTCCACCTCCGTCGCCGGCGTCATCCAGCGGATCTGGTAGTCCCCCTTCCCCCCGACGATGAAGGCCGTCTCCGAGAGGTTGTTCTCGGTCGCGATCGACTGGAGGGTGGCGTCGTCGAGCCACGACTCGAGCGGACAGACGGCGGCGGGATTGCCACGGAAGACCTGGCTCGTGAAGGCGTCGACGTGGACGATGGGGAGTCGCATCCGCCATAACTACGCGCGGACCGCGCGCCGGTCAAGGGCGAACGCGCGCCCTTGCCGTCGCCGGCCGGTTGCTCATAGATTCCTCAGATGAGCTCCGATCGAGCGCCGTCCGCCGGACCGGCCTTCGAGGCCTTCGTGGCCCTCATCGCGCGCCTGCGCGCGCCCGGCGGCTGCCCCTGGGACCGGGAGCAGACCCACGCCAGCCTCAAGCCGATGACCCTCGAGGAGGCCTACGAGGTGCTGGAGGCCATCGACGACGGCGACGACGCCGAGCTGTCGGGAGAGCTGGGCGACCTCCTGCTCCAGGTCGTGTTCCACTCCCAGATCGCGGCGGACGAGGGCCGGTTCACCATCGCCGACGTCGTGGCGCGCGTCTCCGAGAAGATGGTGCGCCGCCATCCGCACGTGTTCGCGGACGAGACCGCCCGCACCGCCGGCGAGGTGCTGCGCAACTGGGAGGCCATCAAGGAGGCCGAGCAGAAGGAGGCGGGGCGCGCGGAAGGCTCGATGCTCGACACCGTGTCGGCGCGCCTGCCCGCGGTGATGGAGGCCTACCAGATGACGACCAAGGTCTCCCGCGTCGGCTTCGACTGGCCGGAGGCCGCCTCCGCCCTGGACAAGCTCGACGAGGAGGTCCGCGAGCTCCGGGAGGCCCTCGCCTCCGGCCGCGCGTCGGATCCCCGCGTGGCGGAGGAGACGGGCGACCTCCTCTTCGCCGCCGTGAACGTCGCGCGCCTGCTGGGCCACGACCCCGAGAGCACGCTCAAGGGGACGAACCGGAAGTTCCGGCGGCGGTTCCGCCACGTCGAGGACCGGCTGCGCGCGGGCGGACGCAAGCCCAGCGAGGCCACGCTGGCCGAGATGGACGCGCTCTGGGACGAGGCGAAGGCGTCCGAGGCGAAGACCTCCGAAGGGTGACGAGCCAGCGCGTCCGCTTCATCGTCCTGGTGGTGACGCTGGTCGTGGCCGGTGTCGTCCCCCGCGCCTGGCGCCTGGACACGCCCGGACTGACCAGCGACGAGGCCTTCTCGTGGCGGCTGACCGGCTATCCCACCGGCGAGATGCTCCGCCGCGCGACCCTGGACGTGCACCCGCCGCTCTTCTACCTCGTCCTCGGCGGATGGCGCCGGGCCTTTGGCGACGGCGTGGCCGCCCTCCGCGGGCTCTCCGTCGCCATGGGCCTGCTCGCGATCGCAATCGTGTTCGTCCTGGTCCAGGAGGCGATGCGGCTCGACGAGAAGGGCGGCGGCGGCACGGACGTGGCCGGGCGGGCGGCGGCGCTGGCCGCGGCCTTCACGACCGTCCAGGCGACGCAGGTCCTGCAGAGCCGCAACGCGCGGATGTACGCGCTCGGCACCGTGCTCGCCGTCCTGAGCGCGTGGATCCTCCTGCGCGCGATGCGGGCGGCGCCGCGCCGGGCCGGATGGTGGGTCCTCTGGGGCCTCGCGGCCGCGGCCGCCGTCGCCACCCACTACTACCTCGCGTTCACCATCGCCGCCGAGGCCGTCTGGGCGGCGTGGCCGGCCAGGACGCGCCCCCGCTGGGCTCACCTCCGCGGCCTCGCGCTCGGCATCGGCGTGGCGATGGCCGCGCTGGCCCCCTGGTCGGGGGCGTTCTGGCGGCAGGCCCGGCAGGTGCGTGCCGAGTACTGGATCCCGCCCGCCACCCCGACCGTGCTCAGGGAAGGGCTGGCCCGCTGGGCCCTCGGACTGGATCCCGGACGCGCCGCGCTGCCGCTCGCGCTCGTGGTAGTGGCGTCGCTGGTCGCCGCCGTCCTCGCCGGACGCGCCGGGCGCGTGTTCGCCCTTCTGGCCGCCGCGCCCTGGGTGCTGGGCCTGGCCCTGTCGGAGGTCGCCGGCCGCCCCCTCGTGCTCGAGCGCTACATGCTGTTCGCGCAGCCCTTCCTCTTCTGCGCATGGGCGGTCGCCATCGCCTCCGTGGCGCGGCCGATCACGCGGATGGCCGTGGGGACCGCGCTCGTTCTCGCGCTCGTCCCGGGACTCGTGTCGATCGTTGCAACCTACCCCGCCGATCCGCCTGCCTTGTCGGCGGCGGCCCGCTTCCTCAAGCGCCAGGCGGGCGCGGGAGACCTCGTGGTGGTGGAGTCGCCGCGGGCCCTGAACAAGCTGCGCTACTACGCGCGCCAGGCGGGCGGCGAGCGTCTCGACATCCGCTGCGCGCTGCCCGAGCGCGTGCCCTTGAGCCCGCACGTCTCGCACGTCGTCTCCCTCGCCGAAGGCGACTCCGTCCCCGCGGAGGCGGTGTTCGCGTCGGGTCCGGCCACCATCTGGCTCGGCCACGAGTCGACGGCGCCGCCCGCGCCCGCCCCCGCCGGCTGGTCGATCACCTACGCGCGGATCTTCGAAGGGGGCGAAGAGACCCGGTTCGCGCTCGCCCGGTATCAGCGCGCGGACAACGCGCCCTGACCCTCGGTCAGGAACCGCACGATGACGTCGCGCGCGAGCTGGTCGGCGAGGCCGCCCGCGTGCGCGTCGAACCCGTGCTCGACGAGCGGCAGCTCCAGGACGTCCACCGCCCGTCCGGCGCTCCGCAGGGCGCGGGCCAGCCGCCGCTCGTGCTCGACGGAGACCAGCCGGTCGCCCGTGCCGTGGATGAGCAGCGTGCGCGGCAGCGGCCGGTCCACCCACGAGACCGGCGAGGCCAGGCGATAGGCCTCCGCGACCGCCGACGGCGGCCCGCCCAGGTACAGCTCGAGGGAGCGCGGTCCCTGCACGACGTCCGGCCGCACGGGCGCGTCGTAGCCCCAGGCGAGGTCGGTCGGCGCGTAGAGGCCGACGACGGCCCCGACCGCCCGGTCTTCCACCGCGCAGGCCGGCGGCAGCCGTGTATCGCCCGCCGAGTAGGCGGCGACCAGCGCGACTTCCCCGCCCGCCGAGCGTCCCAGGAGCGCGCCGCGGTCGGGGGCGAGGCCCAGGTCGCGCGCGTGCTCCCGGGCGCGGCCGAGCAGGCACTTCACGTCGGTGACCGCGGCCGGGAACGGGTGCGCCGGAGCCAGGCGATAGCGCACGTCGAGCACCACCAGCCCCGCGCGGGCGAGCGCCGCGGAGACATGGCGCATCTCCCCCTTGTCGCCGCCCCGCCAGGAGCCGCCGTGGACGACGACCACGAACGGGTGCGGCCCCGCGCCGTCGGGCGCGAAGACGTCGGCGGTGAGGTCAGGACGCGCGGGGTCGAGGACGACGTCGATCCGGCTCGCGCGCGGCGCCGGCCGTCCCGGCACGTAGGCCAGGAGGGCAAGGGGCGCGTGCCGTGCGCGGTAGAGGGGGACGAGGGCGAGGGCGGGCAGCAGCCCGACGACGAGCGCGGCCACGGACGCGATCCGGGTGATCCACGCGCGGCCACCCTCCGCACGGACGGTGAGGGCGAGGGCGAGAAGGGCGGCCAGGACCACGGCCAGGCTGAGCTCGAGACAGGCCAGGTGCGCGACCCAGAGCGGCCGCGTCGGCGGCGAGGCGGCGAGGAGCAGGGCAGCGGCGGCCGCAGCGAGAGCGAGAGCGAGAGCGGTCCCGGACCGCCACCACCGCCGGATCACCGCGACCCCCTCGCCGGAGGCGCGCTGCCCTCACCTATACTGCGTCCGTGGCCCGATGGATCCGCACCACGGGCGAGCTGGCGGAGCTGGTCGGGTCGCTCGAGGGAGGCCGCGCGGTCGCCCTCGACACGGAGTCGGACAGCCTCCACCACCACCGCGAGAAGGTCTGCCTGGTGCAGATCGGAGTGGAGGGGGGTGGCTGGCTGGTCGACCCCCTGGCCGCGCGCGACCTCTCGCCCCTGGCCCCGCTGCTCGCCAACCCGGACGTCGTGAAGGTGCTCCACGGCGCCGACTACGACGTCACCACCCTCAAGCGCGACTTCGGCTTCGAGTTCGCGGGCCTGTTCGACACGATGATCGCCTCGCGCTTCCTCGGCCTTTCCGAGATCGGCCTGCAGGCGCTGCTGCGCACCGAGTTCGGGATCGCGCTGGCCAAGGACAGCCAGAAGGACGACTGGTCGCGGCGCCCGCTCACGCCGACGCAGGAGAGCTACGCCCTCGCCGACGTCGCCCACCTGATCCCCTTGCACGAGCGCCTGGCCGCGCGCCTGGCCGAGGCGGGGCGCCTCGAATGGGTGCGCGAGGAGTGCGCGGTGGTGGCGGCCCTCGAGCCGGCCCGGCGCGGGCGCGACGTCGAGGCCTGGCAGAAGATGAAGGGCGCGCGCCGCCTCCCGCGGCGCGAGCAGGCCGTCCTGCGCGCGGTGTTCGCCTGGCGGGACGGCATGGCCGACCGCACGGACATCCCCGCCTTCAAGATCGTCTCCACGGAGACGCTCATGGACCTCGCCGCGCGCCATCCCGCCACCCCGGAGGAGCTGCGCGCGATGAAGGGGCTCTCGCCGCGCGTCCAGCGCGAGAGCGCGGCCCTGCTGGAGACGATCGCGCGGGCCTGGGCCCTGCCCGAAGACGATCTCCCCCGTCTCGCGCCCGCGCCGCGGCCGCCGGTCGTGTCCGAGGCCGTGCGCCGGCGCATCGACGCCCTCCGCGCCTGGCGCGCCGCGGAGGCGAAGCGCCTGGCCGTGGACGTCTCCGTCGTGCTGCCGCAGCGCCTGCTCGAGCGGGTGGCCGAGGTCGGGCCGCGCACGGTCGCCGACCTGGAGCGAGTGGAGGGACTGCGCCGCTGGCGGCGCCAGACCTTCGGGGAGGCGCTCGTTCGCGCCGCCACACCCTAGAACGCTCAGGAGACGAGGCCGCGGAGGAACGCCTCGGTGCGCCGCTCCACGACGTCCCAGTCGTACTCGGCGGCGACGTAGCGGCGGCCGGCCTCGCCCAGGTGGCCGCGCAGGCCCTCGTCGTCGAGCAGACGGCGCAGGGCCTCCGCGAACTCGGAGTAGCCGCGGTAGAAGAGTCCCCCGCCGCTGCGCACGCACTGGCCTTCGAGCACGCGGCAGGCCGAGTTGACGAGCACGGGACGGCCCATGGCCCAGGCCTCGAGCACGATCACGGAGAGGCTCTCGTAGGGAGAGGGCAGCACGAGGAGGAGGGACCCGGCGAGGAGGGCGAACTTCTCCTCCTCCGGGACGAAGCCGAGGTGGCGGATCTTCGGGTGCTCCGGGATCGCGAGGGCGGGACGGCCGACGAGCACGAGGGGCGGGAGGTCCTTTCGCTCCTCGGCCAGGCGCTGCCAGTAGGTGAAGAGCCGGTCCGCGCCCTTGTTGCGGTCGATGCGGCCCACGTAGAGGACGTACGGCCCGTGGAGGCCGAAGCGGGCGCGCACGTCGACCTCGCCGTGCCCCTCCGGCACGTTGATGCCGCTGCCCACGACCACGGAGGGGACGGCCGTGTTGCCGCTCACGCCCTGCACCAGGCTGCGCTCCTCCGGCGTGAGGTACACGATGCCGCGCGCCGCCCGGAACAGGTCGCCGAACACGGGCAGCTCGATGGCGGGATCCTCCTCCGCGGTGGGGACGAGCACCGCCCGGTCGGCCACCGTGGGCAGGCCGAAGAAGGTCTGGTAGTAGCGGTACGAATAGAAGATGAAGAGGTCCACGTCGCGGAGGCCGCGCAGGGAGCGGACGAGCTCGGGGCTCTCGGGGCCGTTCTCCACCACCCACTGGCGTTCCTCGTCCCGCGTGTGCTCCTCGTGGAACACGAGGTCGGACTGGAGCGCGAAGCGGTGCTCGTCGCGCGGGCGGCGGACGGGGTGGCGCATCACCGGCAACCCGTCGACGCGGTCGGGGCCGGGCGGATAGTGGTTGCGCCACTCCAGGTAGTCGAGCGCGCACGTCGTCACCACGCGCACGTCGTGACGGCGGGCCAGGCGCCCGGCCAGCCAGCGGCAGTGCAGCTCGGAGCCGCCCGCGACCTCCAGGCCGAAGCGTTGGATCACGAAGCAGAGCCGGAGCCTCTCCCGCCCCTGGCCGCGGGCCGGCGCGGCCCCCCTCGCCGGCTCAGCCGCCATGCACGGAGCCGAGCAGCCGCTCGTACTTGCCCATCACGACCGGCCAGGAGTAGTTCGATTCGTAGTAGGCGCGTCCGGCGCGGCCGAGGGCGTCGGCCGCCTGCCGGTGCCCGAGCATCCAGCCCAGGCCTTCCGCGAACTCCTCGTAGGAGGCGTAGTAGAGCCCGCCGTTCGCCCTCTGCACCTGTCCGCGCAGGACCGCGCAGCGGCCGTTGACCAGGGCCGGCCGCTCCATCTTCCAGGCCTCCAGCAGCGCCATCGAAAGGCTCTCGAACGGGCTCGGGTGGACGAGCAGGCGGCTGGCCCCGATGACCGAGAGCTTCTCCGCATCGGACAGGACCCCGAGGTGGGTCACGTTCACGTGCACGGGGATGGGCAGGACCGCCTTGCCCACCAGGACCAGGCTCAGGTGCGGCGCCTTCTCCTGCACGTAGCGCAGGAAGTCCTCGAACAGGCGCGAGCAGCCCTTCTCGCGCTCGATGCGGCCGACGTACACCACGTAGTCGCCGAGCACGTCGAGCCGCCGGCGGATCTCGTCCGGGGAGGCGACCGCCTGATCCTCGATCCCGACCCCCACGACCTCGCCGGGGAGGGACTCCGCCGCCGTCATCTTGAGCAGCAGCTCCTTCTCCTCGACCGAGTTGAAGGCGTAGGCGGCCGGGAGCCGGAAGAACGGCTTGAACAGGCGCAGGCGGACCGCGCCGTCGTCCTCCGCCGTGGGGACGAGGATGCTCTTGGACGGCGCGACCCTCAGCCCGTGGTAGGTCGTCCAGTACCGGTATGAGAAGAAGATGAGGGCGTCGTAGTCGGAGTGCCGCGCCCGGAGGTGCTCGACCAGCCCCGGCGTGACCGGGCCGTGCTCCTCGATCCAGCGGCGCTCCTCGTCGTCCGTGTGCTCGAAGAAGTGGACCTTCGAGCTGAGCTCGTCGAAACCCTCGGAGGTGCGCGGGCGGGCGACCGGGAAGCGGCGCACGGGCAGGCCGCCCACCTCCGTCCGCCCCGCCTCGTACTTGTTCTCCCAGGTCAGGTAGTCCACGGCGGTGGTGGTGAGGACCTCCACCTGGTGCCGCTCGGCCAGCCGCTGCGCGATCCAGCGCGCGTGGAGCTCCGCCCCCCCGATCACCTCCTCGCCGTAGCGCTGGACGATGAGGCCGATCCTCATCCGGCGGACGGGCCGCCGTCGGGAGGAGCCGCGCCCTCGAGGACCTTGACCCGATGCCGCAGGGCCTGCAGCTCGACCTGCAGGCGGGCCGTCTCCCGGACGTTGTTGTGGAGGAGGTGGGCGAGGTAGAGGTTGATCTGGGCCTGCCGGTTGAGGAGGGCGTCGGTGTAGAGGCGGACGAAGGGGCGCACCAGCTTCTTCACGAGGATGAGGGCGCGCGCGCTCAGGCCGGTGCGCTGGGTGCGGATGAGGTAGTCGGTCTGGATGTTCCAGTCGTGGGTGGGGCCGAGCAGGCGCTCGAGCAGCTTGCCGTCGATGCGCGCCTCCTCGCCGTAGGCGCGCAGGCGCAGGCTCGTGAGCGACTCCACCTCCTCGTCCGTGTAGATCCCCTGCGCGCGCTTGCGCTGGATGGACTCCCGGATCTCCTTCATGATCTGCACGACGTCGGGGGCTTCGCCCGCGGGCGGGACCGTCTCGGCCATGCCGGCTAGTTTAAGCCGCGTCCCGTCAGTTTCGCGTGTGCAGGGCCTGGACGGCGTCGATGTCGGCGCCCTCGCTGCGCGTGGTCGCCCGCTCGCAGGGGAAGTTCTCGGCGTCGGAGACACGGACGTAGCGCGCGGTCTTGAGCCCCGTGCCCGCGAGGTCGAAGTCGCAGTGGTTCGACCGGTCGCCGGTGCCGCCGTCGCCGCAGGGCTTGACGCCCAGGTCGACCCAGGGCCCGTCCGGGCTGCCGGCGACGTCCACGCCCACGCCCTCGAACTGGATGTACTGGAAGACGCGCAGGTCGGGCCCGTCCTGGTCGGAGATGCACACGCCCATGTCCACCGTCACGTAGCCGTCCTGGCCGAGGCTGAGGATCCCGGAGTAGCTGGCCTCCGTGTTGCCGCGCGCGTCCGGGGGCCCGAGGACGTTGCTCGGATCCAGGAACGGGCGGCGGTTCGTGCGCTGCGTGCACTGGGTCAGGAACACGTCGATCACGGCCTTGGCGTAGGGGTCTCCCGCGGTGCAGGGCACCGAGACGTCGAACGCGGCCGGCTTGGACTCGACCTGGCGCTCCCCGGCATGCCCGACCGCCTTCCACTGGTACGCGCGGCCGCGGTCGAGCGGCGCGGTGGCCGTCACCTGGGTTCGCGACGCGCCCGCCGGCACGTCCTTGATGTCCTGCACGACGCTCCCGCCCGGCAGGGCGAGGACGACGAACTCGTACGTGGCCTGGCCGGCGTCGAACCCCTTCGCGTTGACGACGACGAAGGTGGGCGTCTGGCTGTCGACCGTGCCCCCGTCCGTGGGACTGGAGGCCACCGGGGCGTCGGGAGCCACCGGGGTGGGCACGGCGGGAGCGCCATGTCCGTGGCATCCCGCGGCGGTGGCGCCGGCGACGACGATGAAGATGAAGACAGCCGGGCGGCGAGGCAACCGCCGCGGATTATAGCGGCCGGGACCGCTACCTCAGGCCCGAGGACAGGTCGATCACGATCCGCCCGACGTCGGCGACGCGCGCGGTCGAGGCTTTCACGACCTCGTCCCGCACTCGGCTGACCAGCTCGGCCGCCCCGCGCTCGGCCGGACCGGACGCCGCCACCACCACCCCCGACAGGAGCCACGCCCCGGCGCGCACCGCTGACATCGTCCCTCCTCACCCGGCTGTTTCGCCCCGGGTCGTGGAAGGAAGATCGGCAGCGGCGTCGAGGGAGTGGTTCGCGAGTTGTTACGGAATTGCGACCCCGGCGGCCGTGTGATAATCGCCACTCCTCAAGGGCCAGATGTGACTCTCACGCGCGTGGCCTTCGCGGACTGCGTCTTCGACACGGGCCGGCGCGAGCTGCTGAAGCGGGGCCGGCCGGTCCATCTCTCGCCCAAGGCGTTCGAGCTGCTCCGCGCCCTCCTCGAGCGGCGGCCCGACGCCGTGGCCAAGGCGGAGCTGCGCGACCGGCTCTGGCCGGACCTGGCCGTCGGGCACACCAGCCTGGGCCGCGCCCTCGTCGAGGTGCGCGCGGCCGTCGGCGACGACGCCCGGGACGCCCGCCTGATCCGGACGGTGCACGGCTTCGGCTACGCGTTCGTGGGCACGGCCACCGAGGTGGGCGCGCCGGACGCCGGGGCGGTGCGCTCCAACTTCCGCCTGGCCTGGGGACAGCGGGAGATCGAGCTGCCGGTGGGCGAGAACGTCCTCGGGAGGGCGCCCGGGTGCGCGCTGTGGATCGACGCGCCCGGCATCTCACGCCGTCATGCGCGCGTGGTGGTGACCGACTCGGGGGCGACGATCGAGGACCTGGGCAGCAAGAACGGGACCTATCTGGGCGGACGGAAGATCGCGGGGCCGGTCGGCCTGGCCCACGGCGACGAGATCTGCTTCGGCTCCGTCCGCGCCGCCGGCTCCGTGCGCATGACCGTGCACGTCTTCCAGGACGCGGGCTCGACGCGCAGCGAGCCGAGCGCCTGAGGGTCTAGACCGACCTCGGCAAGATCAGGCACGAGTCCCCGAACTCGTGCGCGAGGTACCCGGCCGCCTCGGCATGGGCGAGGGCGCGGCGCAGGAGGGGCTCGGGGGCGAAGGCCTGCAGCAGCTCGAAGTGGCTCTCGCCCGGCTGGTGCACACCGGTAAGCAGGCCATCCACGACGCGCGGCCGGAACGCGGGACCGATGCGCAGGCTCGTGCGGCCCTCTCCCGCGGCGAGACGGCCTTCCCCCGACTCCGCCGCGCCCTCGAGCGCGCGCACGACCGTGGTCCCGACGGCCACCACTCGCCCGCCAGTGGCGCGCGTGCGGGCGACGGCCTCCACCGTCTCCGCCGGGATGTCGAAGCGCTCGGGCAGGGGAAGGGCGGCGTCCAGCGCCGGCTCGCCCGTGGACGAGAGGCCAGCGGCGTGCGTCACCGCGGCCAGGCCCACGCCGCGCCGCCGCGCCTCGAGGAGGATGCGCCAGGTGAGCGGCCGTCCCGCGGAGGGAGGCTCCGCCGCCCACGGGCGCGACGCGTACGCGGTCTGCACGTGCCACAGGGCCAGCGGCGCGCGCACGTACGAGTACTGGACGGGCCGGCCGCCGCGGTAGACGGCGGCCCAGAGCGCATCGCCTTCGCGGTCGAAGACCAGGCGGACCAGTCGCGGCGAGACCTCGGACACGCCGACGACGGTCGCGTGCAGCGGGGAGCCGTCCGGGATGGGATTGGCCGGGCCCGGGAACGCGAGCACGGATCCGGGTCCCAGCCGCGGGGGCGCCGGCCGGTCCTCCGTGCGCCAGCGCCAGTTCCCCTCCCCCAGCAGCGCCGCCGTCCACACGCCGTCCTCGGCGGGACCGAGGAGGCGCACCTCCACCGGCACCCCGTCGGTGGCCTCGCCCTGCAGGCTGCCGGGCAGGGTCGCCGCGTCGTTGACCACCAGGAGGTCTCCCGCGCGGAGGCGGGAGGGCAGATCGCGAACGATGAAGTCCGCGATCGCGTCGCGGTCGGGATCGACCACGAGCATCCGCTCGGCCTCGGTCTCCTCGCGCGGCCAGGCCGCCGTCTTCACGGGCGCGCCCCCGCGCCGGCGAGCGCCGGCCGGGCACGCGGCGAGGTCCACCGTGCCGCCTCGATCCGCGCGCCCGACGGCAGGTCCTCGGCCGCACGGACGATCTCCACGATCTGCCGCGCCACCGCCGCGGGATCGGCGAGCGCGGCCCGATCCGCCTCCGGCACGGCCGCCGCGTGCATGGCGGTGTCCATCTCGCCGGGGTCGACGGTCAGGACGCGCACGCCGGTGCCCTCGAGCTCGGCGGCCCAGACGCGGCCGAGGTGGTCGAGGGCGGCCTTGGAGACACCGTAGGCGCCCCAGGTCGGATAGCCGTTCACGGAGGCATCGGAGGTGACCTGCAGGACGAGGCCACGGCCGCGCAGCACCATCCCGCCGACGATCGCGCGGGTCAGCCGGAACGGGCCCATCAGGTTGACGTCGAGCACGCCCGCCAGGTCCTCGCATTCGGTGTCGAGGAGGAGGCGCAGGGGTGTCGGCCCCAGCGTGCTCGCGTTGTGGACCAGGAGGTCGATGGGCCCGGCCAGGGCCGCCGCCGCTCCCGCGATCCGATGGATGTCCTCCTTCACCCCGACGTCGGCCACGAAGCCATGGGCCTGGCCCCCCTCGGCGCGGATGGCGTCCACGACCTTCGCGAGCTCGGGGGCGCCCCGCGCGACGAGAACCACGCGGGCGCCCTCCCGGGCCAGGGCGTGCCCCAGCGCCGCGCCCAGGCCCCGGCTGCCCCCGGTCACGAGGGCCACTCTCCCGTCCATCTGCATCCGTCCTCCTTCACCCGGAGAATACGGCCCCTCCGCCATCAAGCCGACAAAATTGCCAATGTATTGGCGGACGTCTATCCTCTGGGCATGAGCGACCCGCTGGCCGAGCGCCTGGCCGCCAACATCCGGCAGCTGCGCGAGTCGAGGGGGATGACGCAGGAGCAGATGGCGCGGCTGTCCGGCATCCCGCGCGCCACCTGGGGCCACCTGGAGTCGGGCAGCGCGAACCCGACCCTGTCCGTGCTGCACAAGGTCGCGCTCGCCCTGCAGGTCCCGCTCGAGGAGATGACCTCCGCCCCGCGGGCGACCTCCCGCCACTACCCGCGGGCCGCCCTCGAGACCCACAAGCAGGGCGACGGCACCATCCGCAAGCTCCTCCCCGATCCCATCCCGGGCGTCGTCATCGACCGCATGGAGATCCCGGCCGGCGGGCGCATCCCGGGCGTGCCGCACATGCCGGGGACGCGCGAGTACCTGACCTGCGAGGCGGGCGAGATCCTCCTCGCCGTCGCCGGCGAGCAGTCGCGGCTGACGCCCGGGGACGTGGTGGTGTTCAGGGGCGACCAGCGCCACTCGTATCGGAACCCGGGCCCGCGGACGGCGGTGGGCTACTCGGTCGTGCTGCTGGCACCCGGGATCTGACCGCCGGTCACCAGTCGCCGCGGCGGATGGCGGGCACGTCGACGACGCGCGTCACCGCCGCGGGCGGATGCTCGACCGCGTACACGAGGGACGTCACCATCTGGGCCAGGGTGACGAGGCCGAGCCGCCGCGCGGTCTCCCGCGTCGACGGCAGGCGCTCGGCCAGCCAGTAGAGAGGCAGGAGGGCCGCCGCCCAGCGGTGGCCGGGGCCGAGCACGTACCAGGGCCGCAAGATGGTCGCGCGCAGACCGGCGGTGGCGAGCAGGGCCTCTCCCTGCATGCGCACGGCGATGTAGTCCCCCATCAGCGGGCCGGGATGGGCGACGCTGACGTACACGAAGTGGGCGATCCCCGTGGACGCCGCCACCGACGACGACGCGCGCACGGAGGCGAGGTCGACCTTCTCGAACTCGGCGGCCTTGGACGGGCTCGGGCGGGGCGTCCCCACCAGCTGCACGAACGTGTCCGAGGGCGCGACGGCGTGGGCGAAGGTCGCGGCCTCGAGCGCGTTGCCGATGACCACCTCGCAGCTCCCGGGAAGGTGGTCCTCGGCGCCCGGCCGCACGAGCGCCCGCACGCGATGGCCGCGAGCGAGCAGGCGGGGGATCAGGCGGCGGCCGAGGTACCCGGTGCCGCCGGTGACGAAGACCCGGCGGCTGGTGCCCGCCGCGCCGGCCACGCTCGCGTTCATCACGGCCGCTGCTCCTTCGCGTCGATCGGATGGGGTCGCCCACACTAGCACGTGCCTGAATCCAAGCGTTTGAAGTGCGATCCACGACTAGCGGCGGCGGCGGAGTGAGGCGATCTCCTCCTCGCGCTTCCAGAGCCCCATCCGGTGGAAGGCGAAGTCGTACTTGACGGGATCGCGGGGGTCGAGCCGCCGCAGGCGTCGCGTGATGTCGAGGGCCATGGGCCAGCCCGGCGAGCGGTAGCGCGTCAGCCCCACGCGACGGGCGATCGTGAAGATGTGGGCGTCGAGCGGGATCACGAGATGGGCAGGATCGACTCCCCGCCAGACTCCGAGGTCCACGCCGTCGCGCCGCACCATCCAGCGAAGATAGAGGTTGAGCCGCTTGCACGCGCTCCCGTCCCGGGGCGAGGGGAAGAAGAACCGGACGCCGGCGGAGGCGGGCAGGCGCCGTCTGGAGTAGAGCCCGCCATGATCGAGGGCGAGCGCGCGCTCGGAGAACGACGCCAGCGCGTCCGCGATCTCGGTGGCCCCCGTTTCGTGGCCGCGCAGGAAGAACGCCTCCACCGAGCCCGCCTGCACGCGCATCTGGCGCAAGAAGAAGAGCAGGCAGGCCACGTCGCGCGCGTCGTTGAATCGATGCTTGAAGCGGCCGAGGGCGCGGCGCGCCTCCGCCGGATCGAGACGGTCGATGGCTTCCGTGGGCCGCGGTCCCAGCAGCGCCACCACGCGCTCGATGCTGCGCTTGATCTGCTTGACGTTGCCGTAGGCGAGGGCGGAGGCGACCAGGCCTACCACCTCGCGGTCGGGGTCGGTGGTCTGCGCCCGCACGAACTGGAGGGGATCGGGGTCGACGAAGCGATGGTCGTAGTGCCGGTAGAGGGCGTCCATCGTCGCCCGCAGCTCGGCCGTCTTCATCCTTCCCACCCTGCGATACCATCACCGCAATGACCGACTCACGCAAGTTCCACGACGGCCGCCACGACGGCCTGGTCGCGCTCGAGAGCCTGGACCTCGACCGCGTCACCTCCTTCGCCGACCTCCTGCGCGGGATGTCGCGCACCGCCTTCAGCGGCCGCAGCCTGGGCGAGGCCTTCGAGGTCGTGCTGGCCATGGTCGAGGACCCCGACTGCAAGGTGGTGATGACGCTGTCCGGCGCGATGACGATCGCGAAGATGGGCAAGGTCATCTCCAAGATGGTCGACGAGGGCATGGTCCAGGCCATCGTGTCCACCGGCGCCCTGATGGCGCACGGCCTCTCGGAGGCCATCGGCCTCGTCCACTACCGGTACGACCCGAGGGTGTCGGACGAGGAGCTCTTCGACAAGGGCTACAACCGCGTGTACGACACGCTGGAGATGGAGGCGAACCTCAACTACGTCGAGGAGTTCTCGCGGCGGGCCCTCGACACCCTGGGCGACCAGGTGCTCTCGAGCGAGATCGTCTGCCGCGCGCTCGGGAAGGTGCTGGCCGAGGACGAGCGCGGCTCGGGCGTGCTGCGCAGCGCCTACGAGAAGGGCGTTCCCGTCTACGTGCCCGCGTTCACCGATTCCGAGCTCGGCCTCGACGTCTCGACCTGGGCCATGAAGCGGGCGCAGGCCGCGGGCACGAAGGAGCCGATGGACCTCTTCTCGGCGCTCCCGCGCTACAACCCCTACCTCGACCTCAACAGCTTCGCGCGCTTCGCGCTGGGAGCGAAGCGGCTGGGCATCTTCACGATCGGCGGGGGGGTGCCCCGGAACTGGGCGCAGGAGGTCGGTCCGTACATCGACATCACGAACCACCGCCTCGGCATCGAGCTGCGCCCGCCGCGCTACCACTACGCCGTCCGCATCTGCCCGGAGCCCACGCACTGGGGCGGCCTCTCCGGCTGCACGTACTCGGAGGGCGTCTCGTGGGGAAAGTTCGTCCCCGAGTCGGAGGGCGGACGCTTCGCGGAGGTCTACGCGGACGCGACCACGGTATGGCCGCTCCTGATCAAGGGCGTGCTCGAGGAGCGCGCGAGGGGCGGACACGCTTGGCCGGCGCCAGTCACGCGGGCGGATTCGCGCCATCCGCACAAGGTGGCGGCGCCGACGAAAGCGTCCGGCCGTCCGAAGAAGGCGAAGCGCCGCCGCTAGCGACCGGCGGCGTCGCCGGAGTCCGGCTCGTCGTGCCACGGCTGGCCGCGGACCTCGGCCGTCAGCTCAGGGCGAGAGGCTCGTGCCTTCGCGCCCGATGGAGGTCCCCCGCGGCCCGAAGACAAGCTCCGCTTCGTATTGATTGTGGCGGCGGCAGCGAAGGGAGATGTTGGCGACGGTCGCCGGCCCACGCTTCGAGTAAGGCTCGACGTGATGGAACTCCAGGAACGTGCGCTCGGCGCATCTCTGGCCGCTCGAAGACACGAATGCGCATTGCGCCCCGTCGCGCTTCCACACCGTGCGCTTCACCGCCCTCGGTACGTTGCGTGACTGGCGGTCGGGCGTCCGGATGTCCGTATCCGTCCTGGGACGGATAGGACATGGCGGCCGAGGCGACGCCGTCATGCCCAGCTTCCTGTTCTCGACCTGCTCGAGCAGAAGCGTGAGCGCGCGGTCGAAGATGGCGCCGGGGTCACCATCCGGGATCTCACGGCGCAGGAGCGCCTGGACTCGCCGGAGCTTCTCCTGAGTCGACGAGTCCACCGTGAACTGGACGCGATAACGGTCCGGAGCGGTCGCTTGGACGATCGGGCGAGGAGAGGCGACGAACGACGCTGGCGGAGATACGACCGCGGACGCCAGTTGGGAAGGCGCGCTCGTCACCTCTTGGGCAGGTGATGCCCGCGACACTACGGCGGGGAGCTTTCGTACCGAGCTCCGCGTATCGGGCCGCGGGGCCAGCCCGGCGACGAGCACTTCGATCTCATGGCGACTCCGTCCTCCGGCCCTCTCGAGAACACCCTCGTGGTTCTCGGGCGTGAGATGCCGTCCCAGGAGCCGAACGGAAGTGAGAGTCATCGCGCCCGAGGCGAGGTGGTCGAGAATGACCGGGAACCGCCGGCAGGCTCGGGCGGCCTCTATTCGGTTGCAAGCCGCATCCTCGGACAGCCGCAGCACGTGCGTGCAGTAGCTGAAGAGAGAACCATGTCCCTGCGCGGCGTATGCCGCTGGGCGCGTGTCGAGCTCTCCAAGGTGGGCCAGCAGATCGACGAGCGTTTCGCGCTCGCGACAAGCGAGGAGGCCCAGTTGGGCCAGCAGTTCGTGGTCGGGAAGGGCCGCCGCACGGGCGAGGATCTTCGTATTCTTCATGCGTCGTATGTATCACGATGTTTTTCGATCGTTGGACGGATGCGTAGGCCGGCTCAGGAGCGGCGATCGTCGCGTGGGCCGACACGCGCGCGACGGCCCGTACGCGAAGCGATCGCGCAGGCGTGGCGCGCGTCAAGTGCCACCTTGGCGAGCGGCGGATGGGACTCGGCCTCCGTCATGCTGAAAAGCCAGGTCCGTGAAATCGGAGAGTGCGAAAAATAGTTGGCGGCGGCCGGCTCGAGCGCGGGCCGCCACCGGTACCCCATCCCTACGGCACCGTCGCTTCGACCTCGCCCTCCGGCGTGTACACCGTCACCGTCCCGAACGGCGTGACCTGGTCCTTCACCTTCTGCCAGTCGCCCACGATGGCGATGGCCTGGCGGTAGGTGTCGAGGTGGCGGGCGGCCGCCGCCTCCACCTGCGCGACGGTGAGCGATTCGATGCGCGCTCGGAAGTCCTGAAGGAAGGTCCGGGGCAGGCCGTAGACGTAGATGGTATTGAGCCGGCCGGCCAGGCCGGCCTGGCTGGCCAGCTCGATCGAGAAGTTGCCGATGCTGAAGCTCTTCGCGGCCTCGAGCTCCTCGTCGGTGACGGGGAGGACGCGCATGCGGTCGAGCTCGTAGATCATCTCCAGGATCGTGGCTCCCGTGACCTCGTTTCGCACGGAGGCGCCGGCCGAGAAATAGCCGGATTGGGCGCGCGTGTCGAGGGTGCTGGAGGGCGAGTAGGTGTACCCCTTGCCCTCGCGGATGTTCTTGGTGAGCCGGGAGTAGAACGAGCCGCCGTAGATGACGTTGGCCGTGCGCAGGACGAAGTAGTCGTCGTCCTTGCGCGGGAAGGTCACGTTGCCCATGCGGATCGAGGACTGCACCGAGCCCGGCCGGTCCACGAAGTAGATCTGCCGACGGTCGCGGCGGGGCGGCGCGGGCAGCGCGGGCTCGAACTTCTCGCCCGCCACCCATCCCCCGAAGGCCTTGTCGACCTCCTTCGAGAGCACCGCCGGATCGAAATCGCCGACGAGGATGAGGTGCGCGTTGCCGGGCACGTAGTAGCGCGCGGCGAAGCGGGCGAGGTCGGCGCGCTGGATGGCCGCCACCGACTTCTCGTCCGGGGCCACGAATGAATAAGGATGCGAGCCGAACACCGCCTTCAGGAACCGCTCGTTGCCGAGGAACGCCGGCTGCGAGCGCTGCTCCTTGACCTCCTGGACGAGGTTCTCCTTGGCCAGCGCGACTTCCTTCTCGGGATAGGACGGATGGGCCACCACGTCCGCCACGAGGGCGAGCAGGCGCGGCGTGAACTCGGACAGCGCGCCCGCCTGCACGGTGGTGGCGTCGGAGTCGGAGCCCACATTGAGGTAGCCGCCGATCGCGCGCAGCTCCTCCTTGATGGCCTTGCTCGTCCGCGTGGCCGTTCCCTCGCTCGACACCCGGGCGGCCAGCCCGGCCAGGCCGGCGTGGGTGTCGACCTCGGTGCCGTTGCCGACCTCGAGGCTCAGCACGGCCGTGATCTTCGGGACGTTGCGGAGCGGCGCCATGACCACGAGCAGGCCGCTCGGCAGCGTGCGCTCGGTGATCGCGGGCAGCTTGACCGGCCGCGGCTGGCCGGGAGGCGGCGGCGTCTTCGTCTCCGCCCAGGCCGGCACGACCGCGGCGGCGGCGAGGACAGCGGCCAGGGCGACGGCACGACGCGGGGCGCGCATCACCGGCCTCCCTTCGTCGCGCCCGGCGCCTTGGGCTCGGGCACGCGGTCGATCACCGTGCGGTTCGAGGCGACCAGGCAGGTCCGGGCCGCGGCCTGGACCTGGGCCGCGGTCACCGACTCGAACGTCGCCAGCGCGGTGTTGATGAGGTTGGGATCGCCCCGGAAGAGCGTGAAGGCGGCCAGCAGGTTCGCCTTGCCGAAGCCCGACTCGAGCTGGTCGTAGTAGCCCGACCGGAAGCGCACCTTGGCATCGGCCAGCTCCCGGGCCGTGACCCCCTTCGCCTGCACGTCCGCCACCACGGCGTCGACTTCCTTGAGGATCTCGTCCGCGGTGTGCCCGGGCTTGTAGGTCGTGCGCGCGGTGAGCAGCATGGGCCCGTCGTAGTCGAACTCGTTGCCGAGGCCGAGGTTCACGCCCGCCGTCCAGTCCAGCGAGATCTCCTTGTCCTTCACCAGCCGCTGGTAGAGGCGCGACGAGTCGTCTCCCTGCAGGATCGTGTTGAGAAGGACGGCCGGCGCGTAGTCGGCCGCGGTCTGCGCGGGCAGGTGCCACGCGATGGCCAGGGCGGGCAGGTTGGCGAGCTTGTCCTCCTGGTCGAGGCGCTTCTCCTTCGCCTGCGGAGGCTCGCTCACGTCCGGCCGCGGCGGCGTGGGCGCCTTCGGGATGTCCGCGAAGTACTTCTGCACCCAGCCCGAGACCTCCGCCGGATCGACGTCACCGACCACCACCAGCACGGCATTGTTCGGCGTGTAGTACTTCTTGAAGAAGTCACGCACGTCGGGGATGGTGGCCGCCTCCAGCTCGCTCAGGTCGCCGTAGAAGTTGTGGGCGTTGGGCCAGCGCTGGTTCGCGTTCATCCAGAGGTCCAGCCACTCGAAGGCCTGGTAGGGCTGGTCGAGGACGTTGACGCGCACCTCCTCGCTCACCACCTTCTTCTGGTTCTCGAGGTTCTCCTCGCTGACGTCGAGCGAGCGCATGCGGTCGGACTCGAGCCACAGGGCCAGCTCCACGCGGTCGGCGGGCACGTCCTCGTAGTAGTTCGTGTGGTCGAGGCGGGTGGAGCCGTTCAGGTTCCCGCCGTTGGCCTCTACGTACTTCGCGTGCTCGAACTTCTTCACGTTGGCCGAGCCCTGGAACATCATGTGCTCGAAC
This sequence comes from Vicinamibacteria bacterium, assembly GCA_041481445.1. Classification (GTDB taxonomy): domain Bacteria; phylum Acidobacteriota; class Vicinamibacteria; order Fen-336; family Fen-336; genus AA29. The sequence continues at coordinate 22,329 of JBGPBV010000061.1, forward strand.
AGGTGGGCGAAGCCGGTGCGGCCCTTGGGCTCGATGCGGAACCCGACGCCGTAGTAGACGGCCACGGTGGCCACGGGCGCGGAATGGTCCTCGGAGACGACAACCCTCAGGCCGTTCGGGAGAACGGTGGAGACGATCGGGATTCGCGGGCCCACGCCCGCCGCCTGCGCCGGCGGCGAGGCGATCAGGAACAAGCAAAGACATATCCAGCCCATTGAATCCCTCCGCGATGACGACAACCCGCGAGTATAGCGTGCGCGTCACGCACGTCACGGAGGTTCAGGCCGCTTCCGCGCGCTCCTTCTCGCGCTCCTTGCGCGCGAGCCACCATGTGAAGGCGAGGACGAGGGAGGCGGGCACGAGCGGCGTCCACCATGCGCGCACGCCGAGCTCGGCGAAGGAGGCCGGCCCCAGCCAGACGATGAACGACATCACCGCCGCCGCCCAGGCCAGGCTGCTCAGCAGGCTCAGGGTGGTGAAGCGCAGGGGCGCGACGTCGGCGTATGCGCAGGCGGCGGGGATGGCCACGCGCAGCCCGGGCAGGAACCGGCAGGCCAGGATCATGGCGGAGGCGTGGCTCCGCACGCGCTCGACGATGAGGTCGCGGCGGCGGGCCCAGGTCGGGAAGCGGTCCAGCCACCGGTGCAGCCGCCCGCGCAGCGCGTAGAAGTAGAGCTGGTCGCCGACGGAGCCGCCCAGCGCGGCCGCCGCGAACACGCCCGCGGCGTCGAGCCGGCCCTGGTGGACGAGCACGGTCGCGCCCACGAACACCACCTCGCCCTCCACCACCGTGGCCACGAACACGCCGAGGTAGGCCAGGGCGGCAGCCAGGGTCATCCGCGCAAACCGGCGGGCTCCGCCTGCCCCATCTCCCGCGGGGCGACCGCGCGCCGGAAGCGCCGGGCGACGCGATCGAGGTCGGCGTCGCTCAGCCCGGCGTGGATGGGAAGCTGGAGGGCGTCGTTCGTGCGGCGCGCGCCCGCCATCCCGGCCCTCGCGGCCGAGAAGAGCGGCAGGTCCGGGCACACGTCCATGTGGTGGTACTCGACGTCGAGGCCGGAGCGCAGGCACCGCCGCACCACGCCGTCCCGATCGGGCGGGTAGGCGCAGTACTGGTAGTAGACGTGGACGCGGTCGGCGGGGTCGGGGGGAAGCAGGACCGGGAGGTCGGCCAGCGCGGAAGTCATGCGGCGCGCGTGCCGGCGCGTGGTCTTCGTCCATCCGTCGAGGAGGTCCAGGGCAGCCAGGCCGATGTTGGCCTGCACGTTGCTGTAGCGCTCCGCGTAGCCGTCGGGGAGCGGCCACAGCGGCCGCACCTTCTCCCACAGGTAGACGTCCGGCCGCGCCTCCAGGAACGAGGCCGCCCACAGGATCGGGAAGATCGTCGCGCTGAAGACGGAGGGACGCATGAGCGCGCGCTCCAGGCGGGCGCCGCGAATGCGCGCGCGCACGCGGTCCGCCGCCGGCCAGGGCTCGGCCCCCGCGATCTCGGCCAGGCGGCGGCCGAGGCCATCGTGACGCGTGTAGGCCGCCCCCCCGCCGTAGGTGTTGAGCGGCTTGATGACCTGGAAGCTGAAGAGGGCGGCGTCGCCGAAGGTGCCGACGGGCCGGCCGCGGTAGGTCGCGCCCAGGGCGTGCGCGCAGTCCTCGATCACGGCCAGGCGATGCCGGCGCGCGACGGCCAGGATCTCGTCCATGTCGCAGGGCAGGCCGTAGATGTGCGTGGGTACGACCGCGCGGGTGGCGGGCGTGATCGCGCGCTCGAGGGCGGCCGGGTCGAGGTTGAAGGTGGCGGGGTCCACGTCCGCGAAGACGGGCTTGAGGCCGGCCACCCGCGCCATCTCGGGCACCACCCAGAACGTCAGGGCCGGGAACACGATCTCCGATCCGGGAGGCAGGTCCAGCGCCTTGAGGATGTAGTAGAAGGCCATGCGCCCGCGGGAAGCGGTCACGGCGCGGCCGCCGCCCAGGCGCGCCGCCAGCGCCTCCTCGAACTCGGCGATGGCCGGCCCCTGGACGAGCTGGCCGCGCGAGCGGCAGCTCTCCACGATCGCGTCCGCCTGCGGCACCCAGCGTGCGCCGTAGCGCGAGATCGCGCTCAGCATGCGACGGGACGCGACATGAGCGCCTCCTCCTGGCGGGCGTGGAGCCCGGAGACCGCGCCGTCCAGGCGCCGGGCCACGCGGTGGGCCCATCCCGGATCCAGGCGCCACAGCTTCACGAAGAACGACGGGCGCAGGTAGAAGCGCGACCAGGCGGCGGTGAGGAGGAAGGTCAGCTCGCGCCCGGTCAGGTTCGGGTGGGTGAAGGTCGGAGTGAAGCCGTCGAAGCGCTCCCAGTCCTTCTCGTACACCGACCCCCGGAGCTGCTTCCACAGCGGCGTGCCCGGATAGACGGTGAGGAGCTTGTACTGGGCCAGCGTGGAGCCGAGCCGGGTCGAGAAGTCGATGGTGGCCGCCACCGACTCCCAGGTGTCGGCGGGCAGGCCGAGCACGTAGAAGGCCACCGTGCGGATGCCGAGGCGGTCGCAGGTCTCGACGACGTGGCGCTGATGGTCCTCCGGGATCGGACGGCGGCCGACCTTCCGCAGCGTCTCCGGCGCCAGCGACTCCACGCCGAACGTGATGTTCGCGCAGCCCGCCTCCCGCATGACCTCGAGCAGGCGGTCGTCCAGGCGGTCGAGCCGGGTCTCGCACTCGAAGCGCAGGCGCAGGCCGCGCGTGGTGATCACCCGCATCAGCTCCAGGCAGCGGTCGCGCTCCTGGGTGAAGAGGGGGTCGCGGAAGATCACGAACGGCTCCGGCCGCACCCGGCAGAGCATCTCCAGCTCGGCCAGGATGCTTCCCACCGAGCGGGAGCGGTACTGGGTGAGGATGCGGTGAGGGCAGTAGGTGCAGAACTCGGGGCAGCTCCGGCTGGCCAGCACGGGCAGGCCGCCCAGCGGCCGCGTCCAGGACCCCCACGTGCTGCGCGCGCCGAGCGCGCCGAGCAGGTCCCAGCGCGGCAACGGCAGCGCGTCGAGGTCCGCCAGCTCACGGCTGTGCACGATACCGCGGAAGTCCTCGCCCGCGGCCAGGCGCATGGCCGCCTCCTCCGGCTCGCCGTAGATCACGAAATCGGAGTGATCGACGAACAGGTCGGGCAGCTTGGAGGCGGCCAGGCCCACGAACCCGACGCGGGTCCCCCGGGCGCGGGCGGCATCCGCCCAGGCCCTCTCCTGCCGGTGGTCGACGAGCGACGACAGGACCAGGGCCACGTCGCCCTCGACCACGTCATCGCGCGTGAACGCCACCTCGTGCCCGGCCTCCGCGAAGACGGCGGCCAGGTAGCCCATCGTGATGCTCGGCACGTCGTTGATGCGACGCCGCAGCCCGGAGACGAGCGCGGTCACGCCCGAGATCGGGCGCAGGCGCGCGCCGTAGCCGCCGACGACCGTGTCCTTGTGGACGAAGCCCTCGGCCCCCTTGAGGTCCGCCAGCACCACCCTCATGTCACCCTCCCTGTCCGCGGGACGAAAGCGGGCTACTTGGACTTCGGAGAGGGCTTGGCGGTGTGGGACGCGGACAGCCGGATGCTGCTGGCCTGCTTCTCTCCCGCGTCGTCGGTGTACTTCACGGACACCTTGGCGCCGGCGTGGCCGGACAGGTCGTCGAGGCCGACGCTCTTGGAGCCGTCCCACACGCGGGCCTCGGTCGCGCTGAACGTCCAGGTCGCCTTCGTGCCCTTGACCGTCACCGTCTTCGCGGCCGAGTCGTACGACTCGAGCGTCCCGCTCACGCTGTGGGTCACCGGCTTGGCCGCGGCGGGGGACTTGGCCGGCGCCGGGGACGCCGGGGGCTTCGTGTCCGCGCTCGCGGTCGAAAGGGACAGCGCGGCGGCGAGGAGCGACACGTTCGCGAGGGTGACCATGATGCGCATCGAGGACCTCCAGGGCCGGCGCGAAGGCCGGCGCCGCATCGGCACTCCAATGGCCGTGCCACCGGCGCCCGGCCTGGCCGGGGATGTGCAAGTGACTGGAGGCCCGGGGAGTTGCCGGGCAGATAGCACGGACGGCCGGGGTCGCCCAGAGCGCAGGCGCGCCACACCGCGGCGTCCCTGCCGCGCGCGGGAGGGAGGGACGTCGGATTGACCACGGCCGCGGACGGCGGCATCGTAGAACCACCGGGCGCCGCGCCCGGAGCCACGATGACCGGCCTTCCCGACGTCCCCCGCCGCGCCGGGCTCTCCCTGCGCGTGCGGCTCCTCTTGATGGTCGCGCTCAGCGCGGCCCTCGTGGTGGGCGGGACGACCTACGTGCAGCGGCGCATCATCGTCAGCGCGGTCGAGGAGGAGGCCCTCGACGCCGCGGGCGCCACCGCCCTCGGCGTGGCCGCCGAGCTGACCGAGCGCGAGGGACTGCCCTCGCCGGCCGAGCTCGACGACATGCTCGCGGACTTCCAGCGCATGGTGCCGGCGGTGCGCGCGCTCACCGTCACGCGCGTGGACGACGACGGCAGCGTCAGCGTGACCTCCACCACCGACCGCCAGGCCCCGGAGGGGGTACGCGTGCTGTCACGCGAAGCCATCGCCACCCGCGAGCGCGCCGTCTCCGAGATGCTCCCCGGCTCCGAGCGGATGGTGGCGGTGCCCCTCGAGCGCGACCACCGGCCCTACGGCGCGGTGGTGGTCTCGATCTCGATGGGGGCGGTCGAGCGCGTGCGCGGCGAGGTGCGGACGGCGGCCCTGCTCTTCATCCCCCTTGCCACCCTGGTCCTCACCGCCATGCTGCACGCCCTGTCCCGCGACCTCGTGCTCTCGCCGGTGGAGGGCATCCTGGCCACCATGCGCCGGGCCGCCGCCGGCGACCTCTCCGCGCGCGCGCCCATCCGCCGGCGCGACGAGATCGGGGCGGTGGCGGACGGGCTCAACTCCATGCTCGAGCGCGTGTCCGACTTCAACGCCGCCCTCCAGCGCGAGGTGCAGCGGGCCACGGAGGAGCTGCGCGAGAGCAACCGCCAGCTCGGCGAGAGCGCCCAGCGCCTCTTCGCCGCCCGGCGCGACCTCGCCCGCAGCGAGCAGCTGGCGGTGGCCGGGCAGATGGCGGCGGAGGTGGCCCACCAGATCGGGACCCCCCTCAACCTCATCTCCGGCTACGTGCAGATGATGCAGGCCGACCTGTCCGACGACTCCTCGCCCGCCATGCGCCTGCGCATGGTCCAGGAGCAGATCCGGAAGGTCACCACCATCGTGCAGGGCCTGCTCGACCAGGCGCGCCGTCCGCGGCTGAACAAGACCGAGGTGGACGCGGGGGAGCTGGTGGGGGGAGCCTGCGAGCTGGCCCGTCCCTCCCTGGCCGCCGCCGGGATCGCCCTCCGCACCGCGGTCGCGCCCGGGCGGCTCCTCCTCGAGGTCGACGCCGGACAGATCGAGCAGGTCCTGCTCAACCTGATCACCAACAGCATCGACGCCATGCCCGAGGGCGGCGACCTCCTCGTCACCGCCGGCCTCGGCGGCGGCCACGTCGAGATCGCGGTGACCGACTCCGGGGCCGGCATCGACGCCCAGCACGTGTCGCGCGTCTTCGACCCCCTCTTCACCACCAAGCCGCGCGGCAAGGGCACCGGCCTCGGCCTCACCATCGCGCGCGACGTGGTGACCGCGCACGGGGGCACCATCACCGTCAGCAGCCGCCCCGGGGAGGGGACGGAGGTGAAGGTGCGCCTGCCCGAGGCCGGCCGCGCGGAGCAGAAGCATGCCTAGGATCCTCGTCGTCGACGACGACCGCGAGACCTGCCGCTTCATGGACGAGCTGCTGCGGGCGGAAGGCCGCCAGATCGAGCTCGCCCACTCGCCGGAGGAGGCGCTGGCCCTGGCCGAGGGCGGCCGCTTCGACCTCGTGGTCTCCGACATCAACCTCAACGCCGAGCTGTCCGGCCTCGACCTCCTGCGCGCGTTCAAGCGCGCCGACCCCCGCCTGGAGATCGTGCTCGTCAGCGGCTTCGGGACCCTCGACACCGCCATCGAGGCCGTGCGCGCGGGGGCCTTCGACTACGTCAGCAAGCCCTTCGACATCGTGGAGGTGAAGGACACGGTCGACCGCGCGCTGCGCCGGCGCGCCCAGCCCGCCTCCGTGGCCGCGGAGGCGGGGGCGGTGGAGGCCGTCCCCGCGGACGGGCTGATCGGCCGCAGCCGCGGCATGCTCGGCGTGTACAAGCAGATCGCCCACGCCTCCGGCTCCGACGCCCCCGTCCTCGTCACCGGCGAGACGGGCACGGGCAAGGAGCTGATCGCGCGGGCGCTGCACCGGCACAGCCGGCGCGGCGGCCGTCCCTTCGTCCCCGTCAACTGCGCGGCCCTGGCCGAGAACCTGCTCGAGTCCGAGCTGTTCGGGCACGTGCGCGGGTCGTTCACGGGGGCGGTGAGCGACAAGAAGGGCGTCTTCGAGCAGGCGGAGGGAGGCACGATCTTCCTGGACGAGATCGGGGAGACCACGCCCGCGGTGCAGGTGCGGCTGTTGCGTGTGCTCGAACAGGGCGAGGTGCGGCCGGTGGGGGCCTCGCGCGTCCTCAACGTGAACGTGCGCGTGGTGGCCGCCACCAACCGCGACCTCGAGCGCGCGGTGCACGAGGGCACCTTCCGGCAGGACCTGTACTACCGCCTCAACGTCCTCCGCATCGCGGTGCCGCCCCTGCGCGAGCGGCGGGAGGACATCCCCCTCATCGCCGCCCACGTCCTGCGCGAGGCGGCCGCGGACCGCCCGCGCGTCCTCTCCGCGGCCGCCCTCTCCGCGCTCATGGCCTACTCCTGGCCCGGCAACGTGCGCGAGCTGCAGAACGTGCTCGAGCGCCTCGCCCTCGACGGCGCCGGGGCCACCATCGAGCTGGAGGACCTTCCCGTGGCGTTCCGCGAGCGCCCGCCCGCCCGCCTGGAAGAGCCGCTCTTCACGGGGCTGCCCTCACTCGAGGAGATGGAGAAGCGCTACCTCGCCCACGTCCTCGAGGTCCTCAAGGGCAACCGCAGCCGCGCCGCCGAGGTCCTCGGGATCGACCGGCGCACGCTGTACCGGATGATGGAGAGGTTCGGCCTGGACCGCGATCCGGAACCCTAGAGACGACGGCACGCGATGGTCCTGCTTATGAAGCCGGACGCAGGCTCCCCTGCCTCGTTAGCCCTTGGCGTCCCAATGGAATCGGTGAAGTGCCCGGTGCACGACCGGCGCGAGAATGATGCTCGCGACGACGAGGAAGACCATGCCGGCATACAACGCATAAAGACCCGCGAAGGCCTTCCCGCCCGGTGTCACCGGAGACCAGATCGGTCCCATGCCTCCGAGCAGCATCGATGCGTTGAGAAAGGCGTCCAGCCAGCTGAGCCCCTCGAAGTAGACATAGCCAGCCATACCGCCGATCAGGGAGCCCACGATGACGAGCACGGCGATCGCGAGATGCTTTCCTACCCTCCACAGGAATGCGCTGCGGGAGAGGAGCGGTTGTCGGCGATGCTCGTACATGGCGTCTCGCGAAGCTACCGCGCGACTTCATAACGCAGTCGAACGACTCCGTCCGGGTACTTCTTGGATGAGCGCAAGCGAAGCGGCACATCGCGATGGCGCGGCGCCACGAGTGGAATCCCCTCGCCGATGAACACCGGAATGACATGGATGTCGAACTCATCGATCTCCCCCGCATCGAGGAAAGAGGCGATCAACTCTCCGCCCCCCATCATCCAGATCTGTTTGCCCGACGTCGCGCGCAGACGCTGCGCGAACGTCTTCACCGGTTCTGATACGAATGTCGCGCCAGGCGCCGCTCGTTTCGGCGGCTTCCGCGAGAACACGTAGTTGGCGAGCTTCGTGTCGAACAAGCCCTTGGTCTTGCCGTGTCTCTTGTAGTAGTTCAGGAGCCAATCGTAGGTCTTGCGTCCCCACAGGATCGTGTCGATCGTCGGGTAGAACTCGCGCATGCCGTAATCGACGGTGCGAGGCCGGCGATTGAGCCATTCGACGTCGCCGTCCGGCCTGGCAATGTAGCCGTCCGCGCTCGTCGCGATATAGACGATGATCTTTCGTCTTGGCGTCACGCTACTCCCGAGCGAACCTCGTCCACTGCCAGACACCCCCGGCGACGGTTCGCGGGAGCCGGTGCCCCAGCTGCCGTGCCACCATGACCAGCTGTCCCCGATGATGACCCTCGTGCGCGGCAAAGTAGCTCAGGAAGTGCTCCAGGTCCGTCGGGAAGTTCTGCCACGTCGCCCGGGGCACGCGGCCACCACGGGCGATGCCCAGTTCAATGAGGCCAATCATGCCCTTGCTGCTGCGCGACAACGCCCGCACCAACTCTTTCGGTTTGACCCGACGCACGTCGACCAGCCGCGGCACTTTGACGCCATGTCGAGCGCCCATGCTTCTGATCCAACTACACCGGCTGTTGTGGATGTGGGCGGCAATCATCCCGACGGTCAGCCGCGAGATGCCCGGGACCGGCCTCGACCAGACGGCAGCGGGGAGCTGTTCGACAAGGTAGGTCGTCGCCCGGTTGCTCGTCCGCCATGCGGCAAGGATCGCCCGACCAGGCTCGAGCTCTCTCGCCACATCAGTTCCTTCCATCCGCCCTTCGAATGTACGCCGAACACTGGGTCGAGCGGCGAAGCCCGCGTCCATGCTAGCGGCCGCGGGCTTCGTCAGCTTCGACCCGTTGTTGTGGGGCCCTTGTGCGCATGCTCCTTCCACATTTCTCTCGTGATGGCCCAACGCTCGTGATCTCGCCACCGACCGCCCACCTTCAGGTATTTCCTTGAAAACCCCTCACGCCGAAAACCCAAGCTCTTGATCAGAGCCTTGGAGGCGATGTTCCCAGGCTGAATGTTTGCCTCCAGCCGATGAAGGCGCAGAGCCGAGAACGCTCGGGCGAGAATCGCTTCGAGCCCATCTCTCATGAATCCTTGGCGAGCATGACCCGCGTGCGCGTAGAACCCAAGATAGCCCGACTGGAAGGCGCCACGCACTACCTCGCTGATGTTCACGACGCCCACGATCTCGCCCGTGTCCCGCCGTCTGCACACGTGCGCGACTATCTCCCCACGCCGACTCCGCAGCAGATATCGCGCCCAAGCCTCAGGAGTCCGAGGAGCGTAGACCCAAGGGCGATGCAGGTGCCTGCTTACACGCACCAGCTCCAATAACTCCGGCACATCCGTCGGCCTTGGCGCAACTAGCACGAGCCGTTCAGCCATTCAGCGGTGGTATGAGGTCCGCACAACGCTGGGTTCAGCAGCGAGGCTCCATCCTGGCCATGCCTCGTCCTGCATTGTTGGACGGTGCCCACAGACTCACTCTACCCACATCAGGATGCGTGCACCGCTGGCGTGCGCGTGGTCGACCAGCAGGATCGGTCCGCGCCGGTCGATGTCTTCCAGCGGAAGTTCGACTCGATCAGCTTCAAACTCGGTGTCCGCGAGTAACGGCGTTAGCTCGCCCAGATACCGGAGACCTCCGCGCTTTGCGACTCTGAGCACGGCAAGTGGTACATCCACGCGAACGACACGACGAGAACGGACGTCCGAGATCAACGCCTTTACGCTTCGCCCAGGCTCTTGCGCACTCTCCGAAAGCCGGTGTGGGACAGGTGCTTGCCCATCTCGTACGTCTCGCAAGGGCTGCTGGCCAACGAAGCGTGCCGCTTGGCTCTCGATTTCAGTTGCTGCGGCGTCCGCTGAGGCCGGCTCGGCGGCGACATGTCGACGGATGAAGCTCGCGGCACTGGCAAGCAGGCCGACACCCAGCCCACCCAGTATTACGAACGCGGCAGCGACCGCCTGTGTCTTGCTCATCGGACCCGCCTTCCGTCACTGCCAACACGCCCGTCCAACACTTAGTATTCGAGTCTACGTGTCTATTATCCCAGCGCGCGCCACCCAGGATAGTCGACAGCCAGGCGGGGACAGGAATCGGGCGACGCCTGCGGATGGCCCGACATGCAGGCGAGAGGCTGATTCACATCGCGGCGAGTTGGGCTGCGAGAGCCGAGGGGACGGGCGCAGGGTCGAGGCGCCGTCCGGCCGCGGTCTTACACGACGCTGGGAACCGCCGGCGCGTGGCGCAGGCCGTCCCGGCCGGCCGACTTGACGTCGCGCAGCATGCGGTCGGCCGCGCGCAGCATCTCGTCGATGCTGTGGGGAGACCGGGCGAACGTCGCCGCGCCGAGGCTGACCGTCACCGGCGCCGCCTCGCGCAGGTCGGCCGGCGCGCCCGCCTCCGAGGCCGCCTGGACCAGCACCAGCCGCAGACGATCGAGGACGGCTTCTATCGACCCGGGATCCATGTCCGGGAGGAGGACCGCGAACTCGTCGCCGCCGAGGCGGGCGCAGGCGTCCACCGCACGGGTCGAGGCGCGGAGGGAGGCGCCCAGCCCGGCGAGAAGGCGATCGCCGGCCTCGTGCCCGCGCAGGTCGTTCACGTCCTTGAAGCGATCGACGTCGATCATCGCCACGGTGAGGGGCCGGCCGGTGCGGGCGCTGCGCGCGATCTCGCGGCGCGCGACCTCCAGGAACCCGCGGCGGTTGAGCAGGCCGGTGAGGGCGTCCGTGCGGGCGAGGCCCGACTCGCGGCGGAGCCGCCGGCGCACCGTCGCCACCAGCAGGGCCACCGTCGCGAACACCGCAAGCTCCATCGCGACGTTGACGGCCTCGACCGCCGGACGCGGCGCGTAGGCGCGCGTCGCCACGTCCGCCGCCCATGACGCGATCGCGCTGGCCAGGGCCAGGGCGAGGCCGGCCCCCGCGCCCAGGAACCAGGAGGCGAACCAGATCGGCAGGAAGTAGAACGGCGTGAAGTGCAGCTCGTATCCCGTGAGCTCGTCGCCCATGCCGACCACCGCCACCGCCATCAGCCCCAGGCCGAACACGACGCCCGCCGGGAGCCCGTCGATCCAGCGGGCGAAGCCGGTACTGATGGCCGGGCGCTCGCTCATGGCGAGGCCCTGCGGTGGGCCCGGCGCCGGAGGGCGCGGGCGGCGGCCAAGAGGCGCGGGACGGGTGAGCGCTCGTGCGGCGTCGTGTGCACGTCCACCACCGCCACCGCGATGCGCAGCAGGTCGCCGTCGCCGGGATAGACGAGGTGCCGCGGCTCCCAGCGCGGCGCGAACGCGTCCTTGAGCTCGAAGAGGTCGTCGTAGCGGTAGATCGTGCCCAGCCGCTCGGCCAGGCCGAAGGGGCCGGATCGGGCGCGGCGGCCGTCCGCGGGCGCCGCCACCGGCACCAGGCCCAGGCTCACCTCGCGCACGCCCTGCGCGGCCAGCGCCTCCAGCGACCAGCCCAGCAGCCGCTCGCGCGCGCCGTCGGGCGCGTCGTGCCGCCGGCGCAGGAGGTCGAGCGCCATGCCCCTCCCTTCCGCGTACGGCAGCCACGTGCAGAAGGCCTCGAGGCGGCCCTCTCGTTCGCACACGAAGGCCGGCGTGGACCTCAGCTCCTCGAGGTCGAGGGAGCCGAACGTGAAGTGGAGCTCGCCGATCTCGCGGTCGGCCAGCCACTCGTCGGATACCTCGACGATCTGCTCGTCGACGACGGGATCGGCCCCCGCTCCACGGTCGTAGCGCCAGAACGAGAGGCCGGCGGCGACGGGCGCGGGAGGAACGTGCGCGGGCGGTCGCGCTTCCGTGACCGGACCGTTGCCCGTGCGCCCCGCGCGCGGGTCCAGCATTCCCTCCTCGCCGATGCGGAGCGCCTTGAGGCCGGCGGCCGCGTAGGCGGACAAGTCGTCGCCGGGCACGGCGTAGAAGGAGGGCCACCACCCGTGACGGGTGCAGTGCTCCACGAAGTCGTGCACGCTCCGCGCGAGGTCTTCGGGCGCGCAGAGCGGACCGCCGCAGGCCACCGCCACCGCGTTGCGCACCGCGTAGGCCACGAGCCCACGGCCGTCCGCGAACAGCAGGTGGTGCTTGTCCGGCCGCAGCGCGAACGCGGAGAGCGGGCGCCCACCGTGGGCGCGCCGGATGCGCTCGACGTCCTCGGGCGGGGCCTCGCGGCGATCGCGCAGGATCACCGGCCGCAGGAGCAGGACCAGCAGGTACAACCGGGCCACCCAGCCCGCGACCTGCAGCGAGCCCAGGAAGCGCCGCGCGGAAGGGCCGAGCGGGCGCATCCCCGGCTCCGTGATCAGGATCCCGCCGGTCACCGCCTCGGAGAGGATCGTGGTCCCGGCCGGCCACTCGTAGTGGGCCTCCAGCCTCTTCAGGCCGGCGTAGCCGTAGGCGACGATGGCCAGGCCGAGGACGGGCGCCATCAGGAACGCGCGGTGCAGCGTGGCCGGATCGCTCTGCGCGCTGAAGCGCCGGCGGAAGATCAGCAGGTAGGCGAGCAGGAGCCCGGCCACCAGCGTGTGCTGGACGTCGAAGTGGGGGCCGATCTGGGAGCCGATCGACAGGATCAGGGCGCCCGTGGCCACCCACCAGGCCAGCTCCTTCCGGCGGGCCAGGTTGCGCGTCACCTGGAGGAGGGCGAGGCCGGCGAACAGAACGACCAGGCGGTTGCCCTCGTTGAAGTCGAGGGGGACCCAGCGCGCGATCCCGGCCACGGCCGCCGCCCGGCGCGGCCAGAGGGCGGTGAAGAGGTTGAACACGCCGATGAGGCCGATGACGAACGGCACCACCGCGTGCAGGTCGTTCCATCCGAGCTCGCGCACGCGGCCCTGGCGCAGGACGCGGCGGGTGCCGAACACGGCGGCGACCGAGAGGACGACGGCGAGCAGCACCCAGCCCCCGACGTGCTGGATGTCCTTCAGGTGGCGCTCGACGGCCGCCCCGCCGTAGTAGCCGGCCAGGCCGAGGGCGAGCGCCCAGATGAGGACGGAAGCGAAGTCCACGGCGGTGAAGACGGCCGGCCGCATCCCCACCGCGCCGCAGGCGGCCGGGATCACGATGCGCAGGCCGAAGGCCCAGCGGCTGGCCAGCAGCAGCCAGACCCCGCGGCGGGCGGTGAGGTCGATCCACTTCCCGTACTTCGCCCGTGAACCCGTGCGGCGCTCGATCCAGGCGCGGCCACGGGCGCGGGCCGCGCGGTAGTAGACCTGGTCGCCGACCATCGTGGCCGCGATCGCGACCGCGATCACGATGGGCAGGTCGAACACGCCCCGATGGGCCATGAAGGACCCGGCGAGCAGGAAGGCCTCGCCCTCCACCATGACGCCGGGGAAGAGGATCAGGTAGCCGTATCGGGCCAGGAGGGCTTCCACTCCGCGATCCTGACCCGATTCTGGCCCGGTTTACTTCTGCTTGGCGACCACCAGCGCCTTGATCTTCGCGTAGGTGGCGGCGGGGATGATCTTGCGCGACACCAGCTCGTCCTTCCGCTTGTAGGGCCGCCCCTCGACGATCTTCTTCGAGTAGGCCTCGCCGATGCCCGGAAGGCTGGCGAGCTGCTCCGCGGTCGCGGAGTTGATGTCCATCAAATCGGCTTCGGCGGGCGCGGCCGAGGCCTTGGGCGCGGCCGGGGCCTTGGCCGCCGCGCTGGCGGCGGGCGCGGGCATGGACTTGGGGGGAGCGGCCAGGAGCGGGACGGCGACCAACCCGGCCAGGGCCAGGAGCGACAGGCGAGCCAGTGGGGCGAGGGATCGATTCATCTCGGTCTTCTCCTCTTCGAGCGAGCGCTTCGCGCGCACACTACATCGGCACGGCGTGAATTCAATCTCCGTGCCGCCCCGGCCGCGCCCCGCCGGGTGCCAAGTCGTGGCAAACACGTGGACTCGGCCGCGACGAACGACGCGCACCCCCGGCACGTCCGCCCCAGCGGGGCGCTTTCGCCGGCGCGAGAACCCATCGGATATGATGGCCGTTCCCATGCCCTCTTCCTACGACGCCATCGTGATCGGCGGCGGCCACAACGGCCTCACCCACGCCGCCTACCTCGCCCGCGCCGGCCGCAGGGTCCTGGTCCTGGAGCGCCGCCACGTCCTGGGGGGCGCGGCGGTGACGGAAGAAGTCTTCCCCGGCTTCAAGTTCTCGGTCTGCTCGTACGTGGTGTCGCTCCTGCGCCCGGAGATCATCCGCGAGCTGGACTTGCCGCGCCACGGCCTGGAGATCCTGCCCCTGGACGGGACGTTCACGCCGATGCCGAACGGGGACTACCTCTGGCGGATGAGCGACCACGCGCGCACGCGCCGCGAGATCTACCGCCACAGCCCGCTCGACGCCGAGGCCTACGACGAGTACTCGAAGGCGATGGCGGACATGGCGCGCTTCGTCAAGCCGATCCTCTCGATGGTGCCACCCGACCCGCTCTCCTTCGACGTGCCCGGCTTCTCGCGCCTGTTCGCCATGGGGCGGCGCTTCCAGCGCCTCCCCCGCACCGACCAGCACAACATCCTGCAGCTCATGACCATGAGCGCGGTGGACCTGCTCGACCAGTGGTTCGAGACCGACGTGCTCAAGGCCACGATGTCGGCCAGCGGCATCATCGGGACGTTCCTGGGCGTGCGCTCGCCCGGAACCGCGTACGTGCTGCTCCACCACTACATGGGCGAGATCGACGGGGTCTTCCGGTCGTGGGGCTTCTCGCGCGGGGGCACCGGCGCGATCTCGATGGCCATCGCGGGCGCGGCCCAGGAGGCCGGGGTCGAGATCCGGACCGGGGCCTCGATCGAGCGCATCAAGGTGAGGGCCGGCCGCGCCACGGGAGTGGTGCTCGAGGGCGGCGAGGAGATCGACGCGCCCGTCGTCTCCTCGAGCGTGGACCCGCACCGCACGTTCCTCAAGATGGTCGAGCCGGGCGTGCTCGACGACGGGTTCCTGTCCGAGGTCCGGCGCTACAAGCTGCGCGGCTCGTCCGGCAAGGTGAACCTCGCCCTCGACGCCCTGCCCGACTTCACCGCCCTCCCCGGACCCGGCCCGCACCTGCGCGGGGCGATCTCGATCTCGCCGAGCATCGAGTACATGGAGAAGGCCTACGACCAGGCCAAGTACGGCGAGTTCTCCGCCCACCCGTACATCGACATGGTCATCCCGTCGCTGACCGATCCTTCCGTGGCGCCCCCGGGCAAGCACATCCTGTCCTGCTTCGTGCAGTACGCGCCCTACAAGCTGCGCGAGGGGAACTGGGACGAGAAGCGCGAAGCCTTCGGGGACGCGGTGGTGGATACGATCGCGCAGTACGCGCCGAACCTCAAGAAGATCATCCGCCACCGCCAGGTGCTGACTCCGCTCGACCTCGAGCGCGAGTGGGGCCTGACCGA
>JBGPBV010000062.1:0-37455 GCA_041481445.1 Vicinamibacteria bacterium
CCACGGCGATCAGTGTGTAGAGCGCCGTGCCCGCTCCCGAGCGCGTCCCCAGGAAGGGGACTCGGGCCATGGCCAGCAACGTCTCCGTCAGCGTGCCGGCCAGGATCGCCCACCAGGCCCAGGTGCTGCCGGTGCGGTACGGGCCGACCGCGATGGCCAGCAGCAGGACGGCGAACCCGGCCGCATAGGCGGCGGCGGTCGCCCGCCGCGCGCGCAGGTTGGTGACGACCTCCGCGTTGCCGTTGGCCAGGGCCTCGATGGTGACGCCGGCGAAGCGCTCCTGCCCGCCGAAGTATGCGTTGCTGAGCGAGGCGAGGCTTCCGAGCAACGTGAGTGCGGCGGCCAGGGTGACGATGATCCAGCTTGCCGTGTTCACTACGGCCTCCTTCTCGTGTGATGCCCCCGAGCGTCCGCCTGAGCTTACGTCAGGGTTCCTGGCCCAGGCGCGTGCGCACCCGCCAGAGGTCGGGGAACGCGCGCTTGGGCAGCGTGGTCTGGAGATAGCCGACCCCGGCGCTGCCGCCGGTGCCGCGCTTGGAGCCGATCATGCGCTCCACCATCTGGATGTGGTGCGCGCGCCAGAGCGAGAGGCACTCGTCCATCTCGATCAGCACCTCGCAGAGGGCGAGGAGGTCGGCGTGGGCCTCGGGGTCTTCGTAGATGCGGACGAGCGCCTCGAGGCGCCAGTCCTCCTCGCGGCTGGCTCCGGAGGCGGCCGCCTGCCGGGGCACGCCGGAGGCGCCGAGACCCCGGCGCACGAGGAGGGCGTCGAAGACGTCGCTCACCGACGGCGCGGCCAGGCGGGCCTCCAGGCGCTCCCGCTCCCCCGGCTCGCAGACCAGCTGGTCGAGCACCGCCGCCTGCTTGAGGCCGAGCCGGAACTCGACCTCGCGGAACTGGACGGACTGGAAGCCGGAGGCGGGGTTGAGGTGGTAGCGGAAGCCGAGGAAGTCCTGGGGGCGCATCGTCTCCAGGATCCGCACCTGGTGGATCAGCAGCCGCTGGACCTCCACCACGCGCCGCAGCAGCCGCGTGCCCTCGTACAGGTTGTCCTGCTCGATCTGGACCGCCGCCGTGTCCACCTCGTGCAGGATCAGCTTGAACCAGAGCTCGTAGACCTGGTGGATGATGATGAAGAGCGCCTCGTCGTGGTGCGCGGGCGCGGACAGCGCCTGCTGCAGCCCCAGCAGCTCGGGGACCCTGAGGTAGGTGCCGTAGGTCAGGCGCTCGTCGGCCATGCGACAGGATAGCGCGCCCGTCACGGACCCGGGACGGAGACGCAACGGCATAGGCTAGAGTCGACCTTTTGGGCAGGAGGCGAATGGGAGTGGCCAAGAAGCCGCAGCTGCAGCTTTTCGACGGGGGGGCGGCGTCCACGAGCGCGCCCGCCAAGCCACCGGAGCCGTCGGAACTGGCCCCGAAGGTCCCCTCTTCCGAGGACCCCAGGCCCGGACCCAAGCCCGTCCCGGCACCGGCCACCACCACTCGCCGCGTCACCGCGGAGACGATGGCCCAGCGCCAGCGCGAGATCTCCGTCTCCGAGTTCTTCTCGAAGAACCGCCACCTGCTCGGGTTCGACAACCCCAGCAAGGCGCTCCTCACCACCATCAAGGAAGCCGTGGACAACTCGCTCGACGCCTGCGAGGAGGCCGGGATCCTGCCCGAGCTGCACATCGAGGTCCACGACCTCGCGCTCGAGGCCAACCCCAAGAACGCCGAGCTCACCAAGGGCGAGGGCCGCTTCCTGGTGGTGGTGCAGGACAACGGACCGGGCATCGTCAAGGCCCAGGTGCCGAAGATCTTCGGGAAGCTCCTCTACGGATCCAAGTTCCACAGGCTCAAGCAGAGCCGCGGCCAGCAGGGCATCGGGATCTCCGCGGCCGCCATGTACGGCCAGCTCACCACCGGCAAGCCCATCCGCGTCACGAGCCGCATCGGCAAGCGCAAGGCCGCCCACGTGTTCGACATCCAGCTCGACACGCGCAAGAACGAGCCGGTCGTGACCCACGACGAGATGCTCGACCAGTGGCACCAGGACAACGGGACCCGGGTCGAGCTCGAGATCGTCGCGAACTGGCAGCAGGGGCAGCGCTTCGTCAACCGCTACGTCGAGCACACCGCGCTCGCGAACCCGCACGCCGTCATCCACTACACGCGCCCGGTGGGGGCGGCCCAGCGGGCGGGAACGGACAAGCCGGGCAACGAGACGATGAGCTTCCCGCGGGCCACGGGCGAGCTGCCCAAGGAGGCGGTCGAGATCAAGCCCCATCCGCACGGCGTCGAGCTGGGAGCGCTGATGCTGATGGCGCAGGAGTCGAAGAGCCGGGACGTCCGCGGGTTCCTGCAGACGGCCTTCAGCCGCGTCTCCTCGTCCGCCGCCGGCGAGATCCTCTCGAAGGTCTCGTGGGGCAAGAAGCTCACCCGGCCGCGAGTCCTCGGCGCCAACCGGGCGATGGCGGAGGAGCTGCACAAGGCCATCGCGGCGACGAAGCTGATGAGCCCGCCGACCAACTGCCTGAGCCCGATCGGCGACGAGCTGATGCGCAAGGGGCTCGTCAGCTTCCTGAGCGTCATCGAGAGCGAGGGCGAGAGCGGGGACGAGAACGCCCAGCTCGACCTCGACGCCGCGGGGATGAAGTCCGGACGGAAAGGCGCCAAGGCGGCCAGGGCCGCGCCGGCGGAAGCGCCTCCGGCGATCCCCGACGCCCCTCCCGAGGAGGGGGTCGAGAAGATCAGGGGCCGCAACTACTTCATCGCCACGGTCACCCGCTCACCCAAGGTGTACCGCGGCAACCCCTTCCAGGTGGAGGTCGGCCTCGCGTACGGCGGGAGCTGGCCCGCGGACAAGACGATCGAGCTGTTCCGCTTCGCCAACCGGGTGCCCCTGCTCTTCCAGCGCGGGGCCTGCGGCATCACCGAGGCCATCGTGCGCACGGACTGGCGCAACTACCTGCTGAGCCAGCCCAAGGGGTCGCTGCCGGTGGGGCCGATGGCCCTGCTCGTCCACATCGCCTCGGTCTGGGTCCCGTTCACGAGCGAGTCCAAGGAGGCCGTCGCCCACTACCCGGACATCATCAAGGAAATCCAGCTCGCGGCCCAGGAGTGCGGCCGCAAGCTGGCCACCTTCATCCGCAAGCGCAAGGCCGCCGACTACCAGGCCCAGCGCCGCAGCATCTTCGAGCTCTACATCGAGGAGGTGGCGGCCGCCATCGGCAAGATCACCGACCGCAAACCCGGCCCGATCAAGAGGGATTTCCTGAAGGTCGCGCACAAGGTCACGGCGGCGGAGATGGAGGAGGAGGAGAAGGCGCTGGAGATCGAGGCGCGCGAGGCGAAGCAGAAGGCCAAGGCGCGCGCCGAGGCGGAGGAGGAGTAGGTGGCGCCCCGAAAGGATGCGGTCTCCAAGAAGACGGCGGCCAAGATCGAGAAGCTGGCCCAGGGCGTGCTCAAGACGGTGGAGACGGGGAAGAACCCCTTCCTCGACATCCCCGTGCGGTCGCTGGCCAACGTGAGCTGGAGCGAGAAGCGGCGGCTGGTCGAGATGGGCAGCCAGAAGCAGAAGCGCTACTTCTTCAACGTCTCGATGGCCAAGAAGTTCATGCAGACCTTCCTGGTGAGCGACGCCTGCAAGGAGCTCATCGAGTCGGGAAAGACCACCAGCATCCGCGACCTCTACTACGTCACCAAGCACACCATCGGCGACACGAAGCAGAACACGTTCGAGGAGCAGGAAGAGTCCGATCCCATCATCGAGGACCTCGAGGTCACGGTGGACGCCCTGCGGGAGGAGCTGCACCTGTTCGCGGCCCGCAAGGGCTCGATGGTCGGCCCCATCACCATCACGGACAGCGGCGACACCATCGACCTGCGCCGCATGGGCTCCGGAGGCTGGGCCGTGCCTTCGATCGTCGAGGAGAACGTCATCGGCTTCCGCAAGCACGAGGCCAAGTACGTCCTCCTCATCGAGAAGGACGCGGTGTGGACGCGCTTCAACGAGGACAAGTTCTGGAAGCGCAACAACTGCATCATCGTGCAGGGCGGAGGACAGCCGCCGCGGGGCGTGCGGCGGCTGGTGCAGCGGCTGCACAGCGAGCTCAAGCTTCCCGTCTACGTGCTCGTCGACAACGACCCCTGGGGCTTCTACATCTACAGCGTCATGAAGCAGGGCTCGATCAACCTCGCCTACGAGTCCATGCGCATGGCCGTCCCCGACGCCCGCTTCGTCGGCCTCTCCTCCTTCGACAAGGAGGCCTACCAGCTCCCGAACAACGTCGCCATCAAGATGGACGACGGCGACAACAACCGGGCCAAGCAGATGCTCGCCTACCCCTGGTTCAAGAAGGCCCAGTGGCAGCGCGAGATCCAGGAGATGGTGCGGAGCGGGCAGAAGTTCGAGCTGGAGGCGCTCTCCCGGCGCGGCATCAGCTTCATCACCGAGGAGTACCTGCCCAAGAAGCTGAAGGACCGGGATTGGCTGGAGTAGGCCCGGCGCCGGTCAGGCGGGACCCGCGTCGTCGCCCAGGCTCATCATCGCCGTCCGGATGCCCCGCGGCTGGCCCTGCGCGTCCTGGAGCCGGCGATCGACGAGCAGCATGACCACCCCGGAGCCGTCCGCCCGGTGGAAGGTCCGCACGAAGGGCTTGATGTCCTTCTCGCCGGCCAGCTTCTTCTGGACCGACTGGCGCGAGGCGTCCTGCATGACCACGAAGTTCCACACGGGCTGGCCCACGACCTGGTTCGCCTCGTATCCGAGCAGCTTGAGCTCCTCCGCGTTCACGCGCCGAATGGTGCCCGTCGTGTCGAACTCGTGCACGGCCACTCCCGGCGGAGGATGGGCGAACGCCTGGTCGAAGCGGCTCGCGCCCTGCTTCTCGGCCTCGGCCAGCCGCTCCTGGTAGCCCTGGAGGATGGCCACCATCTCTTCCTGTGACACCTTGCCCATGACCCGTGCCCCTGCTCCATTGATGGGGCGTAGACCGTACGACGGCACGACCGGACCGTCAACCGTGAAGGGATCGCGATGAGGGCCGTCCTCCTGGGCGCCTGGCTGGCTCACGCGGCGGCTTCGCCCGTCGCGCCGTCCTCGCCCCCGCCCGCATCGCCCTCGCCCCCGCCCTTTCCCGCACCCACTCCGATCACGCCCGGCGTGGCCGGGCTGACCGCTGCCCGCGCGGCTGCGCTCGACAGCGCCATCCTGGCCGCCATGGACCGTCTCGGCGTGCCCGGCCTTTCCGTGGCCGTGGTCACCAGCCGTGAGCTGCGCTGGTCCTCGGGTTACGGCCTCGCCGACCTCGAGAACGCGCTGCCCGCGAACCCGGCCACCGTGTATCGCCTGGCCTCGGTCTCGAAGACCATCACCGCCACCGCCGCCCTCCAGCTCGCGGAAAGGGGCCGTCTCGACCTCGACGCGCCCATCCACCGCTACCTGCCCGGGTATCCCGAGAAGGCGTGGTCCATCACCGCGCGCGAGCTGCTGGGCCACCAGTCGGGGACGCGCAACTGGACGGACGAGGAGTTCCACAACACGCGCCGCTACGCGTCGCTCTCCGACGCGCTGGTGCCCTTCAAGGACGACCCGCTGCTGTTCGAGCCGGCCACCCGGACCCAGTACACGAGCCTGGGATACACGCTGCTGGGCGCGGTGATCGAGGCGGCGGGGGGGGCGCCGTTCCTGGAGCAGCTCCGCGGCTCGGTGTTCCAGCCCGCGGGGATGGACAGCGCGCGCGACGACGACGTGTTCGCCATCGTCCCGCACCGCGCGCGCGGGTACTGGCGGCGCGCGGACGGCACCCTGCTCAACGCGCCCCTCACCGACACCAGCAACCGGCTCCCCGGGGGCGGCCTCGTGGCCAGCGCGGAGGACGTCGCCCGCTTCGCTTCCGCGCTCCTCCGGGGCGTGCTGCTCAAGCCGGAGACGCTGGAGACGGCGCTGGCGCCCCAGAAGCTCCGGGACGGGCGCCTCACCGGCTACGGCCTCGGGTGGTCGCTGGGCCGCCATCGCCGGCGCCGCGAGGCCTACCACGTCGGCGGCCAGCCGGAGGTCAGCACCGTCCTCTACGTGCTTCCGGACCAGGCGGTGGCGGTCGCGATCCTGGCCGACCTCGAGGGCGTCGAGAACGGCCTGCTCGATCTCGCCCGCGAGCTCGCGGCCTCCCTCGCACCTTGACCGGCCAAAGCTCTCCGGCTCTTCCCGGCCAGGCCGGGGTCGTGACATCCTTGAAGCAGGAGGTCGGGCATGTACAGGCTCAGGTACGTCGCAGTGGCCGTGGTGGCGGGCACGGTCGGCGCCGCGGTGGCGCTGCTGCTGGCGCCGGATTCGGGACGCAACACGCGCCGCAAGCTCCGGCGGCGGCTCGAGAGGGAGCGGGATGTGCTCCTGCGGCGCGGCCACGAGCTGGCCGAGGACGCCGGCGAGTACGTGGAGGCGCGGCTCAAGGACGGCCGCAAGATCGTCGGCCGCGTGGTCGAGGACGTCGCGGAGGACGTCCAGGAGCGGTTCGAAAAAGGCAAGAAGCGGGTGACGAAACTGGTCGGATAGACGGCCAGCCTTCTGCCTTCCTTCTTCATTGGATGAAGGGGGGTGCGGAGTGCGCATGCACCCCCCTGCGCTTCGCTACCCCCCACCGGTCGTGCTTCCGTAGAAGCAGTGCTCAGAGCCGCGATACGAACGTCGTGATCGCGGCCAGCACCTCCGCCGGCCGGTCGCGTTGCGGCAAGTGGCCGCAGCCGGGGAGCTTCAACACCTCGACCCGGGCGCCCACCGCGCCGCGCGCGATGCGCTCCACCTGGTCCATCGTCCCGTACTCGTCGTCCTCGCCCTGGATGGCCAGGATCGGGAGCGGGATCTGCGGCAGGTACTCCTCGATGTTCCAGGCGTGGAACTCGGGGAGGAGCCATACGTCGTTCCAGCCCCGGAAGGCGCCGTCGGCGTCGTCGTGGTGGCGGGCCAGCCGGGCCCGGAAGGCGCCCTTCTCGTAGGCTTCGCGGGCGGCGGCGATGCTCGCCACGGAGACGTCCTCGACCAGGACGTGCGCGGCCATCAGGACGAGGCCGGTCACGGCGCGGCCGCTCCCGCCCGCGTGGATGATCGCGATCGAGCCCCCGTCGCTGTGGCCGAGCAGGATCGGCCGCTCGACGCCGAGCGCGTCCAGGGCTCGCGGCAGGACGACGAGCGCCTCCTCGTGCATGAAGTCCACGGCCCGGGGCGCGGTCAACGGCGCCGATCGCCCGTAGCCGTGCCGCGAGTACGCGAGCACCTCCCGCCCCGTCGCCGCCGCCAACTGGCGCGGGAAGCCCCCCCACGTCGAGACCGAGCCCAGGCCTTCGTGGAGCATCACGATCGCGGGAGAGGCGCCCCCGACGCGCTCGTATTCGATCCGCCCGCCGGGCAGGTCGAGCAGCGGCATCGCGACGTCTCAGCCCCGGAGGCGGAACCGCTGGATCTTCCCGGTCGCGGTCATGGGAAGCTCCGGCCTGAACTCCACCCAGCGCGGGCACTTGTAGGGGGCCAGCTTGTCCAGCACGAACGTGCGCAGCTCCTCGCCCAGGCCGGGCGAGGCGGCGCCCGAGTCCTTCAGGACCACGAAGGCCTTGGGCTTGACCAGCCCTTCCCCGTCCTTGTGCCCCACGACCGCGGCCAGGAGCACCGCCGGGTGCTGGATCAGCGCCGCTTCGACCTCGACCGGGGAGACCCACGCCCCCTTCACCTTCAGCATGTCGTCGCTGCGCCCGCTGTACCAGAAGTAGCCGTCGGCGTCCTGGGAGTACTTGTCGCCCGTCTCGATCCAGTCGCCGACGAGCGTCTGGCTCGTCTTCTCCGGCTGGTTCCAGTAGCCGGCCATGATCGAGCCGCCCTTGATGCGCAGGTTGCCGATCTCGCCTTTCGCGACCGGACCGCCCGTCTCGTCCACCACGGCCGCCTCGTAGCCCGGCACCACCTGGCCGGACGTTCCCGGCTTCACCGCCCCCGGACGGTTCGAGATGAACATGTGCAGGCACTCCGTGGTGCCGATGCCGTCGATGATCTCGACCCCGAATCGCTCCTTCCAGCGCAGGAAGATCTCGGCGGGCAGGGCCTCGCCGGCGGAGACGCACAGGCGCAGCGACTCGAGATGGCGGGCCGGGGGCGCGGGGGCGGCGAGCATCGCCGCGTACAGTGACGGCCCCGCGCAGAACAGGGTCGGGCGGTGCCGGGCCAGGACCTCGAAGGCGACCTCCACGGTGACGCGCCGGGGCTCGAGCACGCTGTGCGCCCCCACGCCGGCCGGGAAGTATCCGGCGTTGCCGAGGCCGTAGGCGAAGAAGAGCTTGGCCGCGGAGAAGACCCTGTCCTCGGGCCGGATGCCCAGGACGTGGCGGGCGAAGGTCTCGCTGCACACGACCATGTCACGGTGCCGGTGGATGGCGGCCTTGGGCGCGCCCGTCGATCCGGACGAGTAGAGCCAGAAGGCGGGGTCCTCGCGCGTGGTCGGGGCCGCCTCGAGGTCGGGGCTGGCCCGTGAGACCCGGTCCTCGTAGGAGAGGTGCGCCCCGGGCGCGCCGCCCGCGACCAGGACGTGCCGCAGGTGGCGGGCCCGTTCGAGGGCCGGTCCCGCCTGCGGGAGGAGCGGGGCCGAGATCACGAGGGCGGGAGCGGCGCTGTCGTCCAGGCAGTACAGCCACTCCTCGGGCTTGAGGAAGGTGTTGGCTGGTACCGGCACCGCGCCGATCTTGATCGCCCCCCACAGCGCCCCCAGGAACTCCGGCCCGTCCAGGCAGAGGAGCACCACGCGGTCCCCTCGCCCGACGCCGAGATCGCGCAGGGCGTTGCCCGAGCGGCCGACCAGCTCCGCGAGGTCCGCATAGCTGAGGGTGCGCGCCTCGGTCACCACTGCCGGGGCGCGGCCGCGCCCTTCGGCGACGTTGCGGTCGACGAACCAGGTGGCGACGTTGAACATGGAGGGCGCATCGTAGCGCAGCTCCCGCCTCGGCCCGCGTGATAGAATCCCGAAGGGCGTTCTGCCCGCCCCCTCTCGGGAGGGTCCCCTACTTGGCGAACGCGTGTGCGGCCGGCGCAAGCCCGGTCGTCGAGAAATTTCTACCGTAGGAGCGCCGATGGCTGCCGTATCCAGCAAGAAGAAGTCGAAGAGCGCCGCGCGGCCCGCGCCGCACAAGAAGGCGGAGGCGCGGGCGAAGGAGAAGGACCACCACAAGGCGGCCCACCCGGCCCGGCCGGCGGCCAAGCCGCCGGCGGCGCCCGCGCGGGCGGCCGTGCCCGCCGCCGCTCATCCCCCCGCGGGCAAGGCCGGTCCCGCCGCCAAGCCCGCCCCTACGGGCAAGGGAGCGCTCCCGCCTGCGCGCACGGCGGCCGTGCCCGCGCGCCCGGCCGCGGGCGGCAAGACCGGTGACCGCCCGCCGCGTCCGGCCAAGAAGGGCGGACGGAAGAGCCCGCTGGCCCAGCGCCGCGGACCCAACGGCGAGCTGTTCACGCCCGGCGACCTCCTCCTTCCGACCGGCCCCCAGGGCCCGGACGAGATCCAGTACCTCCTGCGCGGGGCGGTGGCGGCCGAGCACGCGGCCGGACCCACCGCCGTCTCCGAGATCATCACCAAGAAGGGCACGCCCGACGCCGAGGGCGACCGCGGCGAGCTGACGCGCTTCTCGGAGGGCATGTCCGAGCGCTTCGAGAAGGGCGCGATCGAGCCGCTGCTCCCGATCCGGCCCCCCGCGCGGCGCAACTTCCAGGGCGTGGTCGAGCGGGCCAAGCACCGGCGGCGCGAGATCGGCGCGTTCCTGCGCGGCCTCGACCTCGGGCGCACCGAGACCTCGCACATGGACTCGCACGGCGAGGCCAGCCTGCAGAGCCTGATGGAGTGGGCGGCGCGCCTCGAGAACCTCGCGGAGGCGGACGAGCCGAACCAGGCCGACTACGCGCAGTTCCACCGCGGGCTGGACCAGCTCGAGAACACCACGGAGGCCCTGATCGTGGACGTCGAGCTGACCCTGCGCCGCCTGCGCGACCGCGCGCGGGCGTGACCGCCCCCTGAAGCTGCGCTTTCCGCGCCCCGCCGTCGCCGCGACCGCGCTCGTCCTGGCGATCGGCGCCGGATCCGCCGCCTGCCGCCGCGGGCCGGCCCCGACGCCTTCGCCCGCGGCCTCGGTGCCGCCGGCCGAGGAGCTGCGCGCGCGCGTCCTCCTCACCGGTCCCTGGCGGTTCCACGGAAGCGGGGACCCCGCGGGCGCGGAGGCGCCCGCCTTCGACGACTCGGCCTGGGACAGCGTCGAGGTGCCGCACACCTGGGGCCAGCGGCAGCTCAAGGCGGGCTGGTACCGGCTGCGGACCCGGCTGGGGGCGCGGGAGGCGGGCCGGCGCGTGTACCTGGTCTTCGAGGGCGTCGCCGTGTTCGCGGACGTGTACGTCAACGGCCGCCACCTCGGCCAGCATCGCGGGGCCTTCACGCGCTTCGTCTTCGACGCCACCGCCCACATCGTGGACGGCGAGAACGTGATCGCGGTGCGCGCGAACAACGAGCTCGCCTCCACCGCGGACTCCCTGCCCTCGGGAACGGGGAAGCAGCTCTACAACCTCTACGGCGGGATCTATCGCAAGGCCTGGCTGGTCGAAACCGCCGCCCTGCACGTGGACCCCCTCGACCATGCCTCGTCCGGCGTCTACGTCACTCCGACGCACGTGACCGCGGAGGGGGCCGACCTCTCCGTCCGTACCCTCGTCCGCAACGCGTCCGCGGCGGCGCGACGTCCCCTCGTCCGCAGCCGCGTGCGCGCTCCGGACGGCGCCGAGGTGGCCGTCCTCGAAGGCGCGGTGTCCGTGGAGCCCGGCGCGCGCGGTGAAGTCGTCGCGACCACCCACCTGACGCGGCCGCGTCTGTGGAGCCCTTCCGACCCGCGCCTGTACACGGTGGAGACGGAAGTCCTCGTGGACGGGCGGCCGGTCGATCGCGTGCGCGAGCGCTTCGGCTTCCGCGACTTCCGCTTCGACGGCAGCGGCTTCACCCTCAACGGCGCCCCCATCCTCCTGCGCGGCGTGGGCAAGCACCAGGAGAACGAGGCGCGCCTGAGCGCAGTCACCGACGACGACCTGCGCCAGGAGTGGGCCTGGCTCAAGGACCTCGGGGTGAACTTCGTGCGCCTGGCCCACTACCCGCACGCCGCCCTCGAGTACGACCTGGCCGACGAGCAGGGGGTGCTGGTGTGGGCGGAGAACGGCCACTCGAACGAGCGGAAGATCGAGAAGACCGGCGACACCATCACACGGGAGATGGTCCTCCAGAACTACAACCACCCGAGCATCGTCATGTGGTCGGTCGGGAACGAGACGGGCTTCCTGCGCGTCAACCGCTACGCGGCGGTGGTGAAGGCCACGGACCCCACGCGCCTCGTGGCCTACGCGAGCAACGCCGGCACCAAGGGCAAGCGCTTCTATCCCGACCTCGACCTCATCGCGCAAAACACCTACGTCGGCTGGTACCGCGGCGACCCCTGGGAGTTCGAGGCCCGTGCGCGCGCCATGCGCTTCATCTCGGAGAGCGGGGGCGGCGCCGTCGTCACGAACCACACCGACTACGGCCGGCTGCACCGCCTGCTGGACGTGTTCGAGCCCGAGGAGTACCGGCAGGAGATCGAGGAGGTCCACGACCAGGTCGTCTTCCGCGACCACCCCGATGACGTCCCCCTCTACTCGCTCTGGAACTTCCGTGACTTCGGCACCGAGAAATACAAGGGCGTGCGGAACACCAAGGGCCTGCTCACCTACGGCGGGTTCAAGAAGGACGCCTGGTACCTCTATCGCGCGTTCCTGCGGCCGCAGGAGCCGCTCGTCCACCTGGCCGGCCAGACCTACTTCCTGCGGCGCGGCCGCGCCGACGACGGGATCAAGGCCTACTCCAACGCCCCCGCCCTGACCTTGACCCTCAACGGCGGCGAGGCGGGGAGCCGGCGCAACGGCGAGTACCGCCATCCGAACGGGCGCCCCGTGGCCAACGTCTTCTTCTGGCGCGCTCCTCTCCGTCCCGGACGCAACGAGCTCCGCGTCCGCGATGCGGCCGGGCACGAGGACGCCGCCGTCGTCTACTACGAGGCGGCGGGGGTCGCGCGCGTCGCGGAAGAGGGGATCGTGCGCGACCTCGTCTCCAGCAATCCCGGGAGCCCGGCCCGGTTCATCGACCAGCCGGTGCAGGACCAGTGGCCGTTCTACCTCGAGTTCGACGGCACCGCCGACAACACCTTCGACGCGCTTCCCGACGCGGTGCGCGGCGCCGGCTGGATCGCCACCCGGCGCCTCAGCAAGGCGGACGCGCGCACCGACCTCTCGTTCCGCATCGCGGCCGAGGCCGCGCACGCCACCGTGTACGTGATGGGGTCGCAGTCGCCGGCGCTGGAGGCGAGCCTCGGGCGCGCCGGCTTCCGCGACACCGGCGTGCGCGGGCGCTGGCACGACAACGCGCTCGGCCTGGTGCCGTTCCGGCTCTACGCGGCGGAGACGCGCGGTGGGGAGCGCGTGGCCGTCCCCGGGGTCACCGCCGACTACGTCGTGCTGGTCAAGGGCGGCGTTTGAAACCGGCGGCGCCAACGCAGGATACTGCGCGCCCCATGGGAACCCCTCCTCCCGACGATTCCGGCGCCGCCCCCGGCCCGGCCGAGCCCGGAGCCGCCGCCCCCCCGGAAGCCCGTCAGGGCGTCCCGTTCCTCGTCCTGCAGTTCTTCATCTTCCCCCTCGCGATCGTGGCCGTCTGCGTCATCGTGTTCGTGATCTTCGGCGTCATCGCCTCCGAGGGGAAGGGCCCGCGGCAGTACCTCGACGAGGTCCGCACCGGCAGCGCGAACCGGCGCTGGCAGGCCGCGTTCGAGCTGACCAAGGCCCTGCAGGCGCACCGCGATCCCGCCCTCAAGGACCCGCGCTTCGTGGAGGAGGCCGTGCGCACCTTCCGCGAGTCGGCGGGGGACGACCCGCGCGTGCGGCGCTACCTCGCCCTGGCCCTGGGCCGGCTGGGCGAGCGCGCGGCGGTGCCTGCGCTGCTGGAGGCCGCCCGGGACTCCGCCCCGGACGGGACGCACCCCGATCCCGAGACCCAGATCTACGCGGTGTGGGCCGTGGGCGCCATCGGCGACCCCGAGGCCGAGCCCAGGCTGGTCGAGCTCGCCAAGAGCGAAGATGCGGGCGTGCGCAAGACGGCGGTGCACGCGCTGGGGTCCTTCCCGGGCGAGGCCGCGCGCGCGGCGCTGGCGGCGGCCCTGTCCGACCGCGTCGAGGACGTGCGCTGGAACGCCGCCATCGCCCTCGCCCGCCGCCGCGATCCCGCCAGCGTCCCCGTCCTCCTCGAGATGCTCGACCGTGCGCACCTGGGCCGGGTGGAGGGCATGAGCGAGGGACAGCGCATGGAGGACACGCTCCTCCAGGCCGTGGAGGCGGCGGGAGTGGTGCCCGATCCCCGGCTGCGCGCCGCCCTGGAGACTCTGCGCGACGGGGACCCGAGCCTGACCGTGCGAGAGGCCGCGCGGGCCGCCCTCGAAGGCCGGGCGCCGCCTTCCCCCTCGCCCTTCCCCTGAGCCGGCTCAGCCCTCGTCGTCGCCGGCGGGCGCCCCGAAGATCTTGATGGTCTGGGGGGTGATCAGGACGGACACGACCTCCGGATGCGCCCGGCGCACCTTGCGCTCGACGGCGGTCACGATCGTCTCCACCTGCGCCACGGAGAGCGTGTCCTCGAAGTCGACGCTGATGGCGGCCAGCACCTGCCGGGGCCCGATGTGCACCGTGAACAGCCCGTGCGAGCGCTGGATGCCCGGCTCCGCGCTCGCGATCGCGCAGATGTCGGCCACCACCTCCGAGCGCGCGGGCTCTCCGATGAGAAGGCCCTTGCTCTCGCGGGCCAGGAAGGCGGCGACGGCGCCGAGCAGGACGCCGATGAGGATGGAGGCGATGCCGTCCAGGCGCGGCTGGCCGAAGGCCTGGGCGGAGGAGGTCCCGGCCAGGGCGATCAGGAGGCCGATGAGGGCCGCGCTGTCCTCGAAGAGCACCATGAACGTCATGGGGTCCTTGCTGCGGCGTGCCTGCTCCAGGTAGCCGCGGTCGCCGGCCTCCGTCTTGAACTCCTCGAAGGCCACCCGCCACGAGGCCGCCTCGAAGACCAGGGCCAGGCCGATCACGACGTAGTTGACGGCCGGCCGCTCGATGGGCACCGGCTCGAGGGTGTGGTGGATGCCCTCGTAGATCGAGACGACCGCGCCCACCGCGAAGATCATGAGGGCGACCACGAAGCTCCAGAAGTAGACCTCGCGCCCGTGGCCGAAAGGGTGGGCGTGGTCGGGCGGACGAGCGGCGCGACGCAGGCCGTACAGGAGGAGCACCTCGTTGCCGGTGTCCACCAGCGAGTGCACCGCCTCGCTCAGCATGGCCGAGCTGCCGGTCAGGGCGGCGGCCACGAACTTCGTGACGGCGACGAGGATGTTGCCGATCAGCGCGGCGTATACGACCCTCGTCGGCGAGCTCGGCATCGTGATGTTCCTCGATCAGGACGCGGCCGGCGCGCGTCCGCGACCGTGCGCGCGCTGCCTTGACACGACTTCGAGCGAAGGTATCATTGCTCGCGCTTCAGGCGGTTCAGCGGAATCGGGTTATATCCACACCGGGAAGGACCTCGATGGCTGACGAGAAGGACGCTCCCGACACAAAGGAGCCGGCCCCCGGCTCGGCGACGCCGGCCGCCGGGGCGCCTCCGACCCCGCCCCCCGTCATCGCCGCCGCCGCCCGCCCCGCCGGAGCTCCCGCTGCCTCCAAGCCACCGTTGCCCGCGGCGAAGCCGTCGGAGGCGGAGGGCGTCTCCCGGCGCGGCTTCCTGAAGTGGACGACGGTCGGCTGGGTGGCCTTCTCCGCCGCCTGCACGTCCAGCCTCGTGGCCAGCGCGCGCTTCCTGTTCCCGAACGTCCTCTTCGAGCCGCCGCAGTCGTTCAAGGTGGGCTTCCCCAGCGAGTACACGGTCGGGGAAGTGGACACGCGATGGAAGGACGCCTTCTCGGTCTGGATCGTCCGCAACCCCGACGGTTTCTACGCCCTCATCGCCGTGTGCACGCACCTGGGCTGCTCGCCCAACTGGCTGGCCGCGGAGAACAAGTTCAAGTGCCCCTGCCACGGCAGCGGGTTCTACAAGACGGGCGTCAACTTCGAGGGGCCGGCTCCCCGCCCGCTGGAGCGCGCGCGCATCGTGCTCGCCGACGACGGCCAGATCCTGGTCGACAAGTCGGTGAAGTTCCAGCAGGAGAAGGGTGAGTGGACCAAGGACGAGTCGTTCCTGAAGGTCTGATGATCCCGGCTTCCCGCCGCAAGTCCCCCGGCCGCATGGAGAGAGGGTAAATGGCCACTGCCAAGCCTCCCGAGCCGTTCCTGGCCCGCACCTGGGACTACATCACGGAGACCCAGCTCTGGAAGTCGGTCTTCCGGCACGGCGTCCCCGCCACCAACCGCAACCGCGTGCTGGTGGTGATGACGAACGTGTTCCTGCACCTGCACCCCGTGAAGATCCGCAAGAGCGGCATCCGCCTCAAGTTCACCTGGTGCATGGGCGGGCTGACCTTCTTCCTGTTCCTGGTGGAGACCTTCACCGGCCTCCTGCTGATGTTCTACTACCGGCCGACGGTGGCCTACGCGTACATGGACATCATCGACCTCGCGGAGCAGGTACCTCTCGGGATCATGCGCGAGCTGCACCGCTGGGGCGCGCACGCCATGGTCATCAGCGTGTGGCTGCACATGTTCCGCGTGTTCATGACCGGCTCCTACAAGCCGCCGCGCGAGTTCAACTGGAACGTGGGCGTGATCCTGCTCGTGCTGACCCTGCTCCTCTCCTTCACCGGGTACCTGCTGCCCTGGGACCAGCTGGCGATCTGGGCCATCACCGTCGGCTCCAACATGGCGCGCGCGACGCCGCTGCTCGGGCACGAAGGGCCAGGCTCGCAGCTCCTGGTCTTGGGCGACGTGAAGATGGTCCATGCGGGGTCCGACGCGCGCTTCGCGTTGCTGGGCGGGCGCTTCGTCGGCGAGGGCGCGCTGCTCCGCTTCTACGTTCTCCACTGCGTCGGCATCCCGCTGGTGGCCGGCATCCTCATGGCTGTGCACTTCTGGCGCGTCCGCAAGGACGGCGGGATCTCCGGCCCATTGTGAGAAGCCGATGAACTTCGTCGCCACGCTCAAGGACGTCGTCAACGCGCTCACCGCCCCGGAGATCTTCATCACCGTGGTGGCCATCCTCTTCCTGATCGCGCTGCAGTCGCGCGGGCTGTGGCGGACGCGGCCGGCGATGATCATGGGGATCCTGGCCGTGGGCTTCCTGGGCGTGTCCATGCTGGACCCCAACTTCGCGTTGATCGTGAAGAAGCCGGACAACGTGCCGATCGTGGCCATGTTGTTCCTGGTCGGCTTCTTCCTGTGGCTCAGCCTGTCGCAGGCCTACACGAACGACGACCGGATCGCCGCCGGCCAGCCTCCGGTGGAGGCCAGCGACGGAGAGGCGGAGAAGACCTGGGTCTGGCCCGACCTCGTCTATACCGAGCTCCTGGCCATGGTCATCGGCATGATCATCCTCGTGGTCTGGAGCCTCCTGCTCAAGGCCCCGATCGAGGAGCCGGCCAACCCCGCGCGCACGCCGAATCCCTCCAAGGCGCCCTGGTACTTCCTCGGCTTGCAGGAGATGCTGGTCTACTTCGACCCCTGGCTGGCGGGGGTCGTCTTCCCGAGCTTGATCATCGTGGGGTTGATGGCCATCCCCTACATCGACACCAACCCCAAGGGGAACGGCTACTTCACGTTCAAGGAGCGCAAGGTCGAGATCACGCTCTTCCTCTTCGGGTTCCTCATCCTGTGGGTCCTCCTCGTCACCCTCGGCACCTTCCTGCGCGGGCCGAACTGGAACTTCTTCGGCCCCTACGAGTACTGGGACCTCCACAAGCTGCTGGCCCTGAACAACGTCAACCTGTCCGAGTACTTCTGGATCAAGGGCCTCGGCATGAAGATGCCGAGCGGCACGCTGGGCAAGTTCGTGCGGGAGCTGCCCGGGATCCTGCTCGTCCTCTTCTACATCGGCGTGCTGCCGGGCATCCTGGCCATGACGCGCAAGACCTGGACCCTCAAGCTCGGCTCGCGGACCTTCAGCATGACCTTCGGGCTCAAGAAGTACTTCGAGAAGCTCGGGCCCTGGCGCTACAGCATCTTCGTGATGCTGCTGCTCTGCATGATCGCCCTGCCGATCAAGATGGTGCTCCGGTGGACGATCAACTTGAAGTACATCGTCGCCTTGCCGGAAATATTCTTCAATATCTGAGATGGCACCTCCTTCCAAGCCGGAACCCGGGCGCGATCCGCAGATGGCGGAGCG
Organism: Vicinamibacteria bacterium; assembly: GCA_041481445.1. Lineage (GTDB taxonomy): Bacteria > Acidobacteriota > Vicinamibacteria > Fen-336 > Fen-336 > AA29. The sequence goes on from JBGPBV010000062.1 coordinate 17,364, forward strand.
CGCGCGCAAGCTCAACGTCGTCTTCGCGCTGACCTCCATCGGGATGCTCGTGGCCTTCACGGTCATGATCTGGGCGGACTACGACCGCGAGTGGAAGGCCTACCAGGGCCAGTTCAACCAGCTCGAGATCAAGGTCACCAAGCAGCAGGCGGAGCAGGCCAGGGACAAGGTCCCCAGCGCCGAGCAGCAGGCCCTGAAGGCGGAGATGGAGAAGGCGAAGCAGGAGGAGGAGCAGCGCCACGGGGACATCCAGAAGGTGCAGGCGGAGCGGGACAAGCTCGAGGGCCAGTGGTACGCGGTCGACCAGGAGTTCCGCTTCACGAAGGCGGAGATCGACGTCGCCCGCTACGAGTTCGACGAGGCGTCCCACAAGAACGCCGCCAGCAAGGACAAGAAGCTGGCCGCCCTCCAGAAGCTGGAGGAGAAGTGGAAGGGGCTGAGCACGGAGCTGGAGGACGTCAACGCCCGCAAGGACGCCGCGGACAAGCAGATCGCGCAGCTGGAAGCCACCCGGCTGGACGCGGAGAAGAAGCGCAAGGAGCTGTTCGCCGACTACGACCGCCTCGAGGATCGGATCAACAAGATCGCTCCCAACTGGGTCTACTACACGCGCAACCTGCCCGTGCTCGACCTGGCCAACCCGTCGCTCAAGGTCAACCAGATCATGCCCGCGAACCTGCAGGACGACGTCATCTTCTCGAGCACGCCCAAGGTCGACCGCTGCACCACCTGCCACCTCGGCATCGACAAGAAGGGATACGAGAAGGAGAAGCAGCCCTTCACCACCCACCCCGACCTCGCCTTCTACCTGCAGGGGCCGCACCCGATCGACAAGGTCGGCTGCACGTCGTGCCACCAGGGCCGGGGCCGCGCCACCGGCTTCATGAGCGCGGTCCACATCCCGTCCTCCGCCGCGCAGGAAAAGGCCTGGGGCAGGTACAGCCACTCCGACACCTACCATCCCTTCCACTTCTGGGACTATCCGATGATGGCCAAGGGCCACACCGAGGCCCAGTGCGTGAAGTGCCACCAGGGCGTGGTGGAGGTGCCCAAGGCGGCCTCCCTCAACACCGGCCGCCTGCTCGTCGAGAAGTACGGTTGCTACGGCTGCCACAAGATCAAGGGCTGGGAAGACCTGCGCAAGGTGGGCCCGGACCTCACCAAGATCGTCTCGAAGACGAACGAGGAGTGGATCTTCCGCTGGATCAAGGAGCCCAGGGGCTTCCGGCCCACGCGCATGCCCCAGATCTGGGACGTGCGCAGCGCCGACCAGGACACCGACGCGATGAAGGTCCGCAACAACGTCGAGGCCAACGCGGTGGTGGCCTACCTCACCGAGAAGTCGGGGCGCGAGACCTATCCGGATCCGCCCGCGGGCGACCTCGCGGAGGGGCGCAAGACCTTCGAGACGATCGGCTGCCTGGCCTGCCATCGCATCGGCAACGACCGGCGCGGCGTGGACGACACGCTGCCCGACGGCACCTCGCGCAAGGGCCTGGACTCGGCGTCGTTCCGCACGCACGGCCCCAACCTCGACGGCACCGGCAGCAAGGTCAACCCGGGCTGGCTCTACGCCTGGGTGAGGAACCCCAAGGGCTACTGGCACGAGACGAAGATGCCGAACCTCCGCCTGACGGACAGGGAGGCGGCGGACGTGACCGCGTACCTGATGAGCCTCAAGAACGACACGTTCATGGCGCGGCCGCGCCCGCCCCTCGACCCCGCCATCCGCGACGGCCTCATCCGCGAGCACCTCCTCGCCGCCAACGTGCCGCAGAAGGAAGCGGACCGGCAGCTGGCCTCGATGGACGACCACCAGCGCACGCTCTTCGTCGGGGAGAAGACGATCGGGCGGTACGGCTGCTTCGGCTGCCACACGATCTCCGGCTTCGAGAAGGCCAGCCCCATCGGGGTCGAGCTGACCGAGGAGGGATCGAAGCTCGTCGAGCGCCTGGACTTCGGGTTCGAGGAAGGCAAGATCCCGCACACCCTGCCCGGCTGGGTGCACCGCAAGGTCATGGAGCCGCGCGTGTTCGACGAGGGCAAGCGCAAGCGGCCGGAAGAGCTCCTGCGCATGCCCAAGTTCTGGACCCAGGACGCGGAGGCGGAGGCCATCGTCACCGCCGTCATGTCCTTCACCAAGGAGCAGGTCCCGCTGGCCGCCCAGAAGCAGCTCAGCGCGGACGAGCGCTACATCGAGCGCGGGGCGCGGCTGGTGCGGGACAAGAACTGCCGGGCCTGCCACGTGCTGGGCGAGCAGGGCGGGACCATCCGCGCGGTGGTGGCGGACCAGCTGGAGGCGAGCGGGCTCGACACCCTGGCCGCGCGCACGCAGACGGTGGCCTTCTCGCCGCCCCAGCTCTACAACCCGGACTCCAAGATCGGCGAAGGGGCGCGCGTGCAGACGGACTGGCTGCACACGTTCCTGTCCGACCCCTCGCACAAGATCCGGCCCTGGCTGAACCTGCGCATGCCGACCTTCGAGTTCACCGAAGAGGAGCTCAACGTCCTCACCCGCTACTTCGCGGCCATGGACAAGGTCCCCTACCCGTACGCGCCGCGGCCGCAGCCGGACCCCACGATGATCGCGGCCGGACGGGACCTGTTCGGGCGCTGGCAGTGCGTAAAGTGCCACGTGGTGGCGGGCAAGCTGCCGAACCAGCCGCCGGAGAACATGGCTCCCGACCTCGCGAACGTGCCGCACCGCCTGCGCGCGGAATGGCTGCGACCCTGGCTGTCCGATCCGGGACGGATCCAGCCGGGCACGCGCATGCCCGCCAACTTCCCGAAGGACCCCCAGGAGAACGCGTATCCGGAGATCCTGGGCGGCGACCAGGCCAAGCAGATCGAGGCCGTCACGCAGTACCTCATGACACTGGGCGGGGCCGCGGGCGCGGCGCCGCCGGCACCGGCTCCGCCCGCGCGCACGACCACTGCGGGCAAGACGAGCCCTCGCGAGGCGAGCCGCTAGACCAGGAGGTCCGGTGGAGGACGGCGGGGCCGAGAGCCCGCGCCAGGGTTACGCGCTCATCGTGGGCCCGGTGGGCCCGGACCGCGACTGGGCGGCGCTGACCCTCCAGGAGTCGGGCCTCGAGGTGGCGGCGGCGACGGAAGAGGAGATCCTGGGCGGCCGCGACTGGGTGCCGCCCACGCTGCTCGTCTTCGACGACAGCGGCACGCGTGACGAGCGCAAGGCGTCGCAGAAGCGCCTGCAGGCCCACCCCTCCTTCGTCGGCGTGCCCCTCCTCATCCTGGCCTACGACGCCGACATCGACAGCTACACGGGCGCGCTGACCAAGGGGGCCGCCGGCTACCTCGTGAAGCCGGTCAACGCGGACGAGCTCACCACCGCCGCCGCCAAGCTCGTGGACTGGAAGCGCAGCGCGGACCGATCGGAGAAGCGGCGCCGCCTGCGCCGGCCGCTGCTGATGAAGGTGGACGTCGACATCCGCGCCCGCAAGGTGCGCGTGGCCGGCGAGCTGGTGGACGCGAGCGGGGCCGGCTGCCGCATCGAGCTGAAGGAGCCGCTCAGCCCGGGCGACCTCGTGCGCATCGTCCTGCACGGGCACGAGGACTCGACCCACGTGGCCCTGGGCGCGGAGGTGCGCTGGCATCGCGTGGCCCCGTCCGGGACCCACGTGGTGGGCGTGCGCTTCACGGGGACGACCGCGCTCCTGGCCGGCAAGCTCCTCGGCTTCGCCTCCACCGGGCTGACCTAGGCCTCCGTCCCCGCGGCGCCCGAAGCCCCGATCAGGGGCGGTCCGCCATCCAGAGATTGCCGCTCCGCCCCCGGGTCCAGATGGCCAGGCGGCGCCCGTCGGGTGACGGGATGGCGGAGGTCCCGAGGCTGCCCTTCTGCTCCCAGAGGACGGTCGCATTCCCCGCGAGATCGACGCTCAGCAGCGGCGCCCCTCGCGCGTCCAGGCTGGGCACGAGCAGGCGCTGCCCGTCCGCCGTCCAGCTCACGTAGCCGAGGGTGCGCCACCCCGCGACATCGAAGGAGCGGGGCGGCTCCCCGGCGAGGGACAGGAGGCGGATGCTGGCCGCCCGGGCGTCCAGGACGGCGAGGCGCGAGCCGTCGGGTGCGAGCGCCCAGCGGTAGTCGCCGCCGGGGACGATGTCGAGCCGGGCCAGCTCGCGGCCCCGCCCCTCCGGTCCCTCGACCGCCGTGAACACGAGGCGGCGGCCGAAAGCGCGCCGCTCGGCGATCGCGCAGAGGTCGGACGGCCGCACGCTGCAGCGCGCCCCGCCGTCGACGAACTCGCCCCTCAGCACCTCCTGCGAGGCGCCTCCCGAGACCGGCACGCGCATCAAGCGCTGACCGCCCGCCGGATCGCTGGGCCTCACGAGGGCCACGTACAGGACGGAGGCCGCGTCCGGGGTCAGGCGCGCCGCCCCGGTGATGCCCGGCTCCTGGGCCAGGAGCTCCGGCGTCTCGCCGTCGATCGGCTGCCGGAACAGGGCGGCCGGCCCCCGGCCGTCGGAGACGAAGACCACCGCCCTGCCGTCCGCGGTCCATCCGCTCGGGATGTTGCGGCCCTCGCTCAGGGTGAGCCGGGTGGGAACGGTGATACGGGCGCCCCCCGGCTCGAGGTCCGCGACGTGGATGACGTCCTGGAAGGCCCACTGCAGGAAGACGGCACGGTGAGCGTCCGCGGTGACGCTCAGGTTGCCCACGCATTGCGACTGCCATTGCGCGATGCGGCTCGGGCCCTCGACCGGACGGCCGGTGCGATCGTCGATGCGCACCTGCCAATGGCTGCAATTGAACGTCCCTGCGCTCGTGTCCGCGCTGGCCTGTCCGATGGCGTAGAGGAGGCGGCCGTCGCGCAGCCAGAGAATGCCCCACAGCGCCTCGCCTTCCGCGACCTGGACGACCGGCGCGGGGGATCCACCCGCGAGGTCGCGGGTCTCGATGGCGGTGAACCGCCCGGAGCCGTCCGCCCGCAGATAGGCGACCCGCCGCCCGTCCGGCGACCACGAGATCGCGGCCAACGAGCCCCCGTCCGCGGCCTCGAACAGCTCCTGCGCCTCTCCCCCGTCCGCACCCATCCGCCAGACCTCGCGGGTGCCGCGCGCGGCGCCGTGGACTCCGAACGCGATCCAAGACCCGTCGGGCGACACCGAATACGCCTCGGCGCCGTCGCGGAGCTTTCGCGGACCTCCGGCCGGGCCCACGACCCAGACGCTCGAGCTGTCCGCGGTGGCCTCCTCGTTCGCGCGGAGGTTGGCCACGAACCGCGTCCCGTCGGGGAACCACCCGGGAGCGAGGTCCCAGACCGCACCGGGCGCGGGCGGGTTCTCGGACGGTGGAACCCGGCGCATCTCGCCGGTGGCGATCGTGCGGACCTGGATCCCCGTGCGATCGGTGTAGGCCACGTAGCGCCCGTCCGGCGAGATGGCGCTGCTGCCCACGCTGTTCTCGCTCGAGTTGTGGGTGAGCTGCCGGACGCGCATGCGCGCGATGTCGAGCGCGCCCGACGAGAGGGCCGAGGGCTGGAGGGCGAGGCGCGCGACCAGCAGCAGGAACAGGGCGGCGGCCGCGCCCAGGGCCCAGACCCACCGTGGCCGGCTCGCGCGCGTGACCGGCGCCGCGCCCGCGGGATCGAGGTCCCGCCGCAGCCGCTCGAGGTCCGCGTGCATCTCGGAGGCGTGCTGGTAGCGCAGACCGCGGTCCTTCCGCAGGGCCTTGAGGACGATGGCCTCGAGGTCCGCCGGCACCGCGGGGTTCACCTCGCGCGGCGGCCGGGGCTCCTGGCTCAGGATCGCGTCGCGGGTGGCGGCGGACGAAGGGCCGCCGAACGGGGCGCACCCGGTCGCCATCTCGTAGAGGACGGCCCCCAGGCTGAACAGGTCCGTCCGCCAGTCCACGTCCTCGCCGCGCGCCTGCTCGGGCGACATGTAGGCCGCCGTCCCCAGCACCGATCCCGGGTCCGTGAGCGACGCGTCGAGGGGGCCCGGTCCGGGCGGAGTCCGGCGCCTCTCCGGCGCGGCGGGCGCGGACTCCAGCTTGGCCAGGCCGAAGTCGAGGAGCTTGGCCCCGCGCGCGGTGATGAAGACGTTGCCCGGCTTGAGGTCGCGATGGACGATGCCCTTGGCGTGGGCAGCGGCCAGGCCGTCCGTCATCTGGCCGGCCAGCGCCACCACGGTGTCCATCTCGAGGGGACCGGCCGCGATGCGCTCGCGCAGCGGCTCCCCCTCCAGCCGCTCCATCTCGATGAAGGGCCGGCCGGCGTGCTCCTGGACGCTGTAGATCGTGCAGATGTTGGGATGGTTGAGGGCGCTGGCCGCGCGCGCCTCGCGCCGGAAGCGCTCGAGGGCATGGGGATCCCCGGCCACGGTGGCGGGCAGGAACTTGAGCGCCACCTTGCGGCCCAGGCGCGTGTCCTCCGCCTCGTACACCACGCCCATGCCGCCCTCGCCCAGCTTCTCGAGGATGTGGAAGCTGGCGAGGGTACTCCCGCTCAGGGAGGGCTCGGCCGGCGGCTCCTCGCTCGCCAGGAGCCGGGCCGCCACGTCGAGGGCCGGGCCCTCGATGAAGGCCTCCGCCCTTCCCTGGTAGGCGAGGAGGGACTCGACCTCCGTGCGCAGGGCGTCGTCGGCGCCGCAGGACGCCCGGAGGAAGCGGCCGCGCTCGTCCGTCTCGAGGAGGGAGGCGGTGTGGTAGAGCTCCTCGACCCGCCGCCAGCGGTCAGGGCCCATGGGCCCCGGTCCGGTCCAGCTCGCGCAGGAGCCACGCCTTGGCCAGCTTCCAGTCGCGCATCACGGTCTCCGGAGAGACCTTCAGGGCCACCGCCGTCTCCTCGACGCTGAGCCCGCCGAAGAAGCGCAGCTCGACCACCTGCCCCTTCCGCGGATCGACGGCGGCCAGGCGCTGGAGCGCGTCGTCGAGGGCGACCAGATCCGGGTCGGGCGACGCCGAGACGACGAGGGCCTCGTCCAGCTCGACGTGCGGCGAGGCCCCTCCCCGTTTCTGGTAGCGGCGGGAGCGGGCGAAGTCGATGAGGATGTTCCGCATCAGGCGGGCACAGATGGCCAGGAAGTGGGCCCGGTCCTGGATGCTCGCGCTGTTCACGTCCACCAGCCGGACGTAGACCTCGTGGATCAGGGCCGTGGTCTGGAGGGTGTGAGAGGCGCGCTCGCCGGCCATGTGGCGCCGGGCCAGCCGATGCAGCTCCCCGTAGACGAGCGGCATGAGCTTTTCGAGGGCCCGCTCGTCGCCCAGGCTCCAGGCCTGGAGCAGGGCCGTGACCTCGTGCGATGAAGGACCTGCCATCCCTGCTCCGGGGGGGATCGTCTCGGGACGGCGCGAGTGTATCGCGTCCCGGCCGGCCCCGCCTGACAGTTCCGGGCCCCGTTTCCCGCCCTAGAGGACAGCAGCCGTCCCCTTCGAGGTGGGGAGGGCGGGAGGGTGGAGCGAGATGAACCCGACGACCCTGGTCCTGCTCGGCGTCCTGGGCGCCCTTCTGGCGCCGGCCGCGAACCAGGAGGCCCCGTTCGACCCCGCGCGCGGCCTCGTCCTGCGCGGGACCATCGTCACCATGGACGACGAGCACCGCGTGATCGACAACGGCGGTGTGCTCGTGCGCGACGACCGTATCGTCGCGGTCTGGAAAGGCCCCCGGCCGCCGCGGGGAGCTCCGGTCGGGGATGCGGTGACCGTGGACCTGGACCCACAGGCCCTGATCTTTCCCGGCCTGATCAACCTGCACGACCACCCGACCTTCAGCATGCTGCCCCTGTGGCCGGCGCCGTCGTCCCACGTCCAGGCCGGAGCCGGACGGCCGCTGGGCACCGAGCCCTACGCCAACCGCTACCAGTGGAACCGGATGCTGGGGGCGGCGCCGCCGGAGGAGCGGCGCCTGATCGACTCCCCCCAGCTCGCGCTCGTGACCACGCAGGGCCTCGGGCTCGCGGCGGAGGTGGTCAAGTACGCGGAGGTCGAGGCTCTCCTCGGCGGAGAGACGACCCTCCAGGGCGCGCCCGCGATGGCGGCCACCGACGGCCTGCTCGCGCGCAACGTGGAGAGCCTGAACTTCGGACGGGCCCGCATCGAGTCCTACGTGCCGTCGATCGACGGCCTGACCGGCGGTCCTCTCGGCCTCCTCCTCGGCCGCCTGCAGCAGGGGGCCACCGACGCCTGGCTCGTGCACCTGGCGGAGGGCGTCCGCGACGGCGACCGCCGGCCCGGCGATCCCCTCTCCTCGCGCGCCGAGTTCGCCACCCTCAAGAGCAAGGGCCTGCTGACCGACGCGACGGTCGTGGTCCACGGCGTGGCCCTCGAGCCGGCCGACTTCGCGGAGATGCGCGCCGCGCCGTCCGCGCGCCTCGACGGCACGGGTGACGGGCTCGGGGCCAAGCTCGTGTGGTCGCCGCTGTCGAACCTGCTGCTGTACGGCCGGACGGCCAGCGTGTACGACGCGCTGGCCGCGGGCGTGCTCGTCTCGCTCGGCACCGACTGGACGCCCAGCGGGTCGCGCAACCTGCTCGGCGAGCTGAAGGTGGCCGACCTCGCGCTGCGCCAGCCGGGGCTGCTCGGATCGAGCCGGTCGCTCGTGCCCGAGCTCGCGGTGGAGGGCAAGCACGGACGGAGGGCCGCCGAGGCCGAGCGCGCCCTCGATCGTCTCCTCGTGGACATGGTCACGCGCAACCCCGCCCGCGCCGTCCGCTGGTACGACGAGACGGGCTCCATCGAGCCGGGCAAGACGGCCGACCTGCTCGTGATCACCCCCCCGCGCCGGAACCCACCCTCGGACCTGCCGTCCTCTCCCTACCGGGATCTCATCGACGCGACCGAGCGCGACGTGCGGCTCGTGCTCGTGGGCGGCGAGCCCCTGGTGGGAGACGTCGACCTGATGGCCCAGCTCAAGCCGGGCGACTCCGAGACCGTCCGGAGCTCGTGCGGCTGCTACGCGAAGGCGGTGGACGTCACCAGGTCAGGAGTACCCAAGGGCGACCAGACGCTGGCCGCGATCCAGCAGGCGCTCGAGGAGGCGCTCGAGGCCCTGGGCGGCGATCACCCGCCGGAGGGCGGAGGTCCGGCCGACGACTCCAACACCTACAGCTACCTCAAGCAGCACGTCCCCCTGCCCTTCCCGATGACGGACGCACAGTTCCGGCAGTTCGTGCTCGTCCCGACGGCGGGCACGGTGGACGGGCGGCTCAACCTCGAGCGCCTGACCCTGCCACCCCTCCTCACCGAGGACGACGACTTCTTCTTCGACGTGCTGGCCCAGCGGCTCGATCCGGCCACCGGCCTCGTCGACGACCCGACGCCGCCGTTCCGGCTCTACCCCGCCAACGCGAACCAGGTCACCGAGGGGACGAACCCCCTGGCCGCCGAGTCCTTCGAGGAGCGCTGGTACGAGCTGGCCAGGGTGAAAGGGCACCGCCATGCCGCATCGCCGCCCTGCTGCGGCGAGCCCTCGAGCGCGTGCGCGCGGCGTCCGTGAGGCCGGACCTCACCCGGGAGGGCGCTCATCCTGCCCCGCCCCCACGCGCGATGCGCTTCGTCATGAGCACGCGCGTGTGCGCCACGAATCCGGACCGCCGGTACAACCCTTCGGCGGGGTCCTTGCCGCGCTCGACTTCGAGGTGGAGGGCGGTGACGCCGAGCCCGGCACACGCCTCTTCCAGGACGGCCAGGGCGGCGCGGCCGAGGCCGCGGGCGCGCGCCTTCGGCGCCACGTAGAGCTCGTCGACGAACGCGTCGCGCCCGCGGTACTCCAGGCTGTAGCCCATCGTCAATACCGCATAGGCGACCACGTCGCCGCTCTCGTCCGCGACCCATGTCCGGCCCAGGCTCGGGTCGGCGATGAGCCGGGCCCAGACGGCGCGCGCGGCCTCGGCCTCGAACGGGTAGGCGTCCTCCGCGTAGTAGTCTCGCTGGAGGCGGAGGAGCGCATCGAGGTCGGCGAGCCGCGCCGGCCGGAACGCGCCGGCCACTACCCCGCCCGTTCGAGCGCGGCCCGGTCCCACTTTCCGAGCTCCGCCCCGCGCGCATAGGTGCTGTCGACGAAGGCCAGGATCTCCTGCTCCGGCTCCGGTGCCGTGCGCACCGCCTCGTAGGGCAGGATGAACTCGCCGAGGTCGCGATGGTAGTAGGCGGCGGCCGGACGGACGGGCGCCTCCTTGAACCCGGCGGGCTCGGGCACCGCGTAGGCGTAGAAGGCCGGCTCCAGGATAGGCCCACTGCCCGGCCAGAACCCGTGGCTGATCACCTCGTGTGAATAGGCCTCGCGCATGAAGGCGGGTCCTTCGCGGGGAGGGGCACGGCGGCCCGAGAAGCGCGTGACCGCCAGGTCGAAGCTGCCCCAGAAGAAATGGACGGGGCTGCATTTCCCGACGAACGAGCACCGCGCTCCCGTCAGCACCTGCTCGATCGAGACGACGATGCGCCAGAAACGATTGGCCATTTCCGGGTCGTACGAATGGTGCCGGGTGTCCTGGTCGAAGCGGATGGGAGAAGGGATCTCCACCGGCATGGGCCAGATCTTGACCGGCAGCGCCATTTCGGCGAGGAGCGCCATCACCTCGCGATAGAAGTCGGCCACCGTGCGCGGCCGGAGCGTGAGCGAGCGCTCTTCCCCGTCCGAGGCGCGGACGGCGAGGCGGTGATCGACGAAGTCGAGCTCCATCGTGAACGAGCGCTGCCCGTGCGGGAGCGTCCGCGTGGCCAGGCCGCGCGGCGTCACCTGGAGGGCGATGCCCCAGGCATGGTTGAGGGGCGGGGCCTGGGCCAGCGCGACCTTGCCCACCACCTGCGACCACATGTGGAGCGTCGCGTACGTGTCCTTCCAGGCCTCGTAGGGCAGGGGCGGCCAGCGCTCGGCGGTCATGACCGCGCGCGGGAGCGATTCCGGCGGACAATGCCCGGGGAGGTCACCATGGATGCCGCTCCTTCCGAAACCGGCCGGCCCTTCGAGATCGTCGGCCTGGCCGGCAGCCTGCGCCAGGCCTCGCTCAACCGCGCCCTCCTGCGCGCCGCCGTCGCCCTCGCTCCGCCCCGCCTGAGGATCACCGTCCACGACCTCGGCGCCATCCCACTCTACAACGGCGACGTCGAGGCACGCGCGCTGCCGGACAGCGTGGCCGCGCTCCGCGCCGCCGTCAAGGCCGCCGACGGCCTCCTCATCGCCACCCCCGAATACAACTACGGAGTGCCCGGCGTCCTCAAGAACACGATCGACTGGCTCTCGCGGCCCGCGCGCGGCAGCGCCCTCGAGGGCAAGCCGGCCGCGATCATGGGGGCCTCGCCCGGCATGTCGGGGACGGCGCGCGGCCAGTTGCAGCTCCGCCAGGCCTTCGTCTTCACCAACACGTACGCGATGGCGCAGCCGGAGGTCCTCGTGGCCCGCGCCCACGAGAAGTTCGACGAGAAGGGCGAGCTGACCGACGCGCCCACTCGCGAGTTCCTGGCCGCCTTCCTGGGCCGCTTCGCGGAGTGGGTCGGACGCTTCGCGCGGCGCTGAGGGAGAGCGCGCCTATACTCGAGCCCCCGTGGACGACCTCCTCTCCGCCGTCGTGGCCCTGTTCCTGATCATGGACCCGCTCGGGAACATCCCCGTCTTCCTGTCCGCCCTCAAGGAAGTGGAGCCGTCGCGGAGGCGCCGCGTCCTCGTCCGCGAGGTCCTGATCGCCTACCTCGCCCTGCTCGTCTTCCTGCTGCTGGGCCGGCACGTCCTGCGCGTGCTGCGCCTGGAGCCGGAGACGATCAGCATCGCGGGCGGGATCGTCCTGTTCCTGATCGCCCTGCGCATGATCTTCCCCTCGGAGGGGGGCCTGATGGGCGGCGAGACCCTCGCGGGCGAGCCCTTCGTGGTGCCCCTGGCCATCCCCTTCATCGCCGGGCCCTCGGCCCTGGCCGCCCTCCTGCTCCTGCAGCGCTCGGGGTCCGGGCGGACGGGGGAGCTCCTGGCCGCCGTCACCATCGCCTGGGCCCTGACCGCGGCCATACTCCTGGCCGCGCCCTTCTTCTATCGCGTGCTGCGCCAGCGCGGCCTGATCGCGATGGAGCGGCTCATGGGCATGCTGCTCGTCATGGTCGCCGTGCAGATGCTGATGAACGGCATCCGCGCCTTCCAGCGGGGCTGATCCCAGGCCTCTCGCGCAACCCTCACCTCCCCATCACCGCGGGATCAGGCGGCCTTCCCGCCCGCCGCGCAGATTACAGGCGGGGCCACCGGGGTGGCCGGAGAGAGGCGCGATGAAGGTCAAGATGATCCTGCCGGCGCTGACGGAAGCGATCAGCCCGTTCTTCCGTCCCATCAAGTACTCGTTGTTCCCGCCCCTGGGGCTGGCCACCCTGGCCGCGTACCTGCGGCCGGACGACGACGTCACCCTGCAGGACGAGCACGTCGAGCGCCTGGAGCTCGACGATGGGCCCGACCTGGTCGCCATCCAGGTCTACATCACCTCCGCCCGGCGCGCCTACGCGCTGGCCGACCACTATCGCCGGCGCGGCGCGTACGTCGTGCTGGGCGGCCTCCACGTCACGTCCCTGCCCGAGGAGGCGGCCGCGCACGCGGACACGATCTTCCTGGGCCCCGGCGAGGACACCTGGCCGCAGTTCCTGGCCGATTTCCGCGCCGGCCGCCCCCGGCCGCTCTACCGCTCGCGCGTGCGCACGCTGGCCGCGCTGCCGCCCATCCGCCGCGACCTCATCAAGCGCACGCACTACCTGGTGCCGAACTCGATCGTGGTCTCGCGCGGCTGCCCGCACTCGTGCTCGTTCTGCTACAAGGAGGCCTTCTTCGCCGGCGGCCGCGGGTTCTACACCCAGCGCGTGGACGACGCGCTCCGCGAGATCGCGCGCCTGCCCGGCCGCCACCTCTACTTCCTCGACGACCATCTCTTCGGCGACGTGCGCTTCGCCTCCGCGCTGTTCGAGGGCATGCGCGGAATGGGCCGGCTCTGGCAGGCGGCGGGGACGGTGGCCTCCGTGCTGCGGCCGCACCTTCTCGAAAAGGCGGTGGCCTGCGGCCTGCGCAGCCTCTTCGTGGGGTTCGAGACCCTCGACGCCGGCAACCTCCGCGCCCAGGCCAAGCCCCACAACCTCCGCCGGGACTACGGCGAGGCCATCCGGCGGCTGCACGGGCTCGGCGTGATGGTGAACGGCAGCTTCGTCTTCGGCATGGACGAGGACGACGAGACCGTCTTCGACCGCACCGTGGACTGGGCGGTCGGCCAGGGCATCGAGACGGCGACGTTCCACGTCCTCACGCCCTATCCGGGCACCGCGACCTTCCAGCAGATGGAGGCGGAGGGACGGATCCTGCACCGCGACTGGGACCTCTACGACACCCGCCACACGGTGTTCCGGCCCGCGCGCCTCGCGCCGCGCGCCCTCGAAGAGGGCTACCGGCGCGCGTACCGGCGGTTCTACCAGTGGCCGAGCATCCTGCGCGGCGCCTCCACCAAGCCCACGTGGACGGGCGCCCTGCGCCACGCCGCCTACGCCGCGGGCTGGAAGAAGTTCGAGCCGCTGTGGGACTGGCTCATCCGCGCGCGCCGGGTGGGACGCGCCCTGCCCGTCCTGGAGACGGTGCTGGAGGGGTTCGCGCGCAGGGGGCGGGCGGCCGGGCGCTCAGACCAGCGCGCGGAAGACCTCGTTCGACACCAGGAACTCCTCGAGGGGATCGACACCGTAGCGCCGCCGGAAGGCCTCGCGGTCCACGGCACGTGCACGTAGAGGCCCAGGCCCCCGTCGCTCAGCGGGGACACGGGGCGGGCGCGGTCTCGGAAGGCCGCGGCACGAGAGCGACCCGGCTCGCGCGGAGGTAGCGCGTCTCGCCCGCCAGCTCGAGCTTGCCCCGGACCTCGAGCCAGCGCGAGGTGTCCGCGCGCTGGGCGGGGTCGAGCTGGAAGCCGCTCCCCTCCGGCCGGCGGCCCGTGACCCACAGGGGTCCCTCCGCCGTGAGCAGGACCCAGTCCGCGGCCTCGCGGCGGCTGCCCGCGGGCAGGTCGCCGCAAAGGTTGGACCCGCGGAACTGGCCGGAGGTGGTGACGGGCTTGCCGTCCGCGACCGCCGCCGCCGTCCCGGCGTCGGCGAGCGTGCGCGTGGCCGGGTGGGGCGGGCGGCGACCCGCCCCGCGATCGGACAGGCTCACGATCGTGATCGACACCGGCGGCCAGCCCGTCTGCAGGTTCGGGAGCTCGGGCAGCAGCGGGTCCGCGCACTTGCTCTCGGGCAGCATCTGTCCCAGGCAGGGGACCGTCTTCTGCTGGGCGGGCAGGACGCGCACGATCCCCGTGATCTCGACGTCCGCGCCCATCAGGTAGGCGTAGTCACGGTAGTCGCCCGCCTCGAACGGGATGAGCATGACGCGCGCCGTCCCGTCGGCGAGGGCGAAGTAGCGCCCCACCACCAGGTCCCCGAGGACCCCATGCACCCGCACGTTCTTCTTGTCGGCCGGCCCCGTGTTGTAGGCGACCTGGGAGAGGTCCTCCGGCTCCGCGGTCCCGTACTGTCCCTCGATGCCGGAGGGGGCCCCCGCGCTCGAGGCCGGCGGGCGCAGCGCGGGCGAGGGTACCGGCATCTGCGCGACGGCGGGAGCCGTGGGAGAGGTCGCGGCCAGCAGCGCCACCAGCGCGCGCCCGAGACGTCCCGGCATCAGTTCAGCGCGCCGCGCAACCCCTGCGCATGACGGCTGCGGCGCAGCTTCTCCTTGGCCTTGCTCTCGATCTGCCGGATGCGCTCGCGGCTGAGCCCCAGGGCCTCGCCGATCTCCTGGAGGGTCTTGGGCTCCTCGCCGTCGAGCCCGAAGCGCATGCGCAGCACGTCCCGCTCCTTCTCGTCCAGCTCCGCCACCAGGCTCCGGATCTTCTCCTCGAAGGAGGACTTGATGAGCTGCAGCTCGACGGACGGGATCGTATCCTGCTCCAGGGTGTCGCCCAGCTCCAGGGTGCCGTCCTCGCCGACGGTGCTGGAGAGCGAGAGGTCGTCCCCCGCGACCTTCATCAGCTTCTCGACCTCCGCTTCCGTCATCTCCGTCTTCCGCGCCAGCTCCTCCGTGGTGGGCTGGCGCTCCAGCTCCGAGGCCAGCTTCTCGCGGGCCGACCCCATCTTCGAGATCTGGCCGGAGAGCTTCTGGGGGAGGCGGAAGACGCGGTGGTGCTCGGAGAGGGCGTGGAAGATGGCCTGCCGCACCCACCACACGGCGTACGAGATGAACTTGACGTTGCGCTCGGGGTCGAACCGCTTGCCCGCCTCGATGAGGCCGAGGCTGCCCTCGTGGATGAGGTCGAGGAAGGAGAGGCCGAGGCCGCGATAGCGCTTCGAGTAGGAGACCACGAAGCGCAGGTTGGCCTCCACCAGCCGCTGCAGCGCCTCCTGGTCGCCCTGCTGGATGCGCCGGCCCAGCACCTTCTCGTCGTCCGCGCTCAAGGGCTTGAAGCGCGAGATCTCGCGGATGTACGCGTTGAGGCTGTCGCCGGTGGGGGCGCGCTCGGCCCGGCCGTCCCCCGCGGAACGGGCGGCCGGCTTCCTGCGCACGATCTTGCGGGTGTCGGACATGACGGTCGGCCGGGACCTCGGTGCGCCGGGGCTGAAGCGATTATAGGGTCGGAAGGTCCCGCCCGCGCTCGCCCTCAGGCCTCGTCCCGCGCCTTGGCCACCGCCGGCGCCGGCTCCGCCGCCCTCTCCGGCGCCTTGACGATGGGGGCGGGGGCGACCTTCACCAGCGCCTGGTCGTTCCCCTCCGTCTCGCCCTCCGGGCTGGAGCGCTGCAGCTCCTGGCGCACGTGCCCCACGAACTCGTTGATCTCCGACTGCATCTGCTCCATCTTGCGCCGCATGTTGAGGATGATCTCGACCCCGGCCAGGTTCACCCCCAGGTCGCGCGTGAGGTTGAGGATGACCTCGAGCTGGCGGAGGTCCTCCTCCGAGTAGAGGCGGGTGTTGCCCTCGGTGCGCGAGGGCTTGAGCAGCCCCTCGCGCTCGTAGAGGCGCAGGGTCTGGGGATGGATGCCGTAGCTCTTGGCGACCACGCTGATCATGTAGTACTTGCCGCGGCCGGGCGCCGTCCGCGCTTCGTCGGGCTGGGACCGGGGACGTCGGCCACGCGGCATGGTCAGGATCCCTTCTGGCCGGCGGCGGGAGCCAGGGGTTCCGGCCGGCGCGGGTTCTCGGGGTTGCGCCGCGCGAACTCGCGGAGCAGCTCACGGCTCTCGTCGTCGCGCACGCGCGGCACCCACACGCGGGCCTCGACGTAGAGGTCGCCGCGGCCGCCGTCACCCGGGCGCGGGAGGCCGCGCTTGCGGAGGCGGAAGCGCTGGCCGGCCTGCGTCCCCGCCGGGACCTCGATGACCACCGCGCCCTGCGGCGTCTGCACCTCGACGTGCCCGCCCAGGGCCGCCTCCGTGATCGTGATCGGGACCTCGCAGTAGAGGTCCTCGCCGTCGCGCCGGTAGACGGGGTGCGCGTCCACGTGGACGACGACCACGAAGTCGCCGGGCGGGCCCCCGCGCTGGCCGGCGTTGCCCGCCCCCGGGATCCGGACGCGGGCCCCGTCGCCGATCCCCGCCGGCAGATCGACGTCCATCCAGTCCGACTGCATGACCCGGCCCTCGCCCGAGCAGCGCGCGCAGGCCCGGGCCCGGAGGCTGCCCGTCCCGCTGCACTCGGCGCAGCGCCGGCTGAAGATCATCCGCCCTCGGTGGGTGCGCACCTGCCCCGATCCCTCGCACTCCGGGCACGGCACCGGGCCCATGGCCAGGGCGCCCGCGCCGCCGCAGGCCGCGCAGCGGTCGAGGCGCACGACGTGCAGCCGCCGGCGGATCGGATGGAAGCATTCGTCGAAGGCGACGTGCACCGGCTGCTCGAGGTCCTCGCCCCTCTGCGGCGCCTCGCGCGCGGCCTCGCGCGCGGCCTCGCGGGGGCCGCGCAGGATGCCCGCGAAGATGTCGTGGAACCCCGCGCGGCCCACCCGGACCTCGGCCGAGAAGTCGAACCCCTCGAAGCCGATCTCGGGGATGGCCGACTCGCGGGGTCTGGTCTCACCCCGGTCGTAGGCCGCGCGCCGCTGGGCGTCGACGAGCACCTCGAAGGCGTCCGAGACCGCGCGGAAGCGCTGCTCGGCCACGGGGTCGCCGGGGTTGAGATCGGGGTGGAGCTGGCGGGCGGCCTTCTGGTACGCGCGGCGGACCTCCGCCACGCTCGCGTTGCGCCTGACGCCCAGCAGCTGGTAGAGGTCCAAGGGTTATTCCGTCACTTCTTGTCCACCACTTCGGCGTCGATGACGTCGTCGCCGCCGGGGCGCGATCCCGCCCCGCCACTCCCGGCCGCTCCGCCGTCGCCGCTCGCCGCCCCGGGTCCGGCGGGCGCCGCCGACTTCTGGTACAGCAGCTCCGCCAGCTTGTGCGAGGCCTTGGTGAGGTCCTGGAGGGCCTTCTCGATCGCGTCCTTGTCCCCCTCCTCGACCGCCTTCCTGGCGGCCACGACCGCCTCCCGCACCGGGGAGGTCTCCGCCTCCGAGAGCTTGTCCTTGTGCTCCTCCAGCGTCTTCTCGGTGGCGTAGATCAGGCTGTCCGCGTGGTTGCGCGCCTCGACCTCCTCGCGGCGCCGCTTGTCGTCCTCGGAGTGGGACTCCGCCTCCCGCACCATCTTCTCGACCTCGTCCTTGGCCAGGCCGGAGGAGGCGGTGATCGTGATGTTCTGGGTCTTGCCGGTGGCCCGGTCCTTGGCGGAGACGTTCACGATGCCGTTGGCGTCGATGTCGAAGGTGACCTCGATCTGGGGGACGCCGCGCGGCGCGGGCGGGATCCCCACGAGCTGGAACTTGCCGAGCGTGCGGTTGTCGCGCGCCATCGGGCGCTCGCCCTGGAGCACGTGGACCTCCACCGAGGTCTGGCTGTCGGAGGCGGTCGAGAAGACCTCCATCTTGCGGGTCGGGATCGTGGTGTTGCGCTCGATCAGGCGGGTGAAGACGCCACCGAGCGTCTCGATGCCCAGCGACAGGGGGGTGACGTCCAGGAGGAGCAGGTCCTTGACGTCTCCGGCGAGGACGCCGGCCTGGATGGCCGCCCCCACCGCCACCACCTCGTCGGGGTTGACGCCCTTGTGCGGCTCCTTGCCGAAGAACTCCTTCACCATCTGCTGGACGCGCGGGATGCGCGTGCTCCCGCCCACCAGGACCACCTCGTCGATCTTGTCCGGCGTGACCCCCGCGTCCTTGAGGCACTGGCGCACCGGCCCCATCGAGCGGTCGAGCAGGTCGGCCACGAGCTGCTCGAACTTCGCGCGGGTCAGGCGCAGGTTGAGGTGCTTGGGGCCGGAGGCGTCCGCGGTCACGAACGGGAGGTTGATCTCCGTCTCCGCGGTCGTGGACAGCTCCATCTTGGCCTTCTCCGCCGCCTCCTTCAGGCGCTGGAGGGCCATCTTGTCCTTGCCGAGGTCGATGCCCTGGTCCTTCTTGAACTCGGTGACGATCCAGTCGATGACCCGCTGGTCGAGGTTGTCGCCGCCGAGGTGCGTGTCGCCGTTGGTGGCCTTGACCTCGACCACGCCCTCGCCCACCTCGAGCACCGAGATGTCGAAGGTGCCGCCACCGAAGTCGTAGACGGCGATGGTCTCGTCCTTCTTCTTGTCGAGGCCGTAGGCCAGGGCGGCGGCGGTGGGCTCGTTCACGATGCGCAGGACCTCGAGGCCGGCGATCCGGCCCGCGTCCTTGGTGGCCTGGCGCTGCGAGTCGTTGAAGTAGGCGGGCACGGTGATGACCGCGCGGGTCACCTTCTCGCCGAGGTAGGCCTCGGCGGTGTCGCGCATCTTCTGCAGGATCATCGCGGAGATCTCGGGGGGCGAGGAGACCTTGCCCTCGACCTCGACCCGGGCATCGCCGTTGGAGGCCTCGACGACCTTGTAGGGCACCATCTTCTGCTCTTCGGTGGCCTCGGAGTACTTGCGGCCCATGAACCTCTTGATCGAGAAGACCGTGTTCTCGGGGTTGGTGACCGCCTGGCGCTTCGCGACCTGGCCGACGAGCCTCTCTCCCGCCTTGGTGAACGCCACCACCGACGGCGTGGTCCGCCCCCCCTCCGCGTTGGGGATCACGGCCGGTGCGTCGCCTTCCATCACCGCCACCACGGAGTTGGTCGTGCCCAGATCGATGCCGATGATCTTGCTCATGCTCATGAAGGTACTACCTTGAGTGCCTAATTGTCAAGAATCATGCGCGTATGATGTGTAATACATTTAGAATCTATAACTTACTGTTTCGATCCATTCAGCCCTGTGGCGGAATCCGCTATCATCTTCCAGAGTCTTCACAGACATATGCCCGAAACCTTCGCGGTGTTGACGACGGGCGTGTCCCGGCTCCGCTCTTCCTCGGACCTCGCCGCCGCCTCCGCCGAGCTGCCCGCGGGCGCCTACACGACCGTGCGGACCTACGGCGGCGACGGCATCGCCTTCCTCGAGGAGCACCTGCGGCGGCTCGAGGAGTCGGCGGCCCTCCAGGGCCGGCCGGGATCGATCGATCGGGCGCAGGCCCGCGCCGCGCTCGGGACCGTGCTGCGCGCGACCGGCCATCCCGAGTCACGTCTGCGGATCACGTTTGCGCCACCCGATGTCTTCGTCTCGGTGGAGGCGTTCGTGCCGCTTCCGGAGAGCCTGTACGAGGAAGGCGTGCGGTGCGTGACCGTCCCCTTGCGGCGGGAGATGCCGCAGGCCAAGGACACCCGCTTCCTCTCCGCCGCCGGGGCCGCCTACCGGACGCTCCCGGGCGGCGTGCACGAGGGCCTGCTCGCCGACGAGGACGGGGCTCTCCTCGAGGGGCTCTCCAGCAACGTCTTCGCGGTGATGGACGGGGTGCTGCGTACGGAAGAGACCCGCGTGCTCAAGGGGACCACGCGCGCGCTCGTCCTGGAGCTGGCCCGCGGGATCGTGCCGGTGGCGCTCGATCCCGTGCGCAAGGCAGACCTCGGCCGCGTGGCCGAGATCTTCCTGACCAGCGTCTCGCGCGAGGTGCTCGGCGTGGTCCGGGTGGACGAGGTCACGATCGGGCGGGGCCGGCCGGGCCCGCTGGCCCGCGAGCTGCGCCGGCGCTACCGGGCCCGGATGCAGGCGGTGGTGGAGCGCCTCTCGACCGCCTGAGCC
>JBGPBV010000063.1:0-36914 GCA_041481445.1 Vicinamibacteria bacterium
CCTCTCCGATCCCGCCAAGCGCCAGCGCTACGACGCGCTCGGGAGCGACTGGTCCTCCTTCCGGCCGGGGCCGGGCGGTGCGCCGGGGCCGGGTGGAGCCACCTACACCGTCGACTTCGGCGGAGGCGAGGAAGTCGGAGGCTTCTCCGATTTCTTCCGGACGATCTTCGGGGGCGGCTTCGGAGGCGCCGGCGGCGTGACGCCCTCGGGCGGGGGCTTCGAGGAGCTGTTCCGGGAGCGATCCGGCGCCGCTCCCGGCCAGGACGTCGAGACCACGGTCGATCTGACCCTGGAGGAAGTCCTCCGCGGCGCCATGCGCACGCTGCAGATCGGCGACGGGGCCAGGAGCCGCAAGGTCGAGGTGAAGATCCCGCCCGGCGTGCGCGACGGCTCGCGCGTGCGCGTGGCCGGCGAGGGCGGCCAGGGGGCGAGGGGAGGCGGCCGCGGGGACCTCTACCTGCGCGTGCGGACCATCCCGCACCCGCTCTTCGAGCGCAAGGGCGAAGACCTCCAGGTGAGCGTGACGGTGCCGCTCACGACGGCGGTGCTCGGGGGCGAGGTCGCGGTGCCGACCCTCGACGGCCCGGTCGGGATCAAGGTCCCGACGGGGTCGCGCCCCGGGCGGGTCTTCCGGCTCCGCAACCACGGCCTGCCGCGGCTGGAGGCGGGAGGGGGCCGCGGCGACGTGCTGGCCACGCTCAACGTCGACCTGCCGGCTCGGCTCAGCGACCGTGAGAAGGAGCTCTTCGAGGAGCTCAAGAGGCTCGGCCACTGAGGGTTGTGAGGGGCCGCACGGTGCCCCCGCCCGCCTGCTCGTAACCCACAGACGAACCCGGACCTGAGGCGCGCGGATGACGGCGGCCCCCGGCGCCCGTATTGTTGCGGGCGGGGAGTCGCTCGGCTATAGTCACCCGGTTTCGGTTCCGGAGGGAGGACCCAAGAGATGAGAGTCAGGCTGTTTGCGGGCGTGGCGGTGGCCGTTCTCGCCCTCGCCACGGCAGGTGCGGCCTCGGCGCAGACGGCGGCCAAGGCCAAGCGGCCGTTGGTCGCGGTGACCGACTTCGACTACGGCACCGTCGGATATCACTGGTGGGGCGACTACGACATCGGCAAGGGCATGGCCGATCAGGTGATGAACGAGCTGCTGGAGGAGGGATCGTTCCGCGTCGTCGAGCGCAAGAAGCTCGACACCATCCTGGCCGAGCAGGACTTCGCCCACTCCGACCGGGCCGATCCCGGCGCGGCCAAGCTCTCGAAGATGGGCAAGGTGCTCGGCGTCCGCTACATCATCACGGGATCGATCACGAAGTTCGGGGGCGAGCAGAAGGGCCAGGGCGGCAGCGTGAAGGGCGTCCACGTCGGCGTCGGCAAGGCCAAGACCGAGGTCACGGTGACCGCGCGCATGGTCGACACCACGACGGGCGAGGTCCTGCTCGCGGCCAAGGGCGAGGGCGTGTCCAAGAAGGGCGGGGGCTTCAGCTTCGGCAAGAGCGGCCTCGGCGGCTACGGACAGAACACGACCGAGTTCAAGGAGAGCGCGATCGGCGAGGCGCAGGAAGCGGCCTGCAAGGCGCTGGTGGCGCAGATCGCGGCCAAGAAGGACCGCCTCGAGGACTGAAGCTGAGGCGGTCGTCGATGTCCAACGGGCCGCCCCCAGGGGCGGCCCTTTTCCATTCAAATGTCCGCGCCCATACTCACCCTCGCCAACCAGCTCACCCTCCTCCGGATGGGGCTGTCTCCGCTCCTCGTCGTCCTGGTCCTCTCGCACGAGATGGCCTGGGCGCTGGCCGTGTTCGTGGTGGCGGGGGTGACCGACCTGCTCGACGGCGTGGCCGCGCGGCACAGCGGACACCCCACCGCGCTCGGCGCGATGCTCGATCCGGTGGCGGACAAGGTCCTGCTCACGTCCAGCTTCATCGCCCTCACCTGGGGGCCTGACCTCGTCGTCCGCCTGCCGGTCTGGCTCACGGTGGTGACCCTCTCCCGCGATGCGATCATCGTGACCAGCGTGGCCGTCGTGAACCTCGCCCACGGCCGGCGCGTGTTCTACCCGTCGGTGCTCGGAAAGCTGGCCACGACCAGCCAGCTCGTCACGGTGGGCGTGGTCGTGCTCCTCGACGCCGGGGGGTGGGTCTTCGACCCCGTGCGCTACCTGTTCCTGGCCACCGTGACCTTCACCGTCGCCTCCGCCCTCCACTACGTCTACCTCGCCTCCACCGGGCGCACGGGCGTGGCCCCCTCGTGAAGGAGGCCCTCCGCAATCCGTGGCTCCGCCTGGTGGCGGCCATCGTGGCCGTCGTCCTCCTCGTCCGCGCCGTCGGCGCCATCCGGGAGGTGCTGACGCCGTTCGCGATCGCCTTCGCGCTCGCCTACTTCCTCAACCCGCTCGTCACCGCGTTCGAGCGCGTGGCCGCGCGGGGAGGCGCGCGCCTCCAGCCCCGGGCGGCGGCGGTCACGCTGATCGCGCTCCTCGTCCTGCTCGTGATCGTCGTCTTCGTCGTGTTCGTCGTCCCCACCGTCTATCGGCAGGTCAGCTACGCGATCAGCCGGCTGCCGGACTGGGTGCGCGCGATGCGCGGCCGCCTGGAGCCGCTCTACCAGCGGCTGAACCTGAAGTACCCGGAGCAGGCGGAGGAGCTGCGCCAGAAGGCCAGCGCCGCGCTCCACGAGTGGCTGCCCGGGCTGGTCGCCCCCGCCACCCACGCGGCCACGCGCGCCTTCACCAGCCTGTTCGCGTTCGTCCTCGCCTTCCTCCACTTCCTCGTCATCCCCGTGTTCATGCTCTACCTGCTCCACGACATGAACCGGATCCAGGCGGGGCTGGCCGAGCTGGTGCCGCCGCGCCACCGTCCCTACGTGCACTCGCGGATGGGCGAGGTCGACAGCCGCCTGTCCGCCTTCGCCCGCGGCCAGGTCACGATGTGCCTGATCATGGGCTCGTTCTACGCGGCGAGCTTCACCCTGCTCGGCGTGCCCATGGGCCTGGTCGTGGGCTTCGTCATGGGCTTCTTCCACATGGTCCCGTTCATGGCCGGGGCCCTCGGCCTGCCCGTCGTCCTGCTGCTCTCGTGGGTGGACGACCAGAGCCCCAAGCGGCTCTTCGTCATCGTGGCCCTGTTCGTGTTCTCGAACCTGGCCGAGCACAACGTCCTCTCCCCCCGCCTGGTCGGGCATCGCATCGGCCTCCATCCGGTGGTGGTGATCCTGGCCGTGCTGATCGGGGGGACGGCCTTCGGTTTCGTGGGCATGCTGCTGGCCGTCCCCACCACCGCCGCCCTCTCCGTCTTCTGGCCCGACTTGCGCGACGCGTACCTCCGCAGCGCCTTCTATCGCGGCACGCCGTGATCGAGGAGGTCATCGTGGAGTGCCCGTCCTGCGGGGAGCCGATGGCCCTGGACGTGGACACGACCGCGGGCGAGGAGCAGAGCTACTTCGAGGATTGCGCGGTCTGCTGCCGCCCGATGGAGGTCTTCGTGCGCTGCCGTCCGGGCGAGGTCCTCGGCATCAGCGTCACCGCCGACTGACGTCGCCCTTCCGCGGGCTCCGGGCCCCTAGGTATTCCCTTGGAAATCCCTTCGGCGAGGCCCCCGGACCTCCGGCCCGGCCTCCGGCTACAACCTCCGCCGGGAGGGAAGCATGCGCCTGCAGGAATGGGTCGTGGCGGGGGCGTTCGCGCTGGCGGTGGCGGTCCCGGCGGCCGCGGTCGAGCGGGACGAGGTCGTCCTCGAGCTCCGGGACGGCAGCCGGATCGTCGGCGAGGTCCTCGAGGACGACGGCGCCCATGTGCGCGTGCGCACCGCCGGGGGGCTGGAGCTCGACGTGCCCGTCGAGCAGATCGTCAACCGGAGGCGTGACGGCGCGAGGGTGCCGTCGCGCACGGATCCGAACTATTCGCGCCTGATGTTCGCCCCCACGGGACGCCCGCTGGCCAGGGGCGACGGGTATTTCTCGGACTACGAGCTGCTCTTCCCCGGCATGTCCTACGGCGTGACCGACCATTTCACGCTCGCGGGCGGCATCTCGGCCGTCCCCGGGCTCGGGCTGTCGTCCCAGCTCTTCTACATCTCGCCCCAGATCGGGTTCGAGCACGGCAACAAGGCCTTTGGCGCCGGGTTCCTGTTCGCGACCGCCTCCGACGAGGACGAGCGTTATTCCCTGGGGATCGCCTACGGCGTGGGCACCGTGGGGAGCCGTCGCGCCAGCCTGTCCCTGGGGCTCGGAGTGGCCGGCGAGCTCGGGGAAGAGGGCCTGCGCCATCCGCTCCTGATGGTCGGGGGACAGGTGGCGGTCGGCTCGCACGTCGCCCTCGTCAGCGAGAACTGGATCTCGCTCGAGGAAACCTCCTTCTCGAACCAGCCCCTCGGCCTCGCCGTCCGCTTCTTCGGCGACCGGGTCTCCGCCGACGTGGGATTCGTCGTCACCGTCGAGACGCTGAGCGAAGGGTTCCCTGTCCCGTGGGTGTCGGTCTCGTACCACTTCGGGCCGACGCGGCGCTAGGTGCGGGGGGCGGGCCCGATGCGCCCGCGAGCGGCGACGTCACCGGCGGTCGCCTCCGCCTCCGTGCGCGCGGTGCGGCCCACCGCCTGCACCAGCCGCGCGAGGTCAGCGGGCGAGCCGGGCGGCGGCCACGCGGAGTCGGCGAGCAGGCGTTTGACGATCTCCTCGAGGGCGCTCGCCGACCGGCTCAGGGCGGCGAACCGGTAGAGGCCCGACGACCCCGCCATGCGATGGGCGAGCTGGGACAGGAGGAGGACGCGGGTCCGGTCCCAACCGTCCGCGGCCAGCGCCGCCGCCGCCTCTTGCATGGCCGCGATCTTGTCCGGAAGCTCGCCGATGTACGTGCGCCGCAGCGACTCGAACTCGCGCTGGTGGGTCTCGACCCGCCGCCGTCCGTGGAGCTTCCAGAACTCCTCGAGGCGGTCGGGGAGGGCCACGGGGTCGAACGGCTTCTGGATGACGCCGAGGCATCCGCGGTCCTCGTGCTCCGCGATCCGCTGCGGCTCGGCCTGCGCGGTGATGAACACGACGGGCGTGCTGCTCGTGGCGGGGACGCCGCGCATCGCGCTCAGGACCCCGAACCCGTCGAGGCCGGGCATCGACACGTCGAGGAGCACGAGGTCGGGCCCGAAGCCGCGCACGGCCTCGATGGCCTCCGCGGAGGACTCGCAGGTCTCGACCGTGTACCCGCCGAGCTCGGTCAGGGCCAGGGAGGCGACGGCGAGCACATCGGGATCGTCGTCGATGACGAGGATCTGCTTCAGCGGCCGATGCGGCACTCTTTCCCTCCGCCATCATCGAGTATAGTGCCCGGCCTTCGACCGCGGGGGGCCTCGCTCGACATCGTCGTGCCGGCCCTACCGGGCGGCCGCCGCGTGGTCGCGGAGGGGCTCGTCGACGTCCCACTTCTTGAGCTTGTTCAGAAGGGCCTTGTACGAGATCTTGAGCCGGAGGGCCGCCTCACGGCGGTTCCAGCGCGTCTCGGCCAGGACGCGGCGGAGCAGGCGGCGCTCCGCCTCTTCCGCGGCCTGGGCGGCCACCTTGCGCAAGGAGACGCCGTCCTTCCAGCCCAGGTCGTGCTCGGCGGGAGCGGGGGAGGGCTCCTCCGGCCGCAGCTCCACGGGGTCGGGCCGCCGCCGGCCCCGCCCGAGCTCGCTCAGCGCCGAATCGCAGTCCCCGAGGATCACGTAGCGGCGGACCGCGTTCTCCAGCTCACGCACATTGCCCGGCCAGTCGTGGCGCAGGAACGCCCCGTGGACCTCCTCCGGCAGCTCCGAGACCGTGCGGCGGTAACGCTGGGCGTACTGCCGGAGGAAGTGCGCGGTCAGGAGCGGGATGTCCTCCCGCCGCTCGCGCAGCGAGGGCACCTCGATCCGGATGACGTTGAGGCGGAAGAAGAGGTCCTCGCGGAAGCGGCCGGCCGCCACCGCCTCGTCGAGGTGCACGTTGGTGGCGGCCATCACCCGGGCGTCGACCCGCACCGGCTGGCGGCCGCCCAGGCGCGTGAACTCGCCGTCCTGGAGGGCGTGCAGGAGCTTGGCCTGCAGGTGAACGGTCATCTCGCCGATCTCGTCGAGGAGGATGGTCCCGCCGTCCGCCATCTCGAACATGCCCGGCTTGGCGTGCATCGCGCCCGAGAACGCGCCCTTCTCGTAGCCGAACAGCTCGGACTCGAGGAGGTCCTCCGGAAGGGCGGCGCAGTTGACCTTCAAGAAGGCGCGGCCGTTGCGGCGCGACTGCTCGTGGATGAAGCGGGCCACCACCTCCTTGCCCACCCCGGACTCGCCGAGGATGAGGACCGGGGCGTCGGTGTCGGCGACCTGGCGCGAGATCTCCTTGATGCGGAGGATCCGCGCGCTGGCGGACACGAAACCGCCCTCGTCGCGGTCGAGGCGCCGGCGCACGGTGGCCACCTCGCGCGGCCGGTCCTGCTTCTCCACCGCCGCCTGCAGGGCGGCCTGCAGCTCCTCGTCCTGGAAGGTCTTGCTCAAGTAGTCGGAGGCCCCGCGCCGCACGGCGTCCACGACGGTGCTGATCTCGGAGACCGTCGAGAGCACGACGACGGGGATCCGGGGATGGCCGCTCTTGATCCGGTCGAGCGTCTCCAGACCGCCCATGCCGGGCATGACGAGGTCGAGGAGCACCGCCGCCGGCGGGGGCCCGGAGGCCAGGTAGGCGAGGGCCTTCTCTCCGGACGGCAGAGAGCGAACGTCGTAGTCGAGGGACTCCAGGAGGGAAGCCAGGTAGCTGCGCACGTTCTCGTCGTCGTCGACGACCAGCACCAGTCTTCGATTCATCCCGTCGCTCCTCCGGCCGCTCCGCCGGCAAGCTCACGATGGGGGATGGGGGCCCGCATCGATGCGCAGGCCCAGTGTCCCAAGTCATACGAGTGCGGACAATGGCCCGGTCCGGCGGCGGGGAGTGGCACCCCGGTGGGGGGCACCCCGCCGGGAGGCTCAGTCGAGCAGGCGGTGGTGGACGGCGAAGAGCGCCAGCTCGAGACGGTTCGAGGCGCCCATCTTGTCGAAGATGTTGGTGAGGTGGTGCTTGACGGTGTCTTCGCTGAGGGAGAGCTTCCGGGCGATCTCCCGGTTGCTCAGCCCCGCCACCACCGCCGAGGTGATCTCGAGCTCGCGCCGGGTGAGGCCGAAGCGCTCGCGAGCCGGCTTCTCGGGGGCCGCCCCCATCTGCGCGCGCAGCGCCTGCACGAGGTCGGAGACGGCCTCGCGGCCGATCCAGTGCTGGCCCGCCATCACGCTGCGCATGCTCTTGAAGAGCAGGTCGGTCGCCGAGGACTTCAGGAGGACCCCGGCCGCCCCGAGCTGGAGGGCCTTGACGAGCTCGGGCTTCTCGATCGCCGCCGTCAGCAGGATGGTCCGGACGGGAGTCGGGGCGGTGCCCAGCTCCGCCAGCGCGTCCATCCCGGAGACGCCCGGCATGGACAGGTCGAGCAGGAGGATGTCCGGCTGCAGGGCCCGGGACATCTGGACGGCCTGGTCGCCATCGCCCGCCTCGCCGACGACGACGAAGCCGGACTCCGCCTCGAGAATGCTGCGCAATCCGGCGCGGAAGATCGGGTGATCATCCGCGATCAGCACCCGGATCCGGTCAGGGACTGCCATGCGTGCCCACCCCAGAGCGGGTCAGCGGCGGTTCAACGCCACGTCATCGTCCGGCCGAGGGAGCGAACGATTAATACCCCGCCTCGCGTGGCTTGGCAATGGGGACGCGGCGATATTGCCGTGACGCGTGCGGTAAACGAGCGGCGGTGATCAGGCGGGCGCCGGCCGGCCGCGCACGAACCGGTAGGTGACGATGGTGGCGGCGACACCGGCGGCGCCGTTGCCGTTGGAGGGCACCCGGCGCACCACGCGGCACCGGCACACGATCCGCGGCGCGGCCGGCCGGACGGGCAGCACGAACACGATTTCGACCTCGGTGTCGAGATCGGGGACGGCCTCCGCGGCGTGGAACAGGACGCCGGAGCAGCTGACGTTCTCTATCTGGCCGTCATGCCAGGTCCCGCCGGCCGGGCGGTACCGCACGGGCAGATGGAAACCGAACCGCTGGGCGCGGCCTCCGGCCTCTCTCACCCTGATCTCCGTGCCAGCTCGGGCCTCGAGGACAGTCGGATGCACGGGAGTCTCTACGCTATTCGAACGTAACACCATCGAAATCTGAACGCTGTCATTTCGGTCACACAGGGTCGCCGGGAAGGGGCACCTGGATACCACCAAACGGTACCGCCGTACCGCTGCCACTCGATCCGGGCCGTCGGCGCGCTCTGACGTGCTTGTGCTAGAGCCACTTACGAGTGGGCTGGCCCGCGGTATACGTCTTGCTCGATGGGGAACCGGAGCGGCCGTCTTCCGAGGACGTCCGAGCCTTCTGTGCCCCGCTCCGGTCGCTCTCGCCGCGGCTGACCCCCGTCGACGAGCGCCCGCGTGGAAGGCTCGGACGTCCTGGGGAGAGGGGCCACACCGGAGACGTCATGTTCAAGCTCGTCCTCATATCGATCGTCGTCATGCCGGTGCTGCTTGCGATGCGGGCGGCCCGCCTGCGGACGCGGCCGCGCGGCCTGCTCGTCCTGCTGGCGGCGGTGCTCGGGTACCAGGCCTTCTACATGCTGACCCTCTACTACCTCCGCGTCCGGTGGCTCGGCTGGTGACGCGCTGGCCCCTCCTTGCCCTGCTCTTCGCCGCCTGGACGGCCGAGGCGCCGCTGGAGACCGACCGGCTCCTGTACTGCGGGTACTGGCGCAGCCCGTTCCAGGTCCTGGGCCCCCTCTTCGTGTCCCTGCCCGACGTGAGCCTGTTCCCGTGGCAGCTCCTTCTCCTGGCCCTCGTGCCCCTGTGCCTGCTGTCGCCAGCCACGCTCCGCCGCCGCGAATGGGTCATGGACGGCGCCATCGCGGTCAGCCTCGGGAGCGTGGCCGTCACGTTCCTCTGGGGATGGATGCGCGGCGGCAGCGCCTACAACGCCTACTACCAGCTCTGGAGGTTCCTGGCCGCGCTGCTGGTGGCCTTGCTCCTCTTCTCGGCCGTGCGGGCGCCGCGTCACCTGCGAGGGCTCGGCCTCACCGTTCTCGCCGCCGCCCTCGTCCGGGGAACGCTCGCGATCTACTTCTACCGCGTGGTGGTGCGCGGCCGGATCGACCCGCCCCCGCCGTACATGACCACGCACGACGACTCGATGCTCTTCGTGGCCGGCCTGCTCGTCGCCGTGGCCTGGGCGCTGGCGCGGCGGACGCTCTGGTCCTGGCTGTCCGCGGTCCTGGTCTCCGCGTACCTCCTCTATGCGATCACGCTCAACGAGCGCCGGCTGGCCTGGATCGAGCTGGTGCTGGTGCTGGCCCTCGTGTACCTCGCGCTGCCGCGGGGCCGGGTGGGCCGGCGCGTGAGCCAGCTCCTGGTGGTGGCGGCTCCCGCCCTCGTGCTCTACGTCCTGGTGGGCATGGACCGGCCCGAGCCCGTGTTCGCGCCGCTGCGCGCCTTCACCACCGCCGGCAGCTACAGCGACAACTCCTCCATGGCGCGCGAGGAGGAGATCCGGAACCTCATCTACACCCTCACCGCGGACGGCAACCCGCTGCTCGGGACCGGGTGGGGCATCCCCTATCAGAAGGTCACGAGCGTCTACGCCAACTTCGGCAAGGAGTGGTGGCAGTACGCCTACCTGCCGCACAACTCGCTTCTGGGCCTGGCGGTGTTCGGCGGCCTGGTCGGGCTCGGCGGGATCTGGTGCGTGGTGCCGGCGGCGGCGTGGCTGGCCATGCGCGGATACCGCCGCGCGGCCGGAGCGCCGGAGGAGGCGGCGGCGCTGTCGGCCCTCTGCATCCTCCCCGCCTACGCCGTCCAGTGTTACGGCGACATCGGCTTCCAGTCCCTCACCGGCAGCTTGATCCTCGGCGTGGCGGTGGGAGTGGCGGGCAAGGTCTCCGCCTGGACGGCCGTCCGGCCCCGGCGCGCGCGCGCGGTCGCGATGCCGTGGCCACCGGCGCGCGCCCTCGCGCCGCGCGAGCGGCTGAGCGCCTGACCATGTGCGGCATTGCCGGCGCGGTGCGGACGTCGCGGGGCGGCCACGGGGACGCCTCCGGGGCGGGCGGCCGTGGCCTGGCCGGCCTGGTCACCCGGATCACGGACGCGCAGCGCCACCGCGGGCCCGACGGTTGCGGGCTGTGGCACTCGACCGGACAGGAGGCCGTCTTCGGCCACCGGCGGCTCGCGATCCTCGACCGGAGCGAGGCCGGTGCCCAGCCCATGGTCGATCTCGACTCCGGATGCGCCGTCACGTTCAACGGCGAGATCTACAACTTCCCCGAGATCCGGCGGGAGCTGGAGAGGAACGGCGAGCGGTTCCGCTCCACCGGCGACACCGAGGTCGTGCTCCGGGCCCATGCCCGTTGGGGCATCGACGCCGTGAAGCGCTTCCGGGGCATCTTCGCCCTCGCCTTGTGGGACCCGCGCGAAAGGGCCGTGCATCTCGTGCGCGATCCGATGGGCATCAAGCCCCTCTACTGGACCAGCGGCCGTGACGCGGAGACGGGCGAGCAGTTCGTGCTGTTCGCCTCCGAGGTCCGCGCCCTGCTCGCCAGCGGCGCCGTGCCGCGCCGCCTCGATCCCGGCGCCGTCGCCTCGTATCTGTGGCAGGGGTTCGTGGTCGGGCCGCAGACGATCGTGGAGGGCATCCAGCTGCTGCCCGCGGCCACCATCCTGACCGTCGCCGCCGACGCGGGCGCGCTCCCGGATCACGAGCGCCGCTTCCGGCAGTACTGGCGCCTGCCCGCCTCGGCGGGCGGGCGAACCGCGCTCGCCCGTCTGCGGGACGAGCTCCTGGACACCGTGAAGATGCAGCTCGTATCGGACGTGCCGCTGGGCGTGTTCCTCTCCGGGGGCGTCGACTCGAGCGCGATGGCCGCCCTGGCCAGCGAGGCGGCTCCCGGGGCCGTGCACACCGTCACCGTCGGCTTCGACGTCCCCGCCTACGACGAGAGGCCCTTCGCGCGGGCGGTGGCCGAGGCGGTCGGGAGCCGCCACACTGACGTCGTCCTCACCGAGCAGGCCTTCGCGGAGCAGCTCCCCGACGCCTTCGAGGCCATCGATCAGCCCACCTTCGACGGCATCAACACCTATTTCGTCAGCCGGGCCGCCCGCAGCGCCGGCCTGACCGTCGCCCTGGCCGGCACCGGCGGCGACGAGGTCTTCGGCGGGTACCGCACCTTCGTGGACATCCCTCGGATGATGCGGGCGGGGGCGCGGGTGCCCTTCGCGCGCGAGCAGGGCCTGGTGCGGCGCGCGGTGCAGGGCGCGGCCCGGGCGGGAGCGCGGCTGGCGAGCGATCTGGCCTGGAACGTCTTCGACGTGGCGCCGCCCCAGACGCGCTGGGGCAAGGCGGCCGACCTGGCGGGCGCCGTAAGCGACGCGGTCGGGATCTACCAGGTCTCCTATGCGCTGTTCACGCGGGAGACGCAGGCCGTCCTCGCCACCCACGCGGTCCGGGAGGCCCAGCGGCGGCAGCAGCACGGCCTCCCGCCCGAGGTCGCCGCCGCCTGGCGCCGGCGCATCGAGACGAGCGAGCTGCGGCACGCCGTCTCCATGCTGGAGCTGTCGAGCTTCATCGGCGAGCGCCTGGTGCGCGACACCGACGCCGCCAGCATGGCCGTCGGCCTCGAGGTCCGGGTGCCGCTGCTCGATCACGTGCTGGCGGAGACGGTGGCCGGCGTCGAGCCCACGCGCCGCTTCTGGCCTCCGGGCCGGAAGCAGCTCCTGCGCGACGTGGCCCTGGCCCGCCTGGATCCGGCGCTGTTCGACCGTCCCAAGTCGGGCTTCGTCCTGCCCATCGACACCTGGGCGCGGCGGCGCCTGCAGCCCCGGATGGAGGCCCGGTTCGGCGACGTGGCCCTGGCCCGGCGCGTCGGCCTGCGCAGCGAGGCGGTACGGACGCTGTGGCGCTCGTTCTGCGACGGGCGTCCGGGTCTGTACTGGTCGCGCGTCTGGGCGCTCTACGTGCTCTTGTCGTGGTGCCGGACCCACGACCTGGAGCTGGCGGCGTGAGGCCGGACGGGCGGGCTCCCCGAGTGCTGGTGGTGTCCGGCCTGCAGGTCTACCCGCCACGGTCGGGCGGGCACTACCGCACCTTCGCTCTCGTGAGCGCGCTGGCGCGGCAGGGGCTCGACGTCTTCGTCTACTCGCTGGCCGGACGGCGGAGGGACTACCTCGGCCGCCGTCCCTCCGGGATCCAGTGGTGGCCCGAGGGCATCCCCGAGTACGTGGACCGTGGAGCCATGGGCTGCCTGGCCCAGTACGCCGCCGCCGCCCTTCGGCTGCCGCCGCTCGGGATCACCGCCTCCCTCGAGGCGGCGGTGGCCTCGCCGGGGGAGAGGCTCCTCCCGGCCGTGCTGCGCGAGCGGCTCGCCTGGTGCGACGTCGTGGTCGGAGATTTCCCTTTCGTGCACCCGATCTTCCGGGCACCGTCCGCGCGCGGCAAACGGCGCGTGCTCAGCACGCACAACGTCGAGCATCACCTGCTCCCCGGCCGGCCCTGGATGCAGCGCCTGGTGCGCGCGGTGGAGATCCGCGCGGCGAAGGCCTGCGACGTCGTGGTGACCTGTTGTGACGACGACGCCCGGTTCTTCGAGACCGCGGCCCGCGGTGGTCAAGGCGTGCTGGTCCCCAACGGCGTGGACGGACGCCGCTTTCGCGGGATCGAGGCGCACCGGGCGCGGACGCGCCGGGAGCTCGGGATCGCCGACGACGAGACGCTCATCCTGTTCACGGGCAGCAAGTGGGGACCCAACCGGGAGGCCTTCGACTTCCTGCTCGGTTTCGCGCGGGCGCAGGGGCCGCTCCTCCGCGACCGGCGCCTCCACCTCCTCGTCGTCGGCAACGTGACCGCCGAGCCCGTGCGCCTGCCCGCCTTCACCGCCACCGGGGGCGTCGACGTGGTGGAGCCCTACTTCGCGGCCGCGGACGCCGCGATCAACCCGATGCTGAGCGGGGCGGGGACGAACGTGAAGATGTGCGAGTACATCGCGACGGGCCTGCCCGTCCTGACCACGCGCTTCGGGGCGCGCGGCCTCGTTCTCGAGGACGGCCGGACGGCGTTCCTGTTCGAGAAGGGCGGCCTGGCCCCCGTCGTGTCGGAGGTGGGCCGCCTCTTCGCCGAGGACCGCCCCCGCCTGCGCCGGATGGCACGCGAGGCGTACGCCCGGAACGAGACGGCCATCGACATGGACGTGTCCGCGCGGCGGCTGGTGG
Organism: Vicinamibacteria bacterium; assembly: GCA_041481445.1. GTDB lineage: Bacteria > Acidobacteriota > Vicinamibacteria > Fen-336 > Fen-336 > AA29. Next base: position 13,254 of record JBGPBV010000063.1, read on the forward strand.
CGGCCATGGGCGGCCTCCCCGCCGAGGAGAGAGCGTGCCTGCGCTAGAGCTGTCGGAGGCCGTGCCCTTCGCCGCCGCTGAGCGGGCGCCCGGCGCCCTTCCCGCAATGGGCGTCCCGGCTCCGTCCGCCTCCACGGGGCCGTCCCCGTCTCTGAGCGGCGCTCATGTGCCCGCCCTCGACGGCGTCCGCGGGCTCGCCATCCTCATGGTCCTGGTGTTCCACTTCGTGGCCCAGACGACGGCCACGAACGGGGTGGAAGCCGCGGTCACCCGGGTCCTCTCCTATGGGCTCCTGGGGGTGGACCTGTTCTTCGTGCTCTCCGGATTCCTCATCACGGGCCTCCTCTACGACGCGCGCGCCGATCCAGGGTACTTCCGCAATTTCTACATGCGCCGGGTGCTCCGGATCTTCCCGCTCTACTACGGCGTCCTCTTCGTGGTGTTCTTCATCCTCCCGCTCGTCCCCGCCCTGCGCGGCTCCGAGATCGCGGGGCTCGGGGAGCACCAGGCCTGGGCCTGGCTCTACGGCGTCAACGTCTACGTCTCGATCCAGGGCGGCTGGGTGCTGTCCTACATCGAGCATTTCTGGTCGCTGGCCGTCGAGGAGCACTTCTACTTCGTCTGGCCCCTGATCGTCTGGCTTCTCGCCCGGCGGCCGCGCGCGCTCATGGCGGCCGCGCTCGGCCTCGCCGTCCTCTCGCTCGGTGCGCGGGCGGCGGCCTCGCTCGGCGGCGTGAACCCGGTGGCGATCGCCGTCTTCACGCCCTTCCAGCTCGATGCGCTATGCCTGGGCGGGTTCTTCGCGGTGTGGCTGCGGCAGCCGGGTGGAGAGGCGGGGGTGCGGCGCGCCCTGCTGCCGGTGGCGCTCGTGGCGGGGGCGGCGCTGGCCGGCGAGTTCGGCCTCCACCGCGTCACGGACGTCGGCCTGTCGCTGGCGCGGGCGGTGCGCCTCGGGCTCTTCCGCGTGGTCCTGGCCAGCCTGCTCCTCTGGGCGGTGCTCGCCCCCGCCTCGTCGCTCCTCGTCCGCTTCTTCCGGAGCCGGACCATGGTCACGCTCGGCAAGTACAGCTACGGGCTCTACGTCTACCACCACTTCCTGTCCTACTACTTCGTCACCCACGGGACCGATCTCGCGCTCGCAGGCGCCCTCGGTTCCCACGGCCTGGCCGTGGCCGTGCAGGCCGCGGGCGGGATGGCGGCCTCGATGGGCGCCGCCTGGCTGAGCTACGAGCTGTTCGAGAAGCACTTCCTGCGCTGGAAGCGCTTCTGGCCGTCGTCGAGGCGAACCCTCGTCGTGGCCCGGTCATTCGAGGGAGGGGGGCGATCGTGAAGAGGCTCATGGTGGTCACACTCGTGGTGATGGCCTGCGCGCGCGGGCCGGCCCTGGCCGAGGAGGCCGCGGCCGCGAGGCCGGCGGTGCAGGCGGCGTCGGCCTCGCCGGCCGCCTACAGGATCGGCAAGGGGGACGTCTTGCGCATCGTCGTATGGAAGGAGCCCGACCTCACCCTGGACGCCACCGTGCGCCTCGACGGCATGATCACGCTCCCGCTCCTCGGCGACGTGCCCGCGGCCGGCCGCACGCCGAGCGACCTCGCCGCCGGCGTCGCGGGCGCCCTCGAGCGTTTCGTCGAGACTCCCCGGGTCACGGTCGGGGTCAGCCAGGCCACCAGCGCCCGCGTCTATGTGGTGGGAGAGATGCTGAGGCCGGGCGAGTTCCCGCTCACCGGGGGCATGACCGTCTTGAAGGCCCTCGCCCTCGCCGGCGGGTTCAAGGAGTTCGCCCGCCGCGACGGCATCGTCATCGTCCGGGGAGACCAGACCGTCCTCCCCTTCAACTACAAGCGCGTCGTCGAGGGCAAGGACGTGTCGCAGAACGTCCTGCTCGCGCCCGGCGACATCATCGTGGTGCCATGAACGACAACGCACGGAACGACCTCGTCCCCGGGGCGGGGGGGAGCTTTCTCGACGACGCCGATGGCGACGGGTTCCCGTGGACCCAGTTCCGGCACTTCCTGCATGCCCCGCTCCGGCGGCCGGTGCTGGTGCTCGTGCCCTGGGCGGCGATCGTCCTCCTGTCGATCGTCGCCCTCTTCACGCTTCCCAAGAAGTACATGTCCTCCGCGCTCGTCCTCGTGGAATCGGAGAAGGTGCCCGAGTCCTTCATCCCGAAGGTCGCCACCTCCGACACCAGCCAGCGCCTGGACGCGGTCCGCCCCGAGATCCTGAGCCGCACGCGCCTGGAAAGGGTGCTGCAGCAGACCCGGCCCTACCCGGACCTCTCCAAGACCCGGGCCGTCGACAAGATTCGCGGCTCGATCGTCATCAACCTGAGCGGCAACGACGGGTTCACGATCGCGTTCTACCACCGCGATCCTCACAAGGCCCAGGAGGTGACGGACCGGCTGGCCCGGCTGTTCATCGAGGAGACGATCCGGTCGCGGGAGCAGCAGGTGGAGGGAGCGGTGGACTTCCTCGTGACCCAGGTGCAGGACGCGCGGACGGAGCTGGAGGGCAAGGACGCGGCGGTGCGGCGCTACAAGGAAGCGCACATGGGCAAGCTGCCCTCCCAGCTCGACGCCAACGTGGCCACCATGCAGATGCTGCAGCGGGAGATGCAGACGGTGGAGGAGAGCCTCATGTTCGCGCGGGAGAAGCAGGAGGCGCTCGCGCGCGGCGTGGGACGGTCATCCGCCGCCGCCGTGGCCGTGAGCGCGGCCGCTCCCGGCAACGCCGAGCTGGCCGACCTGGGCCGGCAGCTCGCCGCCCTCCGGGCCCGCTACACCGACGAGCATCCCGACGTGGAGAGCCTCCGCTCGCGCATGGCCCGGCTCCAGGCGCGCCTGGCCGAGGCACGACAGGGTGAGGGCGCGGACGCCCGCCCGTCCGAGACGGATCCGACGATCGGAGTGGCCCGCGAGCAGCTCGAAAGGGCCACCCTGGAGGTCGCGAGCCTGGAGAAGAGAAGACAGGACCTGCAGGCCAAGGTCGACCGCGTCCGCGCCAACGTGGAGGAGACGCCGCGGACGGAGCAGGAGTTGACGACCCTGACCCGCGACTACGAGAAGCTCAGCGACAACTACAAGGCCCTGCTGAGCAAGCAGCTCGAGGCCCAGATGTCCGGCCGTCTCGAGCGGCGGTGGAAGGGCGACCGCTTCCGGATGCTCGATCCTGCGAGCCTGCCCGAGCGGCCGGTGTTCCCGAAGCCGCCGCTCTTCCTCGGCCTGGGGGCGGTGCTCGGCCTGTTCGTGGGCATCGGGGCGTCCCTCGTGGCCGAGTACCTCGATCCCACGGTCAAGGACAGCGAGGTCCTGCAGGCGGTCCAGGGCTACCCCGTGCTGGCCTCGATCCCGCACCTGCCCGATCTGGCCGCGTCACCCGGAGCGCCCGCGCCCAGGGTCTCCAGCGCGTCCGGAGTCGAGGGGGCGCGGCGCGAGCCCGTCCAGGTGGCCTGGAGCCCCAGCCTGCCCGGAGAGGCGGCCCTGCGCGACGAGGGGATCGTCGCCCCGCGCAAGATCGTTCCCATCATCGAGAGCCTGGAGGACCACAACTCCATCGTCGGGGAAGAGCTGAGGCTCTTCGGCGCGAACCTCGTCGAGACTTGCCGCCGGCTCAAGATCAACTGCCTCGCCCTCACCTCCGCGCTGCCCGGCGAGGGCAAGAGCACGCTCAGCGTGGGGCTGGCCAGCGCGCTGGGCCGGGAGCCGGGCCGCCGGATCCTGCTCATCGAAGCCGACCTCCGCCGGCCCTCCCTCACGAAGACGCTCGGCCTGCCCCCCGCGCACGGGCTGCGCGAGTGGCTCAACGGCACGCTCGACTACGTTCCCGTGCGCCAGGTCGAGCCGGGGGGATTCTTCCTGGTGTCGGCGGGGCAGACCGACCTCGAGCGTCCCGAGCTCCTGGGCTCGCCGCGCATGGACGCCGTCCTCAAGGCGGCCCGGCGGCTCTTCGACATCGTGTTCCTGGATGCGGTCCCCGTCCTTCCCGTCGCCGACACCGTGCTCATGCAGGACCTGGTGGACGGCTTCCAGCTCGTCGTGCGCTCGCGCAGGACGCCGCGCGACGCCATCCGTGACACCCTGGCCAAGCTGCGGCCGGACCGGGTCATCGGGGTCGTGTTCAACGGCCACCAGGAATACAAGGCCTCGCACCGGTACTACGGGTACCAACGCTACGGCATGGACTATAGTCCCGCCCCCGCGCAGGGCCGGATGGCCCGCCTGCTCGTCGGACTCAGGGGCGGGGCGAGAGGGTGAGGAACAGGCCGGCCTGGAAGCCGTCGAGGCCAGCCCGCGCGCCCGCCGCCGCGCGGCGGCGGTAACCGGCCTCGCCCGAGAGCTCGAGCGATCTTCCGAAGCGGCGGGCCAGGGCCGCCGTCGTGTCGCTGGTCGAGCCGCCGGCGCGTCCCGCCGGCCCCGATGCCGCGGGCTCGGCGTGGCTGCCGCTCATCCGGAGCTCCCAGTCGCGACCAATCGGGATCGTCGCGCCCAGGCCCGCGCGCCGCTCCAGCCGGCTCGTGCCGAGGCCGAACGCGGGGGCCACCTCCTGGCGGACGAAGAGGGCGAGGTGGGAGCGCTTGATCCGGCCGGAGAGGCTGACGCCGCCGAAGAAGGCCGCCTTCCCCTCGAGGCCGGCACGGGCCGGATCCGGCGTGTAGCTGCTGCCCGCCTCCAGGGTGAGGGCGCTTCGGAGGGAGACGAGGCGGGAGAATTGCGCGGACGCGAAGTGCGTGAGGTAGGCCCGGCCCGTCGGGTCCGACATCACGTCCTCGACCGAGTACTCGAGGGCGGCCGTGCTGCGCGGCCCGAGCCGGCGCTCCAGGCCCGCCGTGCCCCGGAGACTGTTGCCGTCGAGGAAGCCGGGCGGCTCGAACTCGGTCCGGTAGTAGTGCGCGCCGACGCGCAGCGAGGTCCGAGCGCCCAGGCCGGTGGTGAGGCCGAGCAGGCCCGAGAGCGAGCGGGTCTTCACCCGCGGCAGCAGCACGCCCTGCTGGAGCAGGACCTCCGAGGAGCTCGTGTCGCCGAGCTCGTAGGACGCGCTCGCCCGCCAGGTCGTATGCGGAGAGGCCTGGTAGGTGCCGTCCAGGCCGAGCTCACCGAAGTAGCGCCGGAACTCGGCGTGATCGGTGTAGCCGGTCCAGCGCCCGGCCGCTCGGGCCCGGAGCTCGCCATGCGGCGCCCGGAAGGTGCGGGCCGCGGTTCCCCGCGGAACAAGGGCGAAACCCCGCGGCCCGTTCGGAACGAGGAAGTCGATATTGTCGTCCCAGGCCACGCCCGCCCCGACCGTGTAATCCCAGGCCGGAGGTCGCACGGGCTCTTCGACGGCGGCCGCGGCCAAGGGCAACGGCCGGGGTTGGGTCTGCGCGGCCAGGCGCGTGGTGAGGACGAGAACGAGGGTCGCGCCCAGGAGTGGCGCGGGGAGCCGGGAGCTCATGACAGCGGATGCCGCGCGATGTCCAGGCACAGCTTCTGGAGCTCGACGACCTCGATGCGCGTGCCCTCGCGGGTCTGCCACCACGCGTCGGGATCGAACGCCGAGAACCGCGAGGGCAGCACGATCACCCTCGCATGGCCGCCCTTCATCGCCCGGCGTAGCACGCGGCGGAGCCGGCGTGAGTGGTCGGCGGTCGTGACCACCACCACGGACTTGAACCCGCGCTGGTCGCACCAGGCGGGGAGCGCGTGTCCCTCGTCCTCGGTCCCCGAGACCGCTTCCGGCACCTGCTCGATCGTGCCGACGCCGAGCGACCGGAGCTGCCTCGCGTACCGGGCCGCCGCATCCTCGTAGGGGACGCCGCGGCGGATGAACTCACGATCGGCCTCGTCCGGGGGGTCGGCGAAGATCGCGACCCGCGCCGACACGCCGGCGTGGACGAGGTCGGCCGCCTGGAGGACGCCGGCGCCGCCCGCGCCGGTGGCCAGGATGATGACGTCCGAGGGCGCCAGGGCATCACGCGCCACCAGCGCCTGCCCGGCCGCGCGTAGGACGGGCGTACGCACGGCCGGCATCGTCAGGGAAGCGAGGCCCAGCACCCCAAGGGCGAGCCCGGTTCGCAGCGCTCGCCGCGATGGAGAGCGCACGGCGCTCAAAACCGCGCCTTCCTCCCGTAGAACGCCTCCGCCAGGCCGCCCGGCGCCGCCGACTCCATGCCTCGGATGCGGGCCACGCCGTGGAACAGGTCCGGCGTGAACCAGGCCCGTCCCGCCTGGGAAGGGAAGTGCCGCACGAGCAAAGCGATCTTGCGCTCGAGGGTGTCGCCGGAGAGGGCGGCGAAGAAGTTGGGGGTCCCGAAATCGCCGTCGTACTTCGGGATCTCGTATTCGAGGATCAGGTGGTCGCGCCAGGTGTTCCAGGTGAGGTCGGAGACCAGCCGGTGGTCCTGGTGGCGATCCTGGCGGTAGTGCGTGAACACGAGGTCGGGCGAGAAGTCGCGCTTCACGGCCTCGAACTCGTCCTTGACGGCGGCGCCAGCGTAGGGGAGGAACCCGTCGCGGTAGTCCCGGACGATCACTCGTGGCGAGCGGACGCCTTGCAGGAACGCGGCGGCCGAGGCCTGCGCCTCCGCCGCGCGCTCCCGCGTGGACGAGAACACGACCCACCGGACCTCGAGGCCTGGATGTTCGGCCACGAGCCGGAGGATGGTCCCTCCGCAGCCGATCTCGATGTCGTCGGGATGGGCCCCGAGCGCGAGGATGCGCTTGGGCGCGTCGCCGTCCGCCAGCAGCCGGATCGTCTCCATGTGGGCGCGCCCCTCGGCGGGCCTCTCTAGCTCGTGACCATTTCCGGGGAGGCCGCGGCCACGCGGGCGGGCTCGCCATCCGGCCTGGCCCTTTCCGTACCCGGACGCCTCTTCCAGACCTCCCACGGGACCTGGCCCCGCGAATACATGTCCTCGAGGAGCTGCTTTTCCCGGAAGGTGTCCATGCAGGCCCAGAAGCCGTCGTGCTCGTAGGCCAGGAGCTTCCCCTGCGCGGCCAACCGCCGGAACGGCGCGTCCACCAGCTCGTCTCCTTCCTCCATGTAGTCGAAGATCTGGCGGCGCAGGACGAAGAACCCGCCATTGACGCGCATCCCGCAGTCCCGGATGTAGCGGATGCTCTCCACGCGGCCCCTCTCGCGGACCTGGACGAGGTGGAAGCTGCTGGTCGGGCAGACGCCGGCGAAGCAGGCCACCGCCCCCGGCTGGTCCTGGAAGTAGGAGACCATCTCCGGCAGGGGGATGTCGGCGAGGCCGTCACTGTAGTTGGCGAGGAACATCTCGTCCTCGCCCAGGAAGCGCTGGACGAGCTTGAGGCGCTGGCCGATGTTCGAGCTCATCCCGGTGTCCACGAACGTGATCTTCCAGTCCTGGATGTCGCTGGCCAGGAGCTCGACCTTCTTGCCGCCGTCGCTCATCACGAAGTCGTTGGACACCGTCTCGTCGTACTCGAGGAAGTACTTCTTGATGCTGTCCGCCTTGTAGCCGAGGCACAGGATGAACTCCCGGTGCCCGAAGTGCGCGTAATAGCGCATGAGGTGCCACAGGATCGGCCGGTAGCCGACGGGCACCATCGGCTTCGGGATCGACTCCGAGAACTCGCGGAGCCGCATGCCCAGACCGCCGCAGAAGATGACCACTTTCATCGCGTCGCTTCCTCCAGGTCGTGGCCCGCGGCCCCCGAGGCCGCCCCCGGCGTGCGGACGGGGGCCAGGAGCTCTTCGAGCCAGGTCTCGCCGCGGAAGCGGTGGTACTGCTCGGCGCGCAGGCGGTCCGCGAGCCGCCCCGCCGGGAGCTCGACGTCGTCGTACGTGATCACGCTGTCCCTGGGCAGGTCACGCCGGAGGCGGCAGCCTTCCACCAACCCCTCTGGCAGGTACCGCGTCGTGCTCATCTCTTCGGCGTTCACCGCCTCGCCGTAGGTCATGTACATCCCGTAATCGTCGAGGACCTCGCCCGTGCGGAGGTCGCGCTTGGCCACCGCGCAGACCTCGACCACGGGTCCTCCCAAGGGAGGGGCCAGCTCGTCGCCGAAGAGGACGACGCGCGCGATGGCGGTCGGGGCCTCGAAATGGACGAGGTGGTAGGGGGTCCAGAACGGGTACAGCGGTCCGTCGCCCATCTTGTAGAGGCTCAGGTAGTGGCGCTGCCTGGGGTCGGGGTGCTCGGCCAGGCAGAACACCTTGACCTGCGGGGGACCGACCGTGTAGTCCACGACCCCGCCCAGCGCCCGCAGCTCCTCCACGTCGTAGAGCCGATGGATGTCCATGATGGAGCCGTCGTAGGCCAGGCCCCGCGACATGCCGCGGGAGCGGACCTTGAAGCCGGTGGCGTTGGCCACGATCGCCTGCTCGAAGCTGATCTTCGACCCGTCGGCGAAGGAGGTGACCATGGCCGGGTTCTGGCCCCAGCGCTGGGCCCATGCCTCCTGGGTGGTAGGGTTGCGATAGGGGTCCTGCAGTCCCTTGACGTTGCCGATGAGGCGCGGGATGAGCCCGAGCCCCTTGACCCAGCGGACGAGGTTCATCTGGACGCCGGGCTCGTCGCCGTCGCAGGCGGAGAGGATCACGCCCTGCCGCCGGGCGTAGACGCGCAGGATCGGGCCGAGGGTGGCGTCCACCTCGGCGTTCATCAGTACCGCCGGCTTGCCGTGGCGGAAGGCCTCCAGCAGGACCTGGGCCCCGAACTCGACGGAGCCCGTGACGTCGACCAGCACGTCGATCTCTTCCGACCGGCTGATCGCGAAGGGATCCTCGGCCACGACGGGGACCCGGCGCCGGACCGCGTCGTCGAGCTCGGCCTGGCTCTCCGCGGTCACGGCGTCGCCGCGACCGGCATAGCGATAGACGCCGAGGGCCCGCTCCGGGTGCCGGTTGTAGATCGCGGCCAGGTGCATGCCGGGGACGCTGTTGACGATCTGGTTGGCCAGCCCCTGTCCCATGAAGCCGGCCCCGATCATCCCGACGCGGATGGGACGGTCCTGCTCCGCGCGCGCCTTGAGCGCGTTGTCGACGAGGATCACGAGGCCCTCCGCTCGGAGAGGCTCATCCTCCGCCGGAGCTCCGGCTCCGCCTCGCCGAGCGGTCTCCAGGCGGCGTCCTTGGGCGAGATCTCGGCCACGGGCAGCGGCCACTCCAGTCCGAGACGCGGATCGGCGTAGAAGAGGCCGCCTTCCGCCTCCGGCGCGTAGAACTCGCCGACCTGGTAGCTCGTCTCCGTGCCGTCCTCCAGCACCTGGTAGCCGTGGGCGAACCTCTCGGGGACGTAGAGGGCGCGCCGATTGTCCTGGCTCAGCTCGACCGCGACGTGATCGAGGTAGGTCGGGCTCTCGGGGCGCAGGTCCACGATGATGTCGAGGATGGCGCCGCGGGTGGCGCGGACGAGCTTGGTCTCCGCGGCGGGCGGGAACTGGAAGTGCATCCCCCGCAGCGTTCCCTTCCGGGTGTTGAACGCGAGGTTGGCCTGGGCGATCACCGGCCGCAGCCCCTGCCGGGCGAATTCGTGCTGGCAGAAGGCGCGCGCGAAGAACCCGCGCTCGTCCGGCCGCCGCTCGATGTCGATGACGAACGCCCCTTCGAGCTTCGTCTCCGTGAAGATCATGGCGTCCTCGCTCCTCCTTCCCGGCCTCAGGCCCGCGCTTCCGCCGCCGCCTGGTCGCGGGAGGCGGGCAGGGGAGAGGCGGACGGCGCCGTGGCCCAGCGCAGGTCCGTCCCCAGCCGGCCCGAGGCCATCAGGTCCTTGAGCTGGTCGATGCGGCGGTAGCGCGGCCCTTCGAAGTCCTCCAGCCGGAGCCCCACCGCCTTGTAGGCCTCGTAGAGCTGGCGCGCGCCCTTGCGGGCATCCCACTCCGGGCGGAAGCCGGGCAGGAGGCGAGAGATCCGGCCGAAGTCGGCGCGGTAGTTCCGCTGGTCCGGGCCCGCGCCGTCCGCGAACACCACCTCGCAGCCCGGCACCGTCTCCTTGACGATCGCCGCGATCTCCCGGATGCGGTAGTTCTGGTCGTTGCGCCCGACGTTGAGGGCCTGGCCGCACACAATCTCCGCCGGGGCCTCCAGGACGGCCAGGAAGGCGCGGGAGATGTCCTCGATGTGCACGATGGGACGCCAGGGCGTGCCGTCGCTCTTGAGGAGCACCTTGCCCGCGGTGAAGGCCCAGGCCACGAGGTTGTTGAGCACGACGTCGAAGCGCAGCCGCGGCGACACGCCGTAGGCGGTGCCGCAGCGCAGGAAGGTCGGGGCGAACCACGGGCCGGCCAGGATGGCGACGTCGCGCTCGGTGCGGACCTTGGACTCGCCGTAGACGGTGACGGGCCGGAGCTCCGACTCCTCGTCCACGGGAGCCTCGCCGGCCGCGCCGTAGTTGCTGCAGGAGGAGGCGAAGACGAACCGGCTCACTCCGGCCGCCTTGGCCAGGGTGGCCAGGCGCACCGAGGCCCAGCTGTTGATCTCGTAGGTGAGCCCCTGGTTCAGGTCGCCCAGAGGGTCGTTGGAGAGGGCGGCCAGGTGCACGACCGCCTCGAAGCCCTTCAGGTCGGAGGCCTCGACTGCGCGCACGTCCTTCTCGACGGTGTGGATGGACTCGCGCCAGGCACCGAACGTCGAGCGGCGATAGAAGTCGGTGTCGAGCCCGACCACCTCGTGGCCGGCCGCGACCATCATGGGGGCCATCACCGTCCCGATGTAGCCCCGGCTGCCCGTCAGCAGGATCCTCATGGTCCCTCTCATTGGCAGTTTTCGTACCGGCGTCCCCGGGGACGGCTCCTCCGCGGCCAAGTTCCTCGTGCTTCAGGCCGTTTCCGGCAAGGAGACGAAGCACGGCGCGTGGATCCCGAGAGGCGTGGGGTACCGCTAAGAGGCATCCGGACGACCTTGTGGGGACGAGGGATGCCCACCGCGCCTGCGGGCCTCGTTCTTGCACCGCGTGGCCACGCGTGGGTGCCATCGCCAGCCCGATCGAGACCACGGCGCGACCGCCACGGCCCGCCATGGCCGCCCACGGCGAGGAGGTCGGGACCGTCGCGCGGAACGCGTTCCATCTCGTGATCGGCCAGGTGCTCACGACCGCGCTCGCGATCGTCTTCAGCGCCGCGCTGGGCCGGTCCCTGGGCGCGCAGGACTTCGGCCTCTACTACCTCGTCAGCACGACGTCCCTCTTCGCGTACGTGTTCGTCGAGTGGGGCCAGCCCTACTTCGTGATGCGCGAGGTGGCGCGGCAGCCGCGGCGCTCAGGGGACCTGTTGGGGACCGCTCTGGCCCTGCGCGTGGCCTTCGCCATGCTCGTCCTGGTCCCTGCCGGGCTCGTCGGCTGGGCCGTCGGTTACGGCGCACGCACCCTCTGCCTCTCGATCCTGCTGATCCTGGCCGGCCTGCCGCTGTCGCTCGCCCAGGGCTACGGCATGGTGTTCCGCGCCTACGACCGGATGGGCCGCGACGCCACCGTCTCCGTCTCCAACAAGGCGATGGCGTTGTGCGTGGCGCTTCCGGTCCTGGCCCTCGGCGCCGGCATTCCCGGTGTCATCGTCGCGCAGGGGGTGGCCGGTCTGGGCGCCCTCGGCGTGGCCGCCCTTCTCCACCGGCGGCTGGGGGCACCGCCCTTGCGCGTCTCCCCCGAGACCGCGCGCGAGCTCCTGGCCGCCGGAGTTCCCCTGCTGGCCATGATGGCCGCGGTCCAGGTCCAGCCCTACCTCGACGCGATCATCCTCTCCAAGCTGGTCCCCGGCACCGTGGTCGGATGGTTCGGAGCGGCCAGGGGCATCCTGAACTCGCTCATGGCCCCGGCCGCCATCCTCGGGGCGGCCGCCTACCCACGCATCGCGCGGGTTTCCGGAGACGCGGCCGCGCTCCGGCGCGAGGTGCGGTCGGCGTTTCGCCCCCTGCTGTGGCTGGGCGCGCTGGCCGGCACCGGCACCTACCTCTTCGCGGAAACGGCCATCGGCCTCATCTACGGCGCCCGGGGATTCGGGCCGTCGGCCACGATCTTGAAGGTGTTCGCACCCGGGCTCTTCCTCGTCTTCATCGACATCCTGCTCGGCAACGTCATCTACGCCGCCGGACGTGGCACCTGGCTCGCGGTGGCGAAGGTCCTGAGCGTCGTGGTGGGCACCGCCCTGGACCTCGTCCTCGTTCCCTTCTTCCAGAGCCGCTTCGGAAACGGGGGCATCGGCGTCTTCGTCGCCTTCGGGCTGAGCGAGATCGTGGTGCTGGGGGGGGCCCTCCGGATCCTGCGCCGCGGGACGCTGACGGGGGCGACCGCGCTGGACGTCGCACGCGCGGTGGCGGCCGCGGGGATCACCCTGGCCGTGTTCCGCCTGCTTCCGCCGCTCGCGCCGTGGGCGGGCGTCCCCCTCTGCGTGGCGGTGTTCGCCCTGTCCTCGCTGGGGGTGGGGCTCATGGGAGGGCGGGACCTGGCCCGTCTACGGACGCTCGTCCGCCCCCCGAGCCGCGAGGCGGCAGCGGCCGTCCCCGATCGGTGAGCTCTCAGGCCCTCGCGCCGACCTGGAACACCGAGGCGTAGCGGAGCTCCCAGTCCTTGCGGGCGCGATCGAGGGGCTCGAGGCCCCAGTAGCGGCAGGGCCAGCTCTGCCGCAGGGTGCGATCGCCGTCGTGGATCTCCGCCATCCGATCTCGGACCGGAGCCCAGCCGAGGTCCGCGGCCACCTTCGCGCGCACGTCGAGGTCGATCCCGGAGACGAAGAGATGTCCCCCCGGATCGACGAGGCGCGCGATGTTGCGCAGGCACGCTTCCGCCTCACGGGGCGCCATGTGGCAGAGGAACCGGTTGGCGACCACGATGTCCTGGGGTCCGAGGGCGCCGAGTATCCGTGGATCCGCGGCGTCGCCCACCTCCCACACGATCCCTTGCCGGAGCCAGGCTTTGACGCGAAGGGTCGTCCCCTCCGCGTCGAAGAGGCCAGCCATCTCGTCGGCGGTCATGAACGCGCACACGGGCTCTTCGGCCAGCGCGTCCCGGCCCTGCGCGTAGACGCCTTGCCGGCCCACCGCGACCGCCTCGCTCGAGATGTCCACCGCGCGCAGGACGGCGCGTGCGTCGGGGCGGGCCGTGCGCATCGCCCACTGGATGGAATACACCTCGGTGCCGATGCTGCAGCCCAGGACGGCGATCCGGACGGGCGCGGGTCCGCTCGCGCGATCCACGAGCCGGGCGATCAGCTCCAGCTCCGGCCGGTTCCGCAGGAAGAACGTCCCGAAGTACTGCCGCCGATCGCCCTGACCGACCAGGCGATGGAGCCAGCGGCCGTAGGCGGTCACCGGACGGAGGCCGGTCAGGGATGGCGGCATCCGGCTCCAGATCCATTCGCTCATGCGCACGCAGGCGCCGAGGGGCGACCTGCCGAAGACCGTCGCCGCCGCCACCCGTTCCATGCTCAGAGCTCCTCGAAGATGTGGCGGTATTGCTCGTCGAGGAGGGCCCGGTATTCGCCCGCCTTCCGCCGGACGGACGACCGCACGCTCTCGGCCTTCGTCTCGAGCCGGAGGAACTGCTCGCGCAGCCTCTGCACGTCCAGATCCTCGATGTCCTGGCAGTAGTCCGACACCCCCGCCGCCGTCATCAACGAGCGGACCTTCTGGTGGTACGAGAGGGCCAGGACCGGCTTGCCGAGCATCAACCCGAGCAGCACGTTGTGGAAGCGCGTGGCCACGACCATGTCCGTGCGGGCGATCTGCGTCCAGAGCTCGTCCAGGGAGGTGACGGGCTCGTCGAGGACCTGTCCGGCGCCCGGCGGCCGGCCTCCGTCCGCGAGGGCCCGCAAGAGGTCGGCCTTGACCCGCGTGTCGTAGGCGAGGTCGCCGACGAGGAGCCGGACGACGTAGTGGCGGCCGAGCAGCCAGGCCACGAAGCGCGCGAGCTTGGCGATGTAGTCCCGATAGGCCGGCGCTCCCTCCTCCCCGCTCCAGCTCTTGCCGTAATACTCCATCAGGCCCACTCCGACGACGGGGGAGGCGCCGCCTCCCTCCGCCGCGCCGTCCGGCGCGGGGCCGACGAGGCTGAAGGCCAGGTCGGGATAGACGCGGTCCTTGGAGGCATCGAAGCCGATGCCGTCGAGGTAGCGCTGTGAGAAGCGGTCCCGGTAGGAGCGGTAGTCGGCGAGCGAGATGGCCGACTTCACGATCCAGCGGCTCACGGGATGGTCGATGGGTCCCGCGCCCACGCTCACGAACAGCAGCTTGCAGGAGCGCATCCGGGCGACGATCGACCACTTCAGGATCTGGTAGTGCAGGTCGAGAGGCCGTATCCCGAAGTCGCCCAGCATGCCCGTGCCCGGCATGATGAGCATGTCGGCGCCCCGGAGCGCCCGGAACGCCTCGCGCCACTCCAGCACCTCGAGGGGCAGGCGCACGAAGAGCCGCCGGAGGAGGCGGACCACGGGATGGCGCGAGCGACGGAACGCCTTCGAGGCGAAGGCCCGGTCGTTGCGATACGACATGCGGGACGCGGGGACAGCGTGCGTCCGGGTCGTCTCTTCCGGATCCGGGCAGATGCAGTGCAGGCGGGCCTCCGGCCGGTACCGGCGGGCGTGCTGGAGGATCGAGCGCAGCGTGAACTCGTTGCCGAGGTTGCTCGTCCCGAAATTGCCGAAGAAGGCGAGGGTCCTGGCCGTCATCGCGGCACGGAGGATGCAAGCATCGCGCCGTGCCCTTGAAGTCTCGGGAGCGGCGTCGCGATCGCGCACGGCTCGTGCCGGGCGGTGGCGGGGACGTCCTCCTCCTGTCCATGCGGCGCCTGTCCGGCCTCGTGGCCTTCTGCCTGCAATACGAGTTCGAGGACGTCGTGGCCGAGGTGACGGGAGCGGACCGCGTCGAGGCCGGCGATGCGCCCGCGCTCGAGCTCTCCCGACGCGCCTACAGGCTCACCCGCATGGTCACGGGCTCGCAGCGTCTGGCGCGCGCGACCGCCCCGCGCCCGTCCACGGTCCGGCTGGAGCGGGACTACGAGCTCTTCTTCCCCGTCTTCAACCACGCGCACGAGCTGTTCGCGCTGACCACCGTGCCCGGCTGGCGCCGGCGCTGCCGCGTGGCCGCCTGCTTCGTGAACGAGCTGTGGGTGGACCGGCTGCCCCGCTACCTGCTCGAGCTGCTCGCCCAGTTCGATCACGTCTTCGTGGGGCTGCGGCATCCGGTGGACGAAGTGGCCCGGATGGTGGGCCGGCCCTGCCGCTACCTGCCGCTCGCCACCGACGTCCTGCGCTTCTCGCCGCTGTCCGACGCCTCGCCGCGCGCGATCGACGTCTGCAACATCGGCCGGCGCTCGGCCGTCACCCACGCCGCCCTGATGCGGCAGGCCCGCGATCGGCGGCGGTCCTACTACTACGACACGGTCGCCGCCGGGGGCGCCGGCGGGAGGCAGCGCACCTTCGAGGTCGACGATCCGGCCGAGCACCGCCTCCTGTTGGCCCAGGTCCTCCAGCGAAGCCGCTACTTCATCGCGAACCGGAGCCGCGTGAACGAGCCCGAGTTCACCCGCGGCCGTGACGAGATCTCCGGACGGTTCTACGAGGGCGCGGCCGCGGGAGCGGTCATGCTCGGAGAGCCGCCGCGGACCTCCGAGTTCGAGCGGCAGTTCGACTGGCCCGATGCCGTCGTCCGGCTCCCCTTCGACTCGCCGGACGTGGGCGACCGACTGGACGAGCTCGACCGGGACCCGGCGCGGCTCGAGAGGATCCGGCGCGACAACGTCCGCCAGGCCGCCCTGCGCCACGACTGGGTCCACCGCCTCCGCACGGTGTACGAGACGCTGGGGCTCCGCCCGACGCCGGCCATGCTCGCTCGTGAGCGGCGCCTGCGCGCCCTGGTGGCTCCCGCCGTCGAGCGGCATGCCACTTTTGGGTAGTCCGCGACCCTCTCCAAGCCGCCGCAAGGGCGTCCCCACGGGGCCCGCGTCTTGCACTCCTCGCGAGCCGAGGAGAGGGCTCCATGAATCACGTCGAGCGTCGACTGGCGGTCTTCCTGGCCGCCGTGCTCATTCCGGTAGCGGCGATCGCGGACGGGCCGATCGCCTCCTCCAGCTTCACGGGGGTCGAGGACCCGCTCTCCGAGAACGGCGCCTGGGCGCCCCTCACGTCGCTCTCTCCGAGCGGCACCCGGTTCCAGAAGAACAACGGAGCCTTCCCCGACCAGTTCGTGCGGCCTGATCACGCGGGCGCGCGCACCACCGCGGCCCTCCCCGCCGATCACTACGCGGAGATCGTCATCGGTCACCTGGGGAGCAACGCGGACAACCTCGGGCCGACCGTTCGCGTCCAGGCCGCGGGCGCGTCGGTCGACAGCCATTACCTCTGGTGGACGAGCCGTGCCGACGGCGTGAACAACCTCTACCGCATCGACGCCGACGGGAGCAGCTACAGCGCGACCGCGATCGTCCCGTCGTCGCCGGTCGTGGACGGGGACCGGCTCCGGCTCATCGCGCGGGGTCCCGTCGTCTACGGGATCAAGAACGGCGTGCGCGATTTCATCTACAACACGGGCCCGGACGCCACGCGATATGCGACGGGCACGGCCGGGATGCTGGCCTGGCCGGCGGGCCCCACCCTGACGGACGCGACGATCGCCTCCTGGTCCAGCGGCACCGCCCCCGTCTCGTCGGGGACCTGGGCCTCCTCGGACTTCGCGGGGGCGGAGGATCCCCTCGACGAGGGGGACCGCTGGTATCCCCTTCCCGGCTCTTCCGAGCTCAGGAAGGCGGGGGGCTTCGCCATCGGCCCGGAATGGGGCCACAACGCCTCCGGCGTCTGGAGCATCGCCCCTCCGCCGACCCAGTATTCGGAGGTCACGCTCGGGACGGTGACCGGCGGTGGCGGAGGACCGATGGTCCGCATCGACCGTACGAGCGCGGGGCCGACGGGATGGCTGCTCTTCCTCTCCGCGGACAACCCTTCGGCGTCGGGAATCTACAAGCTCACGCCGGACGGCGCCTTCACTCCCGTTCGCCAGTTCACGCCTCAGCTCCTCTCCGGAGACAAGTGGCGGCTGGCCGCCGACGGTAACAGCCTCGAGGTCTTCCAGAACGGAGTCTCCCAGCTCACGTACACGACCGACGGGGCGTACGCCTCCGGCGACGTCGGCATCGAGACCTACACTCCGGTGTTCACTCTCCGGGCGTGGGAGGGCGGGGCGCAAACGGTCGCGCCCCCGGCGGACGCGCAGCCCCCGTCGGCTCCGGCCGTCCTCGTCTCGCTTCCGCTCGCCAAGAGCCAGGTCCGCCTCGTCTGGACACCGGCCACGGACAACGTGGCCGTGACGGGCTACCGTGTGGAGCGCTGCGTCGGCGTCGCCTGCTCGGCCTTCGCCCAGGTCGGGACGGCCACGGGGACGACGTACGGCGACACGGGGCTGGCCGCGAACACGAGCTACAGCTACCGCGTCCGGGCCACCGACGCCGCCGGCAACCTCGGACCCTACTCGAACGTCGCCACCGCGACGACGCTCGCGTTCTAGCTCCATCCCGCTTCCACTTTTCGGTAGTCGGCCACCCTCCATGCGCGCGACGCGCGGCGACGCGAAAGGACGCGCCCGCGCTTCGCATCTCGCAGACGACCGGAGCGTTAGGCGCAGGCGAGCGAGGCCGTACGCGAGGGCCCACGTCTTGCACTGAGACCATCGCGCTGGAGGTCCGGAGCCATGAGCACCGCCGACCGTCTTTCCGCGGTCGTCCTCGCCGGGACACATCACTGGAGCGGCTCGAGCTTCGAGCGGCTCGCGCCCCGGCCCCTCGTCCCCGTGGCCCTGGCGCCGCTGGTCTCGTATCCGCTCGGCTGGCTCGCTCGCGCCGGCGTGCGCCGCGCGACCCTCTGCGCCAACGGGGCCACGCACGCCCTCCAGGCGACCCTGGGCGACGGCGCCGCTCTCCAGATGGAGCTCGGCTACTACCAGGACGGCACGCCGCGGGGCGCGGCGGGGTGCGTGCACGACGCCGGACTCCGGCTGGGATCGAAGACGCTCGTCGTCGCCGACGGCGCCGCCATCCCGACCGTCGACCTCACCGAGCTGCTCGCCTCCCACTACGCCTCCGGGGCCGCCCTCACCGCCGTCGTGCACCGCGAGGGCGCCGGGTCCGGCTCTGCCACGCCCAGCGGCGTGTACGTCTTCGAGCGTCGCGTGCTCGAGCACGTCGCCGCCAGCGGCTTCCAGGACATCAAGGAGAACCTGATCCCGAAGCTGCGCCGGGCCGGGGAGCGGGTGGTGGCCTTCGAGACCGCCGGCTTCTGCCCCCACGTCTTCAACGCCCAGACCTACCTCGCGGTGAACCAGTGGATGCTGCAGCGGCTGGCCCGACAGGAGCCGGGCGCGGGCGGCCTCCTCGTGCATCCGAGCGCGTGCGTGGAGCCGGGGGCCCGGCTGGTGGGGCCCGTTCAGCTCGGACCGGGCGTGCGCGTCCAGGCGGGGGCGACCGTGGTCGGACCGACCACGATCGGGGCCGAGTCCATCGTGGGCCGCAACGCGCTGGTCGCGCGCTCGGTGGTGTGGAGCCGCTGCGCGCTGGGCGACGGATCTGTGGTGCACGGCAGCGTGGTGGGGAACGACGTCGTGCTCCTCCCGTCCGCCCGGCTTTTCAACGTGGTCCGCCCGCATACGCCCGTGCCCGCGGTTCCCGCCGGCCGCTCATGGCGGGCGCCGAGCCGGCCGCCGGCCTCCTCCACGGCCGCGCCGGATCCGGCGCCGATGGGTCTCGTCCCGGCGTCCCATCCTCCTTCCTGCGTGCTCGGTTGATGCGGGCGTGAACGTCTTCGCGATCATCCTCGACACGCGGCCGGCGTATCTGGCCGATTCCGGCGGGGCGACGTCCCTGCTCCTGGCCCCCCTCGGCCGCGCCAGCGTGCTCGCCTACCTGCGTGACCGGCTCGACCAGGCCGGCCACTCCCGCATCGGCGTCGCGTCCGATTTCGCTCCCGAGCCGGAGTACGTGCGCGCCATGGCCAGGACCGGCACCGGAGTGGGGGCGGTGGTCTGGGTCCGGGAGCTCGCGACCCGGCTCGACGAGTACGAGCCTTCCGACTGGCTCGTCATCGTCGACCCCCGCTGCGTCCCGTCGAGCGGGCTCGGCCCGGGCGCCCTCCGGCTGGAGGCCGACGCCGGTCCGCGCCGCGTGCGGCACCTCGTCGCGCTCGAGCACCATCCGGGCGGGACGACCGAACGCGTCCAGCTCGGGGCGGACGGCACGGTCGGCCGCATCCAGCGCTATTACGACTCCGCCACCTGGCCGTTCACCTCGGGCGTGGCCTGCTCGGTGGTGCCCGTCTCGTGCATGGTCGGCGCCGGCGATCTGGCCTGGACGTCCTTGCGCGAGCTGCGCCGGGGCCTGGCCGAGCGCGGCGTCCCGAGCAACGACGTCTTCGTGCGCGGGGGCGCGTTCGACCTCACGCGCGAGCGCGATCTGCTCGCCCTCTCCGAGCGCGTGGTGCTCGAGCACTTCTCGGGCGGGCGGGAGGGCGGCGCCCCCTGGCCCGACGTCGCCGCCGGTTGCGCGGTCGATCCCACCGCGCGCCTGGTGGGCCCGGTCATCCTCCAGGACGGCGCAGTGCTCGCCGCCGACGCGGTCGTGATCGGGCCGGCCGTGATCGGGGCGCGCGCGCACGTGGACCGCGGGTCCACCGTGGCCCAGTGCGTGGTGGGGCCGGACGCGCGCGTCGCCCCTGGCCTGACGCTACGCCATCGCGCCCTGTTCGGCGCCGTCGACGCCCCCGGTGCCGCCGTCACGCCCGCCCCCCTGGGAGGGCCGGCGCAAGAGGCGGCGATGGAGTCTCCGGAGATGGCCTTCGAGGTGGAAGACGACGGGGCCTCCTCGCCGGCAGGATATCCGCTCGTCAAGGCCGCCTTCGACGTGATCGCGGCCGCGCTGGGGCTGGTCCTGCTGAGCCCGCTCCTCCTGGTGGTCGCCGCCCTGATCAAGCTGGAGTCGACGGGTCCCGTCCTCCATCGCGGCCGGCGCGAGGGCAAGGGCGGGCGCCTGTTCGACTGCCTGAAGTTCCGGA
This sequence comes from Vicinamibacteria bacterium, assembly GCA_041481445.1. GTDB lineage: Bacteria > Acidobacteriota > Vicinamibacteria > Fen-336 > Fen-336 > AA29. The sequence goes on from JBGPBV010000063.1 coordinate 33,215, forward strand.
CCATGCGCGCAGGGGCGGACGCCCAGCAACGCGAGCTCTACCTCGCGAGCGAGGTCGACGGCCCCCAGTTCAAGATGGCCCACGACCCACGCGTGACGCGGCTGGGCGCGGTGCTGCGGGCCCTCAACCTCGACGAGCTGCCGCAGCTCGTCAACGTGCTCCGCCTGGAAATGAGCCTGGTCGGGCCGCGGCCGTCGCCCTTCCGCGAGAACCAGCTCTGCGTTCCCTGGCGCGACGCGCGCCTGTCCGTGCGCCCGGGCATCACCGGGCTGTGGCAGGTGTGCCGGCATCACCGCGCGGAGGGGGACTTCCACCAGTGGATCCACTTCGACCTCCTCTACGTGCAGCACATGTCGTTCCGCGTCGATCTCGAGATCCTGGCCGCCACGGTGGCGACCCTCGGAGGGCATTGGCCGGTGCCGCTGGGCTGGATCGTCTCGTCGCGGCACCGGGACGGGAGCGCGCCCATGCCCGCGATCGCGAGCGTCCCCTCTGGCATCACCCCCAAGCTCGATGGAAGGACGACATGACCAAGAACTCCGCGAGACTGTCCGGCTTCGTCGGCGCCGCCCTCCTGTGCCTCCTGCCCGCGCTTTCGTCTCCCGCCCTCGCGCAGGGGATGCTCTTCACGGCCTCGCGAGACTTCCCGGTGGGAGCGAACCCCTTCTCGGTGGCCCTCGGCGACTTCAACGGCGACGGCAAGGCGGACCTGGTCGCGGCCAACTACGGCTCGAACGACGTCTCGGTGGCGCTGGGCAGGGGCGATGGGACCTTCCAGCCCGCCCAGACCTTCGCCGCCGGCACCAACCCGCATGGCGTGGCCGTGGGCGACTTCAACGGGGACGGCAAGCTCGACGTGGTCACGGCCAACTACGGCTCCATGAACGTGTCCGTGCTCCTCGGCAACGGCGACGGGACCCTCCAGGCCGCGCAGGGCTTCACGGTGGGCGCGAACCCTCGCTCCGTGGCCGTGGGTGACTTCAACGGCGATCAGCGGCTGGATCTGGCCGTGGCCGACTCCGGAGCCGGGACCATCTCCGTGCTACTCGGAAACGGCAACGGGACCTTCGGGCTGCCCAGCGACTCGCTCGTCGGCAACACGCCGTTCGGGGTGGCCGCGGCCGACGTCAACGGAGACGGCAAGGTGGACGTGGTGGTGGCCAACGCCGGATCGAACGACGTCTCGGTGCTGCTCGGCAACGGCAACGGGACGTTCCAGGCCGCGCAGAGCTTCGCCGCGCCGGGTCCTACCGCCGTGGCCATCGCCGACCTCAACGGGGACGGCAAGCCGGACCTGGCCCTGGCCGGCTATGGCTCGAGCGTCGCCGCCACCCTCCTGGGCAACGGCAACGGGACCTTCCAGGCCGCGCGCAACTTTGCCGTGGACGCCGGTCCCTGGAACGTGGCCGTGGCCGACCTCAACGGCGACGGCCGGCCGGACGTGGTCACCGCGAACGTGAACTCCACGACCGCCTCCGTGTTGCTGGGCAACGGCGACGGGACCCTGCAGGCGGCGCGGGCGGCCGGTCCGTACGATCGGCCGACCTCCGTGGCCGTGGCCGACTTCAACGGCGACGGCCGGCCGGACCTGGCCCTGGCCAACGCAGGGTCCACGACCGTCTCCGTCGCCTCCGGCAACGGCGATGGGACCTTCCAGGGCGGACGGAGCTTCGCCGTGGGCGCGGGCCCGCACTCGATGGCCGCGCGTGACTTCAACGGTGACGGCAAGGTCGACGTGGTCACGGCCAACCACGACTCCGCCAACGTGTCCGTGCTGCTCGGCAACGGGAACGGCACTTTCGGGGCGCCGATGAACTTCCCGGCGGGCACGAACCCGCACTCGCTGGATGCGGCCGACCTCAATGGCGACGGGAAGGCGGACGTCGTGGTGGCGAACTATGGGTCCAACAACGTGTCCGTGCTGCTCGGCAACGGGGACGGGACCCTGCAGCCGGGGCAGACCTACGCTGTCGGTCCCAACCCCTCGTCCGTCATCATCGACGACCTCAACGGGGACGGCCGGAACGACCTCGTCGTCACCAACAGCGGCTTCAACACCGTCTCCGTGCTCATGGGCAACGGCAACGGGACCTTCGCTCCCGCGGTGAACTACACCGTGGGCAACACGCCTTTCGCGCCGATCGCGCGCGACGTCAACGGGGACGGCTTCCAGGACCTGGTGCTGGCCGACCTGGGCACCAACACGGTGTCCGTCCTGCTCGGCAACGGCGACGGGACGTTCCGGCCCCGCATGACGACCGCCGACGGCGGAGGCCCCTGTTTCGTGGCCGCCGGCCACTTTGACGCCGACGCGACGCTCGACCTCGCGGTCGCGAACTACAACGCGGGATCGGTCACGATCCTGCTCGGCAACGGCGACGGGACGTTCCACGCGGGCGCGACCTACGCCACCGGCGCCAACGCCATCTGGGTCGGCACGGGTGACTTCAACAGCGACGGTATCGCGGACCTGGCCGTGAGCAACCTCACCACCACCTTCGTCTCGATCCTTCTCGGCAACGGCGATGGCACCTTCCAGGCGCCCGTGAACCATGGCCTGGGCGGCCGTCCCGTGAACATGGCCCTGGCCGACTTCAACGGCGACGGCGTGCAGGACCTGGCCGCGACCAACTACGACACCAACACCGTTTCCGTCGTGCCCGGCAGCCGCGCGGCCGCGGCCACGCCCGTCTTCAGCCCGGGCAGCGGGACCTACAGCCCGTCGGTGACGGTGACGATCACGGACAGCACGCCGGGGGCGACGATCCACTACACGACGGACGGCAGCACACCCACGACGTCGTCGACGACGTACACCGGCCCCCTCTCGATCACGCAGACCACCACCGTCCGGGCGATGGCGGCGGCCAGCGGCCTGGGCAACAGCGGGGCGGCGAGCGCGACCTACACCATCCAGCAGCAGGTGGCGACACCGGTCCTGAGCCCGGCCAGCGGAACCTACTCCGCGCCGGTGACGGTCACGATCACGGACGGCACCGCGGGAGCGACGATCTACTACACGACCGACGGTAGCCTGCCGACGACGTCGTCCACGCCGTACGCGGGACCCTTCCCGGTCACGCAGACCACGACCGTCAACGCGATGGCGGCAGCGAGCGGGATGGCGAGCAGCGGAGTGGCGACCGCGACATACACGATCCAGACGCAGGCGGCCACGCCCGTCCTCAGTCCAGGGAGTGGGACCTACGCGACATCGGTGACGGCGAGCATCACCGACGGGACCGCCGGCGCCAGCATCTACTACACGACCGACGGCAGCACGCCCACGACGTCTTCGACGCTGTACACGGGTCCGTTCGCGGTCACGCAGACGCGGACGGTCCGGGCCATGGCGGCGGCCGGCGGCATGGCCAACAGCGGCGTGGCGAGCGCGACCTACACGATCCAGCCACCGGTGGCCACGCCCGTCCTGAGCCCGGGGACGGGAACCTACGTAACGTCGGTGACGGTGACGATCACGGACGGGACCTCGGGTGCCAGCATCTACTACACGACCGACGGCAGCGCGCCCACGACCTCGTCGACCCTGTACACGGCGCCCTTCGCGGTCACCCAGACGCGGACGGTGCGGGCCATTGTGGTGGCCAGCGGCATGGCCCCGAGCGCCGAGGCCAGCGCGACCTACACGATCAAGGTGGCCACGCCTACGCTCGGCCTGGCCGGCGGCACCTACAACACG
>JBGPBV010000064.1:0-36678 GCA_041481445.1 Vicinamibacteria bacterium
GCGATCCAGTAGTTCTTGGCCTGCCGGCCGAGGTCGAAGATCTGGGCCACGTTCGGATGGGCGAGGCTGCCCACCATCTTGGCCTCGTCGATGAACATGTCCACGAACTCCTTGTTGTCCGAGAGGTGGGAGAGGATGCGCTTGACCGCGACCACCTTCTCGAACCCCTCCACGCCCGTGCGCTTGGCCCGGAAGACCTCGGCCATCCCGCCCACCGCGATGCGCTCGAGCAGGTGGTAGGGGCCGTAGTCGCTGGCCGGGGTCGAGCCGGCGGCCTCGGCGGGAGCGCCCGCGGAGGCGTCCGCGGACGGCGCGACCGATTCGCCGACCACGGCCGCGGCCTCTTCGGCGGCGTCCTCCCCCTCGTCCAGGCGGATGGCGGAGGAACGGGCGGAGGGCGGCGGCTCGGCGGCCAGGGACGGAGCCGCCGGTGCGGGCGCCTCCGCGGTCGCGAAAGCGTCCTCGGCGAGGGCGGCGAGGTCCAGGCTTTCGCCCGCCGGCGGCGCCGCCTCCTTCCGCGGGGCCGCCGCCGTGAACTTGATCGCGAGGCGGCTGGCCGGCTTCACGGGGTCGGGCTCGCGGCCTCCGCCCGGCAGGCCGAGGGCGAAGAGGTCGCGCAGCGAGGCCCCGTCGTCGGGTGCGGGCGCGGGAGGGAGCGGCTCCAGCACGTCGAGGAGGAGGGCGTCGTCCACGACGTCGTCGTCCTCGTCCGCGGGCGTGATGGTGGGCGGCTCCTCGTCGGTGAGGTCGTCGAGCAGGGAATCGCCTTCGGGCGGGGCGGCGGCCGGTCCCGCCTCCGGCGGCAGCGTGTCGAGCTCGGCATCCTGGCGGATGAGCGATTCCGCGGGCTCGGAGAACGCGTCGAGGAGCGCGGCCACGTCGTCGGGCAGCTTCTCGCCCGGGGCGGGCGCGGACGCCAGCGGCGAGGTCTTGTGGGCGGTGCCGGGCTCTCCCACCTGGACCTTGATCGGGCCCGGGCGCGTGGCCGGCGTCGCCCCGCTCCCCGGCTTGCGCGCGGCCGGCGGGCCGTCCACCAGGTCGCCGAAGAGCTCCTCCGACGTCAGGAGCTTCTTCGAGGCGGACGCGTCCTGGCCCTTGGGCGGGGGAGCGGCCGTCTTGTCGTTGCGCCTGGTCGTCATCACGGAACCGATGGGGACACGAACCCCCACGAAACGGGGGACAGGGGCAGGATAGTCAGCCGATGCGGTTAAGTCAACGACTTGTCGGCAGTTACGTCCGCTGCCGGCTCCAATAGGCATAGGCGGGCAGGCCCAGCGCGGTGAGCGCGAGCCCCATCCCGGAGTTGCGCGGGTCGCCCTTCAGGATGTTCCAGAGGAAGAAGACGGAGACGAGGATGTAGAGCGTGGGGAGGACGGGGTAGCCCCAGGCCCGGTACGGACGCGGAAGCTCCGGACGGCGGCGGCGCAGGACGAAGAGCCCCACCACGGTGAGCGTGTTGAAGAGGAGCGACGAGAACGCGGTCAGGGTCAGCAGGTCGCTGTAGGTCCCGGTGAGGGTCAGCGCGGCCGCCACCGCGCCCTGGATGAGCAGGGCGAGCGCGGGCGTGCGGTAGAGGGGATGCACGTTCGCGACCCGGTGGAAGAACAGCCGGTCGCGCCCCATCGCGTAGAGCACGCGCGCCCCGGCCAGGATGAGGCCGTTCACGCACCCGAAGGTCGAGATCATGATCGCGACCGCGATGAAGGCGGCCCCCGCGGGCCCGATCATGCGCTGGGCGGCCTCGGCCGCGATGCGGCCGTCCTTGACCGCGAACATCTCCTGGATCGGCACCATGTACATGTAGACGGCGACCGCCGAGCAGTAGACGGCCATGATCCCGAGCGTGCCCAGCATCAGGGCGCGGGGGAGGTTCTTCTCGGGCTCGTGCATCTCCTCGGCGGCGAAGGTGACCGAGTTCCAGGCGTCGTAGGCGAAGAGGGCCTTGCTCATGGCCACTCCGAGGGCGGCGAAGAGGCCGACCTTGAGCCCCTCGGGCCCGAGGGCGGCCCCCACCAGGGGCCGGAAGTGATCGGCCGATCCGCGGCCGCTCACGATCGCCAGCACCACCAGCACCGCGACCGCCGCCACCTTCGCGATGGTGAAGACGTTCTGCACCATCGCACCCGTGCGGAGGCCGGTGACGTTGATCCAGGTCAGGGCCGCGATCACGACCAGGCCCACGGCCTGGGCGGAGGTGAACGGGAACCGGCCCACCGAGAACAGCACCGTGCCTTCCCCGATCGCGGGCAGGAAGACGCCGAGGTACTTCGCGAACGCCACCGCCACGGCCGCGATGAACCCGGTGTTGATGGCGCACAGGAAGGTCCAGCCGTAGAGGAACCCCCACAGCGGGCTGAACGCCTCCTTCAGGAAGACGTACTGGCCGCCGGCGTGGGGCAGGGCGGCCGCCATCTCGCCGTAGGCGAGGGCGCCGAACAGGGTGAGGATCCCGCCCAGGACCCAGAGGCCGAGCAGCAGGCCGGGAGTCTGGACGTACCCGGCCATGATCGACGGGGCCACGAAGATCCCGGAGCCCATCACGCTGCCGACGATCAGCGTCGTGGAGTCGAGGAGGCCGAGGCCGCGGACGAGGCCGCCTCCCGCCTCCGGCCTGGCGGGATCGGACGGCGTGCCGGAGGACGCGGGGAGGGCCATGGGCGGCGGAGGATACCCCAATCCGGGGCGGTCTATAATCTCTCACCCGAAGTTTGCGGGGCCCGGGCGAAAATGGATTTCCTCTTTTCCATTCCGTATCTTCCTCACATCATCGGGCTGATCGCCCTGATCGTCGTCTACCAGAAGATCATCGCCCCCAACGTTCGCCTCCGCGGCCCCGCCCGCGGCATCGGCGGCGGGGGTCGCGGTGGGGGCATGGACGACGTCCTCGGCAAGGTCCTCGGCGCCAGCTACAAGGAAGGCAAGCTCAACCGCCAGATCGCCAGCTACAAGAAGCAGGCCCACTTCCTGGCCGCGGGCAAGCTGCTCGAGGACGCGGGGCGGCTCCCGGAGGCGGCGGACACCTATCTCGAGGGCGGCGAGAACTTCGCCGCCGCCGCGACCCTGGAGAAGCTGGGACGCCTCGAGAAGGCGGCCGAGTACTACCTGCAGTCCGGCGACTACAAGAAGGCGGCCAACGTCTTCATCGCCGCCCACAAGCCGGCCAAGGCGGCCCAGCTCTTCCTGGAGAAGGGCAACTCCCTGGAGGCGGCGCGCCTGTTCGGCGTGGCCGGGCAGTGGGACAAGGCGGCCGAGCTCTACGTCAAGGGCGGCTATCCCCTGCGGGCGGCGGAGGCGTTCGAGAAGAAGGAGGAGTGGGCGCGGGCGGCGGAGTGCTACGAGAAGCACTTCATGGAGAACGTCTCCTTCAGCACGACCTACTCCTCGACCTCGCCCTCCGCCGACCAGAAGAGCGCGCTGCAGGCGGGAAAGCTCTACGAGAAGGCGGGGGCGCTGCCGAAGGCGCTCCAGATCTACAGCCGCGGCGGCTACTTCAAGGAGGCGGCGGACGTCTGCATGGCCCAGGCCCAGTTCGCCAAGGCGGCCGAGCTCTACCTGCGCGCGGAGGACAACGGCCGCGCGGCGGACGCCTACGAGAAGGGCGGAGACCGCGTCATGGCCGCCAACCTGCGCGGCGAAGTCGCGTTCAAGCAGGAGCGGATTCCGGAGGCGGCGCGCTTCTTCCACGAGGGCCGCGATTTCCAGCGCGCGGCCGAGCTCTTCGAGCAGGTCGGCATGCTGGCGGACGCTGCCGGGGCCTACGAGGCGGCCGAGAGCTGGGCGGCGGCGGGCGGCGTGTACATCCGGGCCGGGCACAAGGACCTCGCCGCGCAGTGCTACGAGCGCGCCGGCGAGATGGAGACGGCGGCCCGCCTCTACGAGGAAGTGGGGCAGGCCGCGCGGGCGATCCCGCTCTACGAGAAGGCCGGGCTCACCTTCAAGAGCGGCGAGGCGGCGGCCGCCGCCGGCGACAGCACGCGCGCCATCGCGCTGCTGCAACGGGTCCCCGCCAGCGACGAAAACTTCAACACCGCGACCGAGATCCTGGCCCGCCTGTTCCTCGAATCCGGCCGCCCCGGCGTCGCCGCCGACCGCCTCCAGCGGGCGATCGGCGGCCAGCCCGCCTCGTCCGCGAACCTCGACCTCTACTACTGGCTGGCCATCTCCCTCGAGGCCGACAAGCCCCAGGAGGCGATCGCCGTCTACAAGAAGATCGACGCGGAGGCGCTCGGGTATCGCGACGTCGACGCGCGCGTGGCCGCCCTGCAGGCGGGGACGCCGATGGCCCTGCCGCCGCGCCCGGTGGCGGTGGCGGCGCCGATGCCGGCAACGGCGGTCCCCGCGGCTCGAGCCGGTGCCCCGACCGTGACCTCGCCCGTCATGCGCGTGCCGTCATCGCCCGGGCCGCGTCCCGCGGGGCCGGCGGCTCCGCCGGCCGCGAAGGCGCCGGCCAAGCCGAGGTTCGTGCCGCGCGAAGAGATCGGCCGCGGCCGTCTGGGCACGATCTTCCGCGCCGAGGACCAGACCGACGGCCGCAACGTGGCCCTGCGCGTCCTCCCCGCCGAGCTCCTGGCCCGCAACGGCGTGCTGAGCGCGCTGGCCGCGGACCTCAAGGCCGCCGCGCCCCTCTCGCACCCGAACGGGGTCAAGGTCCTCGGGTTCGTGGAGCGCGAGGGGCAGCGCTGCGTCGTCACCGAGTTCGTCCAGGGCCGCCACCTCGGCGACGCCCTGAAGACCGGCCACAAGATGAGCGTCCAGCAGGCGCACGGCCTCGGTCGCGTGCTCGCCCAGTACCTGTCCTTCGTCCACGGCAAGGGCCTCGTGCACGGCTGCATCCAGCCCTCGAACATCATGGTCGCGGGCGGCGTCCTCAAGATCGCCGACCTGGGCCTGGGCCGGCTGGCCCACCTCGTCCCCGCCGACGTCGACTACCTGGCGCCGGAGGCGCAGCTCGACGTGGCCGGCGACCTCTACGCGATGGCGGCCGTCCTGTACCACGTCCTGACCGGGATCCATCCGCGCAAGCAGGCGCAGGGAGCGGCCCTCCCCCTGCCCAGCACCTACAGCCAGGGAGTGCCGGAGGCCCTGGACAAGCTGCTCGTGCGCGCCCTCCATCCGCGCGTCGAGCTGCGGTTCGTCTCCGCCGAAGAGGTGCTGGGCGAGCTGAAGAACATGGTCCGGTTGGCCTGAGCGTGGGCCTGGGCCACCGCGCGTGAGCGCCACCTGTCCCCTCTGCCGAAAGCGCAAGGGCCGCCGCGTGTGCCCGGCGAAGGGCGCGACCATCTGCTCGTCCTGCTGCGGGTCCAAGCGCCGGGTCGAGATCGACTGCCCGTCCGATTGCACGTGGCTCGACGGCGCCCACGCCGGGAGCTGGGACGGTCGCGAGACGGAGCGCCGGCGCGACGCGCGGCGGCTCGGCCCCCACGTGGGGCGCCTCTCGCACGCCCAGGCCGATCTCTTCTTCCTCTCCCTGGTGGGCCTGACCGCGCTCCGAGCGCGCCGGCGCGACCTCGACGACGCCCTGCTGGCCTCGGCAGTGGCGGCCCTGCGCAAGACGGTGGACACCCGCCAGCGCGGCATCCTCTACGATCACGCCGCGGAGGACCTCCGCGCCCAGGGTCTGGTGGTGGAGCTGCGCGGGATCTTCGCCGCCCGCGACGAGCAGGGACGCGAGGTCGCGCCCGACGACCGCGACCTCGGTCCGGTGCTCGCCGCCCTCGAGGGCGCCCTGGCCGACCTGCGCCGCGAAGGCGAGGGGCCCACCGCGTTCCTCGACACCGCGCGGCGTCTGGTGGGATCGCCGGCGGCAGCTTCGGGGCCCGAGCGGCGGCTCGTCCTCGAGCCCTGACCCTGGCCATGATGCCGCCCGGCGAAGCCGTCACCATGGTGACGGACTACCTGCTCGCGCTCGTCGGCTTCCTCTGCGCCGGCTGGCTGTGGACCCGCGCCCGCGGCGGGCCGGGGCGCTGGTGGGCGGCCGCCCTCGCCGCCACCGCCGTGGCCGCCGTTCTCGGGGGCACGTCCCACGGTTACGCGCCGGTGCTGACCCCCGAGACGTACGGCCGGATCTGGCGTCTCACCTACGTGACCGCCGGTCTCGGCAGCTTCTGCATCCTCTACGGCGCGGCGCAGGCGGCGCTGCCCCGCCGCTGGTGGCGGGCGGCGGCGGCGCTGCTCGGCCTGCGCCTGGTGGCGGTGTCGGCCGCCCTGATCGTCCTCTCCCAGTTCCGATTCGTCCTCTACGACTACGCGATCACGCTCCTGGGACTGCTCGGGCTGGCGGCGGTGCTCGGCGCCCGCCGCGCGCCGGAGGCCGGATGGGTGCGGGCGGGAGTGGCCGCCTCCGCGATCGGGGCCGTCGTCCAGCTCACCCACCTGGGCGCGGGGCTCGCCTTCAACCACAACGACCTGTTCCACGTCATCCAGGCCATCGGGCTCGTGTGCTACGCGCGCGGGGGCCGTTGCCTCTCCGCGGCTCCTTGAGGCGATGTCACGTCCTCGTGCTCGGCGCCGCGGGAGCCCTGCTCGCGGTGCCCGCCGCCGCCCAGCCTGCGCCCGCGACCCTCTTCGAGTCCGACATGTCGCGCATGACCGGGATGACGCCGAGCGATCCCATGGCGGGGATGTCGATGCCTTCGTGGGCCCTGATGCTCATGGGCGTGGCCCGGCTGCAGTACAACCACCAGGGCGGGCCGTCCGGCGACGACGCCGTCGAGTCCAGCAACTGGAGCATGGCCATGGTCCAGCGCGACCTGGGCCGGGGCCGCCTCACCTTCATGATGATGAACTCGCTGGAGCCGGCCACCTTCCCCGCCGGCGGCACGCCGGAGCTGTTCCAGACCGGCGAGGCCTACCAGGGCCGGCCCCTGGTGGACCGCCAGCACCCGCACGACTTCTTCATGAACCTCTCCGCAACCTATCGAATGTCTATAGGAGAGGCGGGCGCGGCCTGGGTCCAGCTGGCGCCGGTGGGGGAGCCGGCCCTGGGGCCGGTCGCCTTCATGCACCGCGCCTCCGCGGGGGAGAACCCGACCGCGCCCATCGGCCATCACTGGCTCGACTCGACGCACATCGCGAGCGACGTCGTCACGCTGGGCGGGGGCCGCGGCCGCCTGAGCCTGTCCGCCTCCGCCTTCCACGGGCGCGAGCCGGACGAGCATCGCTGGGACCTGGACGGCGGCGCTCTCGATTCCGCCTCCGCGCGCGTGAAGGTGTCCCTCGGGCACGGGTGGTCGGCCCAGGTCTCGTACGGGTTCATCCACGACGCCGAGGAGCTGGCGCCGGGCGACCTGAGGCGGACCACGGCCTCGGTCCATTACGGCGAGGAGGGCGACCGGCCGCAGGCCGTCTCGCTCATGTGGGGCCGGAACCGCGAGGAGCACGGCACGTCCGATGCGTTCCTCCTCGAAGGGGCCTGGCAGCTCGACGCCCGCAACCAGGTCTTCGCGCGGGCGGAGCGCGTGGAGAAGGACCTCGTCCTGCTCGCGACCAAGGGCCTCGAGCCGGAAGGCGGCCCCACCGTCCCCGTGCGGGCCTTCACGCTCGGCTACCTGTGGACTCTCGCCACCGCGGGCCGCGTGAACCTGGGCCTCGGCGCCGACCTCAGCTTCTACGCGTACCCGGCCGTGCTGCGCGAGGTCTACGGCGAGCACCCGGTCTCGACGCACGTCTTCGCGCGGCTGAGGTGGGGCCGCGGGCACGGCCACTGACGTCCGCTTATACTTTTCGGGAGGCCATGCGTCCCGGCATCCTGTCCCTGCGCGCGGCCGCTCCCTTGATCCTCGCCGTGCTCGCCGCCGGCTGCGGGCCCACGACGATCACGAGCAGCCAGAGCACGGTCACGACCGACGACATCCAGGCGGACGTGCCGGTGCGCATCACCGCGGCCAAGTTCGTGCCCTCCACCCTGCACCTGTTCGAGGGCCTGGTGGCGACGTTCGTGAACGAGGACACGGTCGCGCGCACCATCGGCGTGGACGCCGTGCACAGCGATCAGGCCGGATGCGCCGCGGTGGCGATGACGCTGCAGCCGGGGGAGCGGCGCGCGACTCCGCCGCTGCCCCACTTCGCGGCCTGCTTCTTCAACGACGGCCAGCGGCCCACGGACAAGGTGTTCCAGGGAGTCGTCGTCACCCACTGAGAAGGCGGGGCTCAGGAGGCGGGCACGACCTTGTAGATCTCGCCGTCCTGGTCGACGATGTAGACCTCGCCCTCGTCGTCCAGGCCGAACGCGGTCGGGCTGTCCAGGCCCCGGCCCAGGGCCGCCGTCCAGTCGCGCCGGTCCGTCACCTGCCCGCCCTGCATCCGGAACGAGCGCACGAAGCCCGTGCAGTAGTCCGCGTAGAAGTACGTGCCCGCATAACCGGGCAGACGGCACCCGCGATACACCACGCCCCCCGTGATCGAGCAGCCGTCGGCGTGCGTGTACTCGACCACGGGCAGGGCGAGGCCGGACGTGTTGCAGCCGCTGGCCGGCTGGTAGCAGCGGCTGCCTTCCATCGTGTTCCAGCCGTAGTTCTCGCCGCCGCGGCGCGGGGCGGCCGCGAAGTCCACCTCCTCGACCGCGCTCTGCCCGACGTCCGCGATGAAGAGGTCGCCCGTCGAGCGGTCGAAGGCGAAGCGCCAGGGGTTGCGCAGGCCGTAGGCCCAGATGGCGGGGAAGGCGCCCGCGCGGGCGGCGAACGGGTTGTCCGACGGCACCGCGAACGGCGTGCCCCGGTCGACGTCCATCCGCAACAGCTTGCCCAGCGGCGTGGAGAGGTTCTGGCCGTTGCCGAACGGATCGCCGCCGGAGCCGCCGTCGCCCAGGCCGGCGTAGAGCATGCCGTCGCTCCCGAAGGCCAGCCCGCCGCCGTTGTGGTTGGCGAAGGGCTGCGCGACGAACAGGATCTGGCGCTCGGTGGCCGGGTCCACGGCGTCCGCGCTCGGGGGCGAGGCGCGGAACTCGGAGAGGTGGGTGTCACCGGCGCGGTCGGTGTAGTTGACGTAGAAGCGGCCGTTGCTCGCGAACTGCGGGTGGAAGGCCAGGCCGAGCAGGCCGCGCTCTCCCCCCGCGCTGGTCCGGGACGCGAGGTCGAGGAAGGCCGTGGCCACGACGGAGCCGGCGCGCACGAGGCGGATGCGGCCGCCCTGCTCCACCACGAAGGCGCGATTGCGCTCGCCCGCGGGCACCTGGAAGTCGAGAGGGCTCGACAGGCCGCGCGCGACGAGGGTGGTGGTCAGGGCGGGCTGCCCGCCCACGGGCGTGGCCGAGCACCCGACGGTCGAGCTCGACGCGCTCGGTCCGGGGGTGGGGCCGCTCGACGAGGAGTTGCTCCCGCACGCCCCCAGGGCCAGGGCGAGCAGGGCCGCGATCAGGCGCGTCGCGTGGCCTTGGCCAGGATCCAGAGCGGCCCCACCAGCAGGTGGGCCAGGTTGCGGAAGAAGGCGGGCGAGCGCTTCTCGTAGACGTAGTGGCCGACGAACTGGAGGATCCAGCCCGCGACGAACAGGAACACCGCGAGGCCCATCGGGATCGAGCGGCTGGCCAGGATGGTGAGCGCGGACAGCACGAACATGAGGGCGGCCAGCGTCACGTCGAGGGTCAGGTAGTAGGCGGTGGCAGAGGCGAGCAGGACCTCGGCCAGCGTCACCGTGAAGCCGAAGGCGGCGAACAGGGGCACCGCGCCCAGCATCGCGAACCCGCTCACGATGATGAGCGGGATGCCGACGTAGTGGCAGGCCTTGTTCCCGGGGGTCCCGTGGAAGGCCGCGTAATCGCGGAAATGGTTGCGGAGCACGGGGCTCATCGGGGTACCTCCTCGGCGGAGTATACGCCCCGCCTGCGGGCCCGGCCGCGTCAGCTCTTCAGGGCCGGGACCTCGCCCTCCAGGTACCGCGGCAGCTCGTCCGCGGCGAACTGCAGGCCCACGTAGAACGCCCCGAACTCCGCATACCAGGCGCTGGCCTCGTCGAAGCGCATCTCGTAGATGAGCTTCTTGAACACGAGGGGATCGTCCGCGAAGAGGTCCACTCCCCACTCCCAGTCGTCGAAGCCGATCGACCCCGAGATGATCTGGGTCACCGCCCCCGCGTAGTGGCGGCCGATCACGCCGTGGTCGCGCATCATGCGCGCGCGCTCCTCGACGGGGACGGCGTACCAGTTCCGCTCTTCTCCGCGCCGCTTGTTCATCGGGTAGAAGCAGACGTGCCGGCGGGCCGGGACCTCCTGGAAGAGGCGCCCGATCACCCGCTTGCGCTGATCCTCCATCTCGGCGTCGAAGGCCGTCTCGAACTCCGGCGAGCCGCGCACGAGCCCCTTCTCGCCCAGGCGGGTGTGGATCTGCGCGGTCATCTCGTACATCCCGAGCTCCACCACCGAGACATACGACGTGGTGGGCTCGAGGAAGGGGGCCACGGCCAGGCGCGACACCGCGAGCTGGGCCGCCTGCAGCGCATCGAAGTCGCGGCGGAAGTGGACGAGCATGAGGTCGCCCTTGTGGCCGAGGAGGGTGGTGAGCGCGGTCGCGCCCTCGTCGCCGTGCGGCAGGCCCTTCAAGGCGTCCACCGCGGCCGCGGCGCGCTGCTTCCGCTCGCCGGCGGGGAGCGCGCGCCAGGCCTCCCACCGGATCCGGAACATCTGGTGCAGGACGCTCCAGCCGTCGAGCGTCTCGGGTACCCGCGGATCGTGCATGACGCGATTCTAGGCCAGGCGCCCCACCGCGGGAGTCACAAAGTTTTGCCGCGGTGCAAGACGCCTGACTTGGAAAGGTCACGCCGCGGGATCAGAATGACAGTTTACCAGGCAGCCTGACGCGCCTGACCGAGGTCGCGATTCCCGTGAGACAGCACCCGACGGCACTCCTCTGGACCGCGGGCCTGGCCCTCTCTGCCGCCGCTCTCGGGTGCACGAAGGCCACGCAGGGGGCGGCCGCTCCCGGCCGCCGGGCGATCGCGGTCAAGGTGGAGCCGGTCAACGCCCGCGACGTCACCTACAAGATCCAGGCCGTGGGCAGCCTCGAGGCGGAGGAGGTCGTGCAGGTGACGGCGGAGGTGGAAGGCGTCGTGACCGACGTGCGCTTCAACGAGGGCATGCGCGTCGGCCCCCAGACGATCCTCTTCCGCATCGACCCCGAGCGCTATCGCCTGGAGGCGCAGCGCGCGGAAGCCAGCTTCCAGAAGGCGATGGTGGACCGCCGCCGCGCGGAGCAGGACCAGCAGCGCCGCGAGCAGCTGGCCAAGGAGCAGCTGGTGGCCGTCGAGGAGCTGAACCGCTCGCGCGGAGAGGCCGACCGCCTGGCCGCGGAAGCCGATTCCGCCAAGGCCGCGCGCGACATCGCCCTGCAGAACCTGCGCCGGGCCGAGGTGCGCGCGCCCCTCGGCGGCGTCATCAACACGAAGACGGTGGAGACGGGGCAGTTCGTGAAGACCGGGAACATCCTGGCCACCCTCGTCGACACCAGCCGGCTGCGCCTGCGCTTCAAGGTCTCCGAAGGCGAATCGCTGCGCGCCCGCGCCGGGCAGGACGTGAGCTTCACGGTGGCGGCGCTGGGCAACACGCCGTTCCGCGGGCAGATCTACCACGTCGGCGAGATGGCCGATCCCGCCACGCGGCAGGTCGAGGTCGTGGCCTGGGTGAAGAACCCCGGCGTCCTCAAGCCCGGGTTCTTCGCGGAGGTGGACCTGGCCTCGGAGACGCGCGCCAACGCGGTGATCGTGCCCGAGCGCGCGGTCCTGGCCAGCGAGCGCGGCTTCGTGGCCTTCGTGGTCGAGGGCACCAAGGCGCGCCTGCGGCCGCTCAAGCTCGGCATTCGCACCGGCGACGGCGGGGTCGAGATCCTGTCCGGGGTCACGGCGGGGGAGAAGGTCGTGGTGGAGGGATCGGACCGGCTCGCCGACGGGGTCGAGGTCCAGTCCGGCTCCCCCGCCGACACGCGCGCATCCGGTAGCGCCGAGGCACGCTAGCCATGTCCGACGACACGCGACGGCCCGCCGACGGAGAAGAGGAAGACCCCAAGAAGATCGCGACGGGCTCCACGCTCGCCGACATCTCCATCCGCAACCACGTCTTCGCCTGGATGCTGATGCTGGGCCTCATCGGCTTCGGCATCATCTGCTTCACCGGGTACGGCGGCGTGGTCAAGGGACTCGGGGTCAGCCAGAACCCCGACGTGGACTTCCCGGTGGTCAACGTCTCCGTGAGCTACGAGGGGGCCTCCCCCGAGATCATGGAGTCGGACGTCGTCGACCCCATCGAGGACGCCATCACCTCCGTGGAGGGCGTGAAGGAGATCTCCTCCACCTCCCGCCAGGGCTCCGCCAACATCACCGTCGAGTTCGAGCTCTCGCGCAACATCGACCTCGCCCTCCAGGACGTGCAGACGCGGGTGGCCCAGGCCGCGCGCAACCTGCCCCGCGAGCTGGACCCGCCCATCATCAACAAGACCAACCCCGAGGACCAGCCGATCATGTGGCTGTCCCTCTCGGGCACGCGCTCGCCCACGTTCATGGCCGACTACGTCCGCAACGTCATCAAGCCCTCGCTGCAGACGATCGAGGGCGTGGGCGAGGTGTTCATCGGCGGCTACCGGCAGCGCTCCGTGCGCGTGTGGTTCGACGCCTCCCGCCTGGAGGCGCAGGGCCTGACCGTCCAGGACGTCGACCGCGCGATCGAGAACGAGCACCTGGAGGTCCCGGCCGGGCGCATCGAGACCCCCGAGCGCGAGATGAACGTGCGCGCGGAGGGCGAGGCCATCGACGTCGCCGCCTTCCGGCAGATCGTGGTGGCCTTCCGCCAGGGCACGCCCGTGCGCCTCCAGGACGTGGCCGTGGTCGAGGACGGGCTGGAGGACCGGCGCCGCCTGGCCCGCAGCGACGGGGAGCCTTCGCTCGGCTTCGGCATCCGCAAGCTGCGCGGGGCCAACGCGGTCGAGGTGGGGGACCGGGCCCGCGCCCGGCTGGAGGAGCTCCGCCAAGACCTGCCCGAGGGCCTCACCCTCGGCGTGCGCTTCGACAGCACGACGTTCGTCAAGCACGCCATCAACGAGATCCTGTTCACGCTCCTGCTGGCGGCGGTGCTGACGGGGATCGTGTGCTGGGTGTTCCTCGGCTCCTGGTCGAGCACGGTCAACGTCCTGCTCGCCATCCCCACGTCGATCCTGGGAACCTTCATCGTCATGTACTTCCTGGGCTTCACCCTCAACACCTTCACGGTGCTGGGGCTGACCCTCACGGTGGGGATCGTGGTGGACGACGCCATCATGGTCCTCGAGAACATCTACCGGCACCGCGAGCACGGGGAGGGGAAGATCAAGGCCGCCTCCGTCGGCGCGCGCGAGATCACGTTCGCGGCCGCCGCCGCCACCCTGGCCATCATCGCGATCTTCCTGCCCGTCGCCTTCATGAAGGGGATCATCGGGAAGTTCTTCTTCCAGTTCGGCGTCACGATCTCGGTGGCCGTCCTCATCTCGCTCCTGGAGGCGCTCACCCTGGCCCCGATGCGGTGCTCGCGGTTCCTGGAGGTGGGCGAGCGGCGCGGGCGGTTCGGGAGCGCGGTGGACCGTGCGTTCGAGCGGCTCTCCTCCGGATATTCGCGCGCGCTGCGCCCGGCCCTGCACCATCGCGCGGCCGTGATCGGCGGCGCCGCCCTGTTCTTCCTCCTTTCCCTCGGCATCATCGGCCTCCTGCGCCAGGAGTTCGTGCCCGCGGTGGACTCGAGCCGCTTCCAGATCCGTTTCCAGACTCCGGTGGGGACCAGCCTCGACGTGACGGACGCCGCCCTGAAGGACTTCGAGACGTTCCTGTCCACCCGCGGCGAGGTGGACGGCATCTTCGCCTTCATCGGCGGCTTCGGCGGCGGCGACGTCAACACGGGGATGGCGATGGTGACCATGAAGGATCCCCCCGACCGTCCGCGGGACCCCAAGCTCGGCCGGGCCCTGAACCAGCAGGAATTCATGGACGTCGTCCGCGGCTTCGCGGCCACGAGGCCCGGCATCCGGGCCGGCCTCATCGACCCCTCGCAGCAGGGCTTCTCGCCCACGCGCGGCGGCGGCTATCCCCTGGAGATCACGATCCGCGGCCGCGACTGGGACAAGCTGGGCGAGTACTCCAAGAAGATCATGGAGGACATGCGGCAGACGGGGGTCATCACCGACGTGGACAGCGACTACCAGGTCGGCATGCCCGAGGTGAAGGTGGTCCCGGACCGCAACAAGGCCGCCGACCTCGGGGTCTCGATGAGCGACATCGGCCAGACCGTCAACGCCGCCATCGGGGGCCTGCGCGTGGGCAAGTTCAAGGAGGGCGGGCGGCGCTACGACATCCGCGTGCGCCTCCTCGCCGACCAGCGGGCCAAGCCGGAGGACATCAAGCGGCTGTTCGTGCGCACGCAGTCCGGCCAGCTCGTGCGCCTGGGCGACATCGTGCGCATCGAGCAGGAGCCCACCCTGCAGGCCATCACCCGCAAGAGCCGCGAGCGCGCCATCACCATCTTCGGCAACGTGGCCCGCGGGGCGTCGCAGAAGGACGCGCTCGCCAAGGGCCTGGATCTCGCGCGCGCGGCCCTGCCCGAGGGCTACCGCGCCACGCCGTCCGGCAGCAGCCTCGCCTTCAAGGAGTCGTTCTCGTCCCTGGGCTTCGCCTTCACGATGGGCCTCATCGTGGCCTACATGGTGCTGGCCACCCAGTTCAACGCGTTCACGCACCCGTTCACGGTCCTCCTCGCCCTGCCCTTCAGCATCAGCGGGGCCCTCGTGGCGCTGTGGGTCTCCGGCCAGAGCCTCAACGTCTACAGCATGCTGGGCCTGATCCTGCTCATGGGGATCGTGAAGAAGAACTCGATCCTGCTCGTCGATTTCACGAACCAGCTCCGCGACCAGGGCTATGAGCGCCACGAGGCCCTCTACAAGGCCTGCCCCATCCGCTTGCGGCCCATCCTCATGACCTCGTTCGCGACCATCGCCGGCGCCATCCCGCCCGCCCTCGCCCTCGGCCCCGGCGCGGAGCTGCAGCGGCCGATGGCCGTCTCCGTCGTGGGGGGGATGATGCTCTCCACGCTGTTCACGCTCTTCGTGGTGCCCTCCGCGTACAGCGTCCTCGACGACGTGGTGTCGTGGAACGCGGACCGGCGCAAGGAAGGCGTGCCCCTGTGGGCGGGCCTCGGCCATCGCTTGCGCCGCGGCAAGGGCCGGCCCCAGCCGCCGGCGGCGCCCGCGGCCGCGCCCCAGGCCTAGCCCGGGTGTAGAGTTCGGCCTCGGCACCCATGGCCGAGACCCGCCCCGTCCCTCCCGGCGCCTTCCCCCCCACGCGTGAGAGCCTGGTGCGCGCGGCGGCGGGTACGGACGGCGAGCCCCGGCGCCTGGCCTTCGGCGCCCTGGCCGAGGGGTATTGGCGTCCCGTCTACAAGTACCTGCGCTGGCGGTGGCGCGCCGACCGCGCGGAAGCGGAGGACCTCACCCAGGGGTTCTTCGCCCGCGCCTACGAGAAGCGCTGGTTCGAGCGCTTCGACCCCGCGCGCGGGCGCTTCCGCACGTTCCTGCGCGTCTGCGTGGACGGCCACGTCTCCCACGAGCGCGAGGCGGCGGCGCGGCTCAAGCGCGGCGGGGGCGCGCCCCTGCTCTCTCTCGACGTGGAAGGCGCGGAGCAGGAGCTGGCGCGCGACCGGCGGGCGGAAGTGGACGACTTCGAGGCCTGGTTCCATCGCGAGTGGGTGCGCGCGCTGTTCACGCGCGCGGTGACGGCGCTCGAGCGGCGTTGCGCGGAGACCGGACGCCAGTCCGCCTTCGCGGTGTTCCGGCGCTACGACCTGGAGGGCGAGGACGGCGAGCGGCCGACCTACGAGGCGCTCGGCCGCGAGCTGGGCCTGCCCGCCACCCAGGTCACGAACCACCTCTCGGCGATGCGGCGCGAGCTGCGCCGCGAGGTGCTGGACGCGCTGCGCGCGCTGACCGCGAGCGAGGAGGAGTTCCGGGCGGAGGCGCGCGACCTCCTGGGGATCGCGCCATGAGCCTCTCCGACGCCGCGCTCGTGCGCCTGGCCGCCGTCCTGGACGAGCCGGACCTGGCGGGCACGAAGTACGAGCTGCGCGGGCGGGTGGGGCGCGGGGGGATGGGAACGGTGTGGCGCGCCTTCGACCGCGAGCTGGGCCGCGAGGTCGCGCTCAAGGTCATGAACGGGCCCGAGGCGCGGCCGGGTGGCGTCGCCCGCTTGCGCACGGAGGCGCAGGTGCTGGCCCGGCTCGAGCACCCCGGGCTCGTGCTCGTGCACGACCTGGGCACGCTTCCGGACGGGCGCCCCTTCTACGCGATGAAGCTCGTGCGCGGGCGGCGCCTCGACGAGCACGTCCGCGACCTGCCCCAGCGCGCGGCCCGGCTCCGCGTCTTCGAGCGGATCTGCGAGGCGGTGGCCTTCGCGCACGCGCAGGGAGTCATCCACCGCGACCTCAAGCCGCAGAACGTGATGGTGGGCCCGTTCGGGGAGGTGCTCGTCCTGGACTGGGGCGTGGCCAAGGTCCTGGGCGGCGAGGCGCCGGAGACGCCGCCGCCCGCCGCTGGTCTCGATGCGGCACCGGCGCGGGTGCCCGTCGATCCCGACGCGGCCACCCTCACCGCCGCCGGGACCGTGCTCGGCACGCCCGGCTACATGGCCCCCGAGCAGGCCCGGGGCGAGAGCGCGGTCGGCGTGGCCGCGGACGTCTACGCGCTGGGCGCGCTCCTTTCGTTCCTGGCCGGCGAGGGTCCGCCCCGGGCCCTGGCTGCCGTCGTCGCCCGGGCTCGCGCTCCGCGCCCGGAGGACCGTTACCCGTCGGTGGGCGAGCTGCAGGAGGACGTGTCTCGCTTCCTGTCCGGCCTCCCCGTGACCGCGTACGCGGAGGGCCCGGTCGAGACCGCGCGACGGCTGGCCGTGAAGTACCGGACGCCCCTGGTCCTGGTGGCCGCCTACCTCTTGATGCGGGTCCTCCTGGCCGTGCTGGCCCGGGTCTAAAGGAATGGCGCGGGGGCGCGTAAGGGGAGAGTGCGGGCACGCTTCTCCCGCGGAGGTGGATCGAGAATGAGCAAACCTGTCTTCGGCCTGTTGCTCGGAGGGTTCCTGGGGATCTTCGACGGCCTGACCGCGCTGATCTCGGCCCCCGAGACCGCGCCCCAGATCGTGGGGATCGTGATCGGGTCCACGATCAAGGGCGTGATCACGGGACTGATCATCGGCCTGGTCGCGCGCAAGACGCAGTCGCTGGCGGTGGCCATCGTGGTGGGAGGGCTGGTCGGCGTGGCCCTGGCCTTCCCGATCGCCTACCTGAACAAGTACTACTGGCAGGTCATGCTGCCGGGCGGCGTGCTCGGCCTCATCGTCGGCTACGCGACATCGCGCCACGGCGTCGCGCCCGCCCCGGTGCCCGCAAGGTAGGGGAGATCATGAAGAGACTCGTTCCCGTGGTCTTCGCGCTGGGCCTCGCCGCCTCCGCGCCGGCCCAGACGCCGCCCGCCTCGCCGTCCGCGCCGCGGGGGTCGGACTGGAAGCCGGGCGAGGCGCCGCCGGAGATGATGACGTACTACATGATCATGCTCGTGAAGGGCCCGAAGTGGACGCCGGAGACGAGCCCCGCCCTCGAGCAGCTCCAGAAGGACCACCTCGACCACCTGCGGAGCCTGTGGGCGGCGGGCAAGATGGTGGTGGCCGGACCCCTGACCGACGGCGGCACCATCCGCGGCCTGTGCGTCTACAAGGTCGGCTCGATCGAGGAGGCGCGCGCCCTCGCCTCGGACGACCCCGCGGTGAAGGCGGGCCGCCTCGCCGTCGAGGCGCACCCCTGGATGGTGCAGAAAGGCATCCTGCCCTGAGCCTCGTCCGCGGCCAGGTGCTCGTCTACTGCGCGTCGAGCACCCAGGCCCATCCCGACCACTACGCCGCCGCCCGCACGCTCGGCCGCCTGCTCGCGGAGCAGGGGATCACGATCGTGTACGGCGGCGGCTCCGTCGGCTCCATGGGCGCGCTCGCGGACGCGGCCCTGGCCGCGCGCGGCCGGCTGATCGGCATCCTGCCCCGGTTCATGGACGACCTCGAGTGGGGGCACAAGAGCCTGACCGAGATGCGCCTTGTCGACGACATGCACCACCGCAAGCGACTGATGCTGGAGGAGGCGGACGCGGTGGTGGCGCTGCCCGGAGGGTCGGGCACGTTCGAGGAGCTGCTGGAGGCGATCACCTGGAAGCGGCTCGGCCTCTACCGGAACCCGATCGTGATCGTGAACGTGCGCGGGTTCTACGACCCGTTGCGCGAGCTGCTGGAGAGGGCGGTGGCGGAGCGGTTCATGGACGTGCGGCACCGCGACATGTGGACCTTCGTGGACGGCCCGGAGGACGTCCTGGAGGCCATCCGGAACGCGCCTCCGTGGCCCACCGACGCGCGCGCCTTCGCGCGCCCGGGAGCGGGTCCCCGCGGCTGAGACGGTCGCCGCCGGCGGCTTGGGACTCTCCCAGGAACTGTCACAACCGTGCGTGGCGTCCGTCTGAGGAGGCGTACGTTGCGGACGAGCTCCTCGACGTCGTCCTCGAGGGAGGCCACCCATGGCGCGCGCGCGCGTGCTCGGCATTAGTGCGTACCTGCCCCCCCGCCGCCGGACGAGCGCGGAGGTGGAGGATCTCGTGGCCGCGGCCAGCCCCTCCTATCGGGTGCGCCCTGGCCTGATCCAGGCCCTCACCGGGATCCGGGAGCGGCGCGTGGCCGATCCCGGCACCCACAGCTCGGACCTGGCGGCGGAGGCGGCGCGCCGCGTGTGCCAGACGACGGGCACCGACGCGGGCGAGGTGGACCAGGTGGTCTTCGCTTCCGCCAGCCAGGACCTGATCGAGCCCGCCACCGCCAACATCGTGCAGGAGAAGGTCGGGACGCGGGCGCCCGTGTTCGACGTCAAGAACGCCTGCAACAGCTTCCTCAACGGGCTCGAGGTGGCGGAGGCCATGGTGGCTTCGGGCGCGCGCCGGTGCGTGCTGGTGGCCGCCGGGGAGACCTGCTCGAACGCCATCTCCTGGAAGGTGGATGACGACGCCGATTTCAAGCTGAGCTTCCCCGGCTACACGCTGGGGGACGCGGGAGCGGCCGCCCTCGTCGTTCCCTCCAACGACGCGCGCGGCATCTTCTTCCGGTCGTTCACGACGGTGAGCCGCTACTGGCCGCTGGCCACCCTGCCCGGCGGAGGCTCCATGCATCCCCACAGCGCGGAGCACACCTACATCCGCGGCGACGGCGCGCTCCTCCGCGAGGCCTGCCTCACGGAGGGGCCGCACATCCTGGCTCGCGCCCTGCGCGAGGCGGGGAGGGGGATCGACGACTTCCGCCGCCTGTTCGTGCACCAGGTGTCGATGCCCTACCTGCGCGACTTCACACGCGTCAGCGGCGCCCGCCTCGACCAGATCGAGCTGACCATCCCCTGCTACGGGAACATGGCCGCCGCCTCGCTCCCGGTGGCGCTGGCCCTGGCCCAGACGCGCCGGGCGGTGGGTCCGGGCGACGACGTGCTGCTGGTGGGGCTGGCCAGCGGCCTGAGCATCGGCGTGCTGATGATGAGGCTCTGAACGATGCGCGGCGCCGCCGGCGGTGGCCGGGACTTCTTCGTGGTCGTGCCCTACTTCAACGAGGAGCGCTGGCTGGAGGCGACCCTGGCCGCCCTGGCCGCGCAGAGCGACCCGCGCTTCCGCCTCGTGCTCGTCGACAACGCGAGCACCGACGGCAGCGCCAACGTCGCCCGCGCCGCCGCCCGCGACCACCCCGTCCTCTCCGTCCACACCGTGACGGAGATGCGCAAGGGTACGGGCGCGGCCAGCGACACCGGGTTCCGCTACGCGATCGCCAACGGTGCGCGCTGGATCGCGCGGACGGATGCCGACTGCCTGCCCGACCGCGACTGGGTGCGCCACCTGCGCCGCGCCCTGGTGGAGGACGGCCTCGAGTTCGTGGCCGGCCGCATACGGCCGCGCGGCGACGAGCCCGGCGTCTGGACCGATCGCTTCGCGCTGCCGGTGATGATCCGCCTGGCCGAGGTCTACGTCCGGCTGGCCCGCCGCGGCCCGCAGTACCTGCATCCGGGCTTCCTGGTGGCCGGCAACAACCTCGCCATCACCGCCGACCTCTATGTCCGCAGCGGCGGCTTCCCGCGCACCGGCTTCGAGGCGATGTCGGAGGACCGGGTGCTGGCCGAGCGGGTGCGCACGCTCACCACCCGCGCCGCGTGGTGCCCCGAGGCCGTGGTCTACAACTCCGCCCGCCGCGTGCGCGCGTACGGGTACCTCAACACGCTCCGCTGGTACCGGAACCACGGCTACCGGCCGGCGCAGGTGGACGTCCGATGAACGCGGCGGCGGCGCGCGACGCCTTCCTCTGCTTCGCGGCCCATCCGCTGGCGTGGTCGGCGGCCAGCGCCGCCCGCCGCGCGGGCCCGGTGGTGAGGGTGCCCGGCGTGGGGCTGCTCATCAGCGACGCGGAGGTGGCCCGGCAGGTCCTGTTGCAGGACGAGGTCTTCACCAAGGGTGGCCCGGGCAGCCTCTCCGCGGTCATCGCGCCCGTCCTCGGGCCCTCCGCCCTCGGCAACATGGACGGCGCCGCCCATCGCGAGCTGCGCTCCCGCCTGGCCGACCTCCTGCCCCCGGCGACGGTGGAGGCCCTGCTGCGGGAGGCGGGCGAGGGACCGGTGGCCCGGCTGTGCGCCGATCTCCGGGCCGGCCGGACGGTCGACCTCGTGCGCTTCATGCGCGTCCTCACCGGCCGCCTCACCTGTCTCATGATGGGCGCGGCCGCCCCCGACGACGACGACGCGCACGAGGGCATGGTCCGCCGCGGCGAGCGGATCGCCTCCGCCCTGCGCCTGCGTCCCCTCTCTCCGCGCCGCCTGGCCTCCGTCCGCCGGGAGTGCGACCGGCTCTGGGAGCTCGCGCGGCCGAGCTACGAGACCGCCGATCCGTCCGCCACCTCCGTGGTCGGCCGGCTGCGCGCGGCCGGCCTCGGCCTGGAGGAGGCGCGTGGCGTGATCCTGTTCCTGTTCCTGGCCGGGACCCTCACCACCGCCGCCGCCGTTCCCCGCGTGCTGGCCCTGCTCATCGACAGCGGCCAGCAGGGGCGGGTGCGGAGGGACCGGGCCCTGGCTGCCGCCGCCGTGGACGAGGGCCTGCGCTTCACGACACCCGTTCCCGCCACCGTGCGCATCGCGGGCCCCCGCGCGCAGGTGGCGGGCCGTGCCTTGCCGCCGGGCACCCGTGTCGTGATCCTGACCGGAAACCTCGCCCGCGACCCGCGCCTGTTCGCCGATCCCGACCGCTTCGACGTGGACCGGGTGCACGACGGCCGTGCGCGGCACCTCTGGTACGGCGTGGGTCCCCACTTCTGCCTTGGCTTCGCGCTCGCCCAGCGCGAGCTGCGCCTCGTGATCGAGAGCCTGGCCTCGCTGCCGGGACCGCTGCGGATCGTGCGCCGGCGGGTCTCCTGGCGCGCGCTGCTGCCCTCGTACCGGCGGCTGGAGGTGCGCATGGACGCCGCGGACGGCGCGCGGGCATGAGCGTCCCCGCCCTCCTGGAGCCGCTGTCCGAGGGGACGGCCGGCCGCGCCGCCGACGTGGCCGTGCGCTCGTGGCGCGGCCACGCGATCCGGTTCGGGGAGCTGGCCGACCAGCTGCGCGCGGTGACGGGGGGCCTCGTCCGCGCGGGGATGCGGCCGGGCGACCGCGCGCTGTACGCGCTGCGGCCGTCGCCGGGAGCGGTCGTGCTCCAGGTCGCGGTGCTGCGCGCGGGCGGAGTGCTGGTGGCCACCGACCTCGGCCTGGGAGAGACGGTGTTCGAGGGGCGGATCACCCTGCTCGCGCCGCGCTTCGTCCTCACCGAGCCCCTCCTCCTCGCCCTCACGCGCACGGAGGCAGTGCGCCGGCTCCTCCGCCGGCGGGGGACGCCCCTCCCGCCCCTGGCCGCCATACCCGCCGCCCGCTTCATCACCGTCGGCCCCTGGGTACCCGGAGCGCCCTCCTCCTTGACGCTGGGCGCGCTGCGCCGGGCGCCCGCCCACGCCTGGCTCCCGGCCCCGCGCCACCCGGACGACGAGACCTTCATCGTCTTCACGTCCGGCACCACCGAGGCGCCCAAGGCGGTGGTGCACACGCAGGCCTCGCTGGAAGCCATCGTCCGCCTGGTGGGCCAGCACCTGGAGGCCGGAGCCGGCGACGTGCTGATGGCGCGCGACCTCCACCTCGTGGTCCCCGCCTTGCTCGCGGGGGCCACGGTGGTGCTGCCCCCGCACGGCCCCCTCCATCCTGAGCGCGTCCTGGCCCTGTTAGAGGCGGCGCGGGTGACCCACGCCTTCGGCGTGCCTCACGACTGGCAGCGCCTGGCCGATCACTGCCGGCGCACGCGGCGGCGGCTTCCCGCCACTCTACGGCTCCTGATGCTGGGGGCGGCGCCCGTGCATCGACCCTTCCTGGAACGCCTGCGCGAGGTGCTCGCCCCCACGACACGCGTGCTGTGCGTCTACGGGATGACGGAGATCGCGCCCGTGGCGGTGGCCACGCTCGAGGAGAAGCTGGCCCACTCGGGTCCGGGCGACCTGGTGGGGACGCTCCTGCCCGGCGTGGCCGCGCGCGCCAGCGCCGACGGCGAGCTGCTCCTGCGCGGGCCCAACCTGTTCCGAGGCTATCTCGGCGGGCCGGCGGTGGAGGAGCACGCCACCGGCGACATGGCCGTGCTCACGGACGAGGGGCGCGTGGCCCTGCTCGGACGGCGCAAGGACATGATCATCCGCGGCCATCACAACCTCTACCCCGAGCTCTACGAGCCCGCCCTGGAGGCCATCCCCGGCGTGCGGCGCTGCGCGATCGTCGGCGTCTACGACGAGGCGATCGCGGACGAGCGGGTGGTGATCGCGGTGGAGCCGGAGCCCGGCCTGGACCCGGTCGCGTTCGAGCGGCGGTTCCGCCGCGAGATCGCGGAGGGGACGCACCGGATCGACCTGGCCGCGCGGCCCGACGCCGTCCTGGTCGGCCCGCTCCCCGTGGGCGGGCGCTCGGACAAGGTCGACAAGCGGGCGCTGCGCGCGCTGGCCAGCCGCCGCCTCTGCCTGTCGCCATGAGCGGGGCGGCGTGGATCCGGCCTCGGGGCGACGAGGACGTGCCCTACCTCGCCCGCCTGTCCGAAAGGGCGCCGGATCCCCTGTTCGTCATGGGCCTCCATCGCTCGGGGACGACATGGCTGTACCAGCAGCTCGACCGCCTCCTGCCCGTCACCTCGAGCACCGCTCACGACGTGCTGGCCTACCCCCGGCTGCTCGCGCTGCAGGCCAAGAGCGCCCTCGAGGCCGATCGCGCCGCCCTCGATGCGCGCTTCGCCTCTCTCGGGCTCTCCGACCGCCAGCTCGACGCCATCCCCCTGAGCCACGCCACCGTCGAGGAGTACGGCTGGGTGCTGCTGCACCGCAGCGGCCGTCCGTGGCTCGACGGCCGGAACGCGGCCGTCCTCTTCGAGCTGTGCCGGAAGCTGGCCGCGATCCGGCCCGGGGCGCGGGCCGTCCTCCTCAAGAACCCGTGGGATCACGGGTCGGGCCCCGCCCTCGCCGCTCTCCATCCGGGGGCGCGGTTCGTCTTCATCTCCCGCGATCCGCGCTGGGTCGTGGACTCGCAGCTCCACAGCGCGCTCCTGTCCCGGCGGGCGGACCTCGCGTACCTGGAGATGCTGATCGGGCCCTCGCGCGGCGCGCGGGCCCTCCTCAAGGCCAGCCGCGTGATGTCGCGGGCCCTCGGGGAGGGCGCCTTCGTGGCCGCCACCGTGCGCGTCCTGTTCGACCGCGTGACGAGCGAGCTCGGGCGGCAGCGCCGCTCGCGCGACGGGCTTCCGGCCAGGGTCCAGATGGAGGTCCGCTACGAGGACCTCGTGCGCGATCCGCCGAAGCACCTGGGCCGCCTCGTGGAGTTCCTCGGCTTGCCGCCGCGCGCCGACTTCTCCGGCCTGAAGGCGAGCCCTCGACCA
Source organism: Vicinamibacteria bacterium (assembly GCA_041481445.1). Lineage (GTDB taxonomy): Bacteria > Acidobacteriota > Vicinamibacteria > Fen-336 > Fen-336 > AA29. The sequence continues at coordinate 23,970 of JBGPBV010000064.1, forward strand.
CGGCCGCTGCACCCCGCGATCGTGGAGCGCGCCGCCTCCTTCGTGGCCGGCCTGCGCCGGAAGGGGCTGTGGGACCCGGCCTGGGCCGCGGAGGACGGCGCGGCGTGAGCGCCGTCGCCCTCCTCCGGCACCGCCGCGCGATCGCGCTCGTGTGGCTGGCCATCGCCGTTGTCCTCGTTCCCTCCGCCCGCCGCGCCTCGAGCGTGCTCGAGGTCTCCACGGCGGAGCTCCGGCAGGGCGAGGGAGCGGAGGCGGGGCGGCTGCTCCTCGACGGCTTCGATTCCCCCTACGCGCGCTTCGCCGTGCTCGTGCTGAGCGGCATTCCCCCGCCCGACACCGAGGAGGGGCGCGCCCTCCTCGACGAAGCGCTGGGTGCCCTGGACCTCGTCCCCTTCGTGACCCGTACCCACTCCTTCGTCTCCTCCGGCGACCGTTCCATGATCGGCCCCCGCTCCACGTTCGTGGTGGTCGGGCTCGCCCGCGACGAGGCGGGCGCGGAGCCGAATATCGAGGCCCTGCGCGCGGCCACCGCCGATCTCCCCCGGCGCTGGCGCGTCCGCCATCCGGAGGCCTCCGTGGGCTGGACGGGCCAGGCCGCGCTCGAGTTCGACGTCCGCGCCGCCAGCAGCGCCGACGCCGCCGCCGCCGAGCGCCGCGCCCTTCCTCTCACCCTCGTCCTGCTCGTGCTCGTCTTCGGCAGCCTGGGCAGCGCGCTCCTCCCCGTCGCGGCCGGCGCCCTCGCCATCGCGCTGAGCCTGGGGGCGGCCGCGCACCTCGCCCCGCACTGGCCGCTCACCATCCTGCTCGGGAACATCGTCTCGATGATCGGCCTGGGCGTGGGGATCGACTACGCGCTGCTGATGGTTTACCGGTTCCGCGAGGGTCTGGCCGCGGGATTGCCCCCGGAGGCGGCGGCCGCGGACGCGCTGCGCCACGCCGGCCACGCGGTGGCCCTCTCGGGCGCGTCGGTCGCGGTCGGGTTCGCCGCGCTGCTTGTGGTGCCCGCCGTGCAGCTCCGCTCGGTGGCGGTGGGCGGACTCCTCGTCATCACCGCCTCCGTGGCCCTGGCCCTCACCCTGCTGCCCGCCGTCCTGGCCGCCAGCGGCCGCCGCCTCGACGTCCTCGGGATCCGACGCGCGGGCGCGCCGTCGCGGCGCGAGGAGAGATGGCGCCGATGGGGCACCTGGGTGGCCGGGCACCCGCGGCGCGTCCTGCTCCTGGCCGGACTGCCCGTGGTGCTGCTCGCATGGCCGGCGCGGCGCATGGTCACCGACCTGCCCAGCGGCGACTGGCTGCCCCACCGCATGGAGTCGGCCCGCGCCACCGCCGCCCTGCGCGCGATGAAGGGGACGGGGATCGTCCAGAGTCTCCGGCTTGTCGTGCGCCTGCCCGCGACCTCCGGCGCCACCACGCCCGAAGGGTGGCAGGCGGTGCGCCGCCTGGCCCTGACCCTGCGCGCGGACCCGCGCGCGGACCGCGTGCTCTCGCTGCCGACGCTGGTGGCGGCGGAGGGGCCCGACCCTGTCCTCCTGTCGCACCTTCCCGCCCACGTCGCCGGCGGCTACCTGAGCCGGGACCGGCGGGACGCGCTGGTCGAGGTCGTGCCCCGCGAGGGGGAATCCCCGTCCGCAATGGTGAGGTTCGTGCGGGAGATCCGGGCCCGCGATCCCGTCGCCCTCACCGGCCTTCCCGGCACGCGCGTGCTGGTGGGAGGCCTGCCCGCCCTCAACGCCGACTACCAGGACGCGATCGGCCGTCGCTCGGCCACCGTCGTCGCCCTCGTCATCGGCGGCACCCTCCTCGCCCTCGCCGCCGGGTTCCGCTCGCTGCTCATCCCGCTCAAGGCGGTGGCCCTCAACCTGTTGTCCGTGGCCGGCGCCTTCGGGGCGGCCGTGCTCGTGTTCCAGGACGGCCACGGGGCGCGCCTGCTGGGCCTGGAGTCGCCCATCGACGGCCTCTTCCCGGCCGTGCCCCTCATCGTGTTCTGCGTCGTCTTCGGGCTGAGCATGGACTACGAGGTCTTCCTGATGGCACGCGTGGTGGAGGGCCACCGCGCCGGGCTCGGGGACGCGGCCGCCCTGGCCGAGGGGATGGCCCGCACGGCGGGAGTGGTCACCAGCGCGGCCGCCATCATGATCGGCGTGTTCGCCTGCTTCGCCCTGGGCGACTTCCTGATCGTGAAGATCCTGGGGTTCTGCCTGGCCGTGGCCGTCCTCCTCGACGCCACCCTCGTGCGCATGGCCGTCGGGCCCGCCCTCTTCTGCCTGGCCGGCACCTGGAACTGGTGGCCGGGGGAGAGGCGGCTAGGAGCGGCGGGGACCGCGATCACGCGCCCAGCGCTCGAGGGCGCGGGCCACCAGCCGCTCGTGCAGCCGGAAGGGAGCCAGCCGGAGCAGGACCGTCCGTAGCCGCGCGTCGGGGCCGACGGGGCGGCGGAGGGCGGGCCGGCGCTGGTCGATGAGGGAGACGACCACGCGCGCCACCTCCGCCGGGTCGCGGGCGAAGCGATCGGCGATGCGCGTCACCAGGCGGTCGAGGCCCTCGACGTAGGGCGCGTACGGGCTGTCCGGGTCGCGCGCGTGGCGGGCCAGGCGGCGGTTGCGCCCGAAGATGTCGGTGCGGAAGGCCCCCGGCTCCACCAGCACGACACGAACGCCGAAGAGGGCGAGCTCGTGGCGGAAGGCCTCGCCCATGGCCTCCAGCGCGAACTTGGAGGAGGCGTACGCGCCCATCCCGGGCATGGCGGAGCGGCCCGCCATCGACGACAGGAAGACGACGAGGCCCGACGACGCGCGCAGGTGGGGCAGGGCGGCCCGGGTCATGCTCCAGGCCCCGAAGACGTTGACGTCGAACACCTGGCGCAGCTCGTCTTCGTCGAGCTGCTCCAAGAAGCCGCCCAGGGCCACCCCGGCGTTGTTGACGAGGACGTCGAGCCGGCCCTGCTCGCGCACCACCCGCTCCACCGCCGCCGTGCGCTCCTCGGGGCGGCGCACGTCGAGGGCGAGCGGCGTGACCGGCCGCTCACCCGCCCCTTCCGTCCCCGTGGCCGCGGAGGCGAGGTCGCGGAGGCCGGCGTAGACGACGTGGCCGGCCCCCGCGGCCGCCCGCGCGGTGGCGCGGCCGATCCCGGAGCCGGCGCCGGTGATCAGGACGACTCGTGGTGCGCTCACCCGCTCCCGCCGCCCGGACTATACCCCCGGCCTCCCGGTGCGACGCTGTCCATCACTTGACTCCGGACTTCGAGCTGGTGTGCCTGGCCGTCTCCGCCATCAACGGCTGCGAGGCCTGCGTCCAGTCCCACGAGAAGGTCGTGATCGAGGGCGGCCTCACCGAGGACCAGGTCAACGATGCCGTCCGCATCGCCGCCACCGTGCACGCGGCGGCGGTGGCCCTGGAGATGGAGGAGGCCAGGGTGGCCGCGCCCGCCGCCGCCGAGGCCGTCACGAGCTCCTGACCTCGGCGTCACCGGGGCGCCATCTGCTCCGTTGACACTCCCGGCGAGGACGGCTAGTCTGGCCGCTCAGCCGCCGCTTTCATGCTCGGGAGCCCCGTCCACGTTCGAGCCGCCTTGGCGCGTTCCAACGCGCGGGCGGCTCTCTTCGTCCCCCTCCGCGGCACAGGAGAAGAATCGATGACGAGGAAGCTGTTCAGCGTATTGGCCGTCCTCTTCGCGACCGTCGGCCTCGTGGCCCTGCCCACGCCGGCCCGGGCGCAGTCGCAGGCCGCGGGCGGCGCCATCGAGGGCACGGTGACCGACCAGTCGGGTGCCGTGCTCCCCGGCGTGACCATCACCGTCCGCAACACCGCCACCGGCGTCACCCGTACGACCACGACGGAGGCGGCCGGGCTGTACCGCGCCCCCCTCCTCCCCGTCGGGCCCTACGAGGTCACGGCCGCCCTCGCCGGCTTCTCGACCACGAAGCGGTCGAACCTGACCCTCAGCATCGGCCAGACCCTGACCGCCGACATCCAGATGAACGTGTCGGGGGCGCAGGAGGAGGTGACGGTCAGCGCGGAGGCGCCGGTGATCGACCCCGCCCGCACCCACCAGGCCACCACGGTGGGGGCGATGGCCGTGTCCAACCTGCCCGTCAACGGGCGGAACTTCATCGACTTCGCCCTGACCACGCCCGGGGTCACGCGCGACACGCGGAGCGGAGACATCAGCTTCGCCGGCCAGCGCGGCATCCTCAACAGCCTCGTCATCGACGGCGCCGACAACAACAACACCTTCTTCGGCCAGACCCTGGGCCGCACGGGCTCGGGCCGCGCTCCCTACCAGTTCAGCCAGGACGCCGTGCAGGAGTTCCAGGTCAACCGCAACGCCTATGCCGCGGAGTACGGGCGCGCGGGGGGCGCGGTCATCAACGTGGTGACCAAGTCCGGCACCAACGACTTCCACGGCTCCGCCTTCGAGTTCTTCCGTGACAAGTCGCTCAACGCCAACACCTGGGCCAACAAGGTCCGCACCCCGATCACGCCCCGCCAGCCCTTCCGCATCCACCAGTTCGGCGGATCGGTCGGCGGCCCCATCCAGAAGGACAAGGCGTTCTTCTTCTTCTCCTACGACGGCCAGCGCCGGGATCTCCCGAACGCCATCACGCCCCTGACCGTCACCGTGCCCCCCGCCACCCTCAACAGCACGGATCCGAACGTGCAGGCGGGGCTCGCCCTCATCGACACCAAGAACCAGGACTACACGCTGACCCGCAACCAGGACGTGTTCCTGGCCAAGGTGGACTACCAGTTCGACCCCAAGCACCGCCTGAGCGTGCGCTACAACCACCAGAACTTCACGGGCGGCAACAACGAGAGCACGGGCGCCACCAGCGCCGAGGAGCACACCGGCAACAGCCTCGTGCACACGCGCTCCCTCAACGCCGTGCTCTCGTCGGTCTTCAGCTCGACCTTCTACAACGAGCTGCGCGCACAGTGGGGCAAGGACCAGGAGCCGGGGGAGGCCAACACCAACGACCCCGAGGTCACTGCGCGAGAGGGATCGGCGACGGTGCTCGTCTTCGGACGCAACTTCTTCAGCCCGCGCGAGACCACCATCAAGCGCTTCCAGGTCGCGGACGCCGTGACCTGGATCCGGGGCGCGCACTCCCTCAAGACCGGCTTCGACCTCAACTTCGACAACATCTTCAACTACTTCCCCGGCAACTTCGGCGGGCGCTACGTGTTCAGCTCGATCGCCAGCCTCGGCCGGGGCATCCCCAACGGGTCGGGCGAGAGCTACCAGCAGGCCTTCGCGGGACCGGGGACCACGGGGCCGGAGACGCATCCGGACCTCAAGGAGTACGCCGTCTTCGTGCAGGACGAGTGGAAGGCCAGCCGCAAGCTCACCTTCAGCTTCGGCCTGCGCTACGACCTGCAGGACATCGCGCAGCCCGACGTGCGCAACCCCGACCCGCAGCTGGCCGCCGCCGGCATCGACACCAGCTTCATCCACGTCGACAAGAACGACTTTGCGCCGCGCCTGGGCTTCTCCTACACGCCCAACTCCAAGACGGTGGTCCGGGGCGGCTACGGGCTCTTCTACGGCCGCACGCCCTCGATCATGATCGGCACCGCCCACAGCGGCAACGCCATCAACGTCCAGACCATCACCTTCACGGGCGCGCTGGTGCCGAAGTACCCGGCGGTGTTCGCCACCATCCCGACCGGAGCCGCCCTGCCCCGGCCGTCCATCCAGTTCTTCGACCCCGAGTTCGAGAACCCCGAGGTGCACCAGGCCAGCCTCGGCTTCGAGCGCGCGCTGAGCAACGACGTGTCGTTGGCGGTCAGCTACCTGTTCGTGGCCGGGCGCAAGCTGGCCCTCTCGCGCGACTTCAACGTCGGGGCCGCGGTGCCCACCGCGATCCCGATCCAGGGCGGCGGCAGCGTCACCGTGGACCGCTTCCCGACGCGGCCCTTCAGCAACTTCGACCGCGTGGTGCGCTTCGAGAGCACCGGCCGCTCGAACTACAACGGCGCCACCCTCGAGATCAAGAAGCGCTTCGGCGGGCGGTTCCTCGGCAACCTCGCCTACACGCTGAGCGAGGTCAAGGACAACAACCCCGACTCCGTCAACGTGGTCCTGGGGGGCGGCGACGACGCGCGCTTCCCCGCCAACCCCGCCAATCGCGACGCCGACTACGCGGACGGCCAGAACGACGTGCGGCACCGCCTGGTCTTCAGCGGCTACTGGAACATCGACTACTTCAAGGACTCCGGCGCGGTGACCAAGGCCCTGCTCAACGACTGGTCCCTGAGCTGGATCGCGACGGCGTTCAGCGGCTACGCGTACTCCGAGCTCGTCGTGAACGACCTCAACGGAGACGGCAACCGCAGCAACGACATGGTGCCCGGCAGCCGCGACAGCCACCGCCTGCCCTGGACGAAGAACCTCGACCTGCGCCTGTCCCGGCACATCCCGATGGGCAAGCAGCTCCGGCTGGAGCTGATGGCGGAGGCGTTCAACGTGTTCAACACCACGAACATCAGCGCCCAGAACCGCAACCTGTACAACTTCACGAACGGGGTGCTGATCCCGCAGACCAACCTGTCCAACCCGCGGTCCAACTTCGGCTTCGACAGCAGCACCCAGGTCAACTTCGAGGACACGCAGCGGATCGTCCAGCTGGCCGCGAAGATCACCTTTTGATCTCAGGGGGGGAACGCTCCGCGTCCCCACGGATGGGCTCCGGCTCCCCCCCTGAAACCCCCCGTCGCTCGCCGCCGCCTCAACGGGGCGGCGGCGCGCTCACTGGAATCGCCCGTCCCTCCTCGTCGCGGTATCCTTCTCTTCGATGAGCACCGCGCCCTTCGGGTTCCTGCGGGTCGGCGCGGCATGTCCGCGCGTGTGGGTGGCCGACCCCGCCCGGAACGTCGAGGAGATCCTGCGCCTGGTCGAGGAGGCGCGGACGCGCGGCGTCCAGCTCCTGGTCTTCCCGGAGCTGAGCCTCACCAGCTACACCGCCGGCGACCTCTTCTTCTCGCTGCGCACGCTGGTCGGGGGCGCGGAGCGGGCCCTGGGCCGCCTGCTGGAGGCCACGGCCGCGCACCGCATGGTGGTGATGGTGGGGCTGCCCGTCAACGTCGACGGCAAGCTCTTCAACACCGCCGCCGTCGCGCAGGGCGGGCGGCTGGTGGGGGTCGTCCCCAAGACCTACCTGCCCGGCTACAAGGAGTACTACGAGGAGCGATGGTTCGCCTCCAGCCGGGAGGCGCTCGGCCACGAGGTGCGTCTGGCCGGCCAGACCGTGCCCTTCGGCACCGAGCTCCTGTTCGCGGTCGAGGACGAGCCGGGGGTCGTCATCGGCGTCGAGATCTGCGAGGACCTGTGGGCGACCGTGCCCCCGAGCAGCCTCCACGCCCTGGCCGGGGCCACCGTCCTCGTGAACCTCTCCGCCTCCAACGAGCTCGTGGCCAAGGCCGAGTACCGCCGCGAGCTGGTGAAGGTGCAGTCCGGCCGGTCGGTGGCCGCCTACGTCTACGCCAACAACGGCGTGCACGAGTCGACCACCGACGTGGTGTTCGCCGGCCAGCTCCTGGTCGCGGAGAACGCCGTGATCCTGGCCGAAGGCCGGCGCTTCCGGCGCGAGGGGGAGCTGATCGTCACCGACGTGGACACCGAGCGGCTCACCGTGGAGCGGATGCGCCAGACGACGTTCTCCGACGGCGTGCACATCCTGCCCCGGCCCTACCGGCGGCTGACCCTCCAGGCCATCCCCGCCCCCCAGCCGCACACCCTGGTCCGGAGCATCGATCCCCACCCGTTCGTGCCCTCCGATCCCGCCCTCCTCGACGAGCGTTGCGACGAGGTCTTCTCGATCCAGACCGCGGGCCTCGCCAAGCGGCTCGAGCACACCGGGGTCAAGCGGGTCACCCTCGGCCTCTCCGGCGGCCTCGACTCGACCCTGGCCCTCCTCGTGGTGGACCGCACGTTCGACCTGCTCGGCCTGCCGCGGGAGGGGATCCTGACCGTCACCATGCCCGGCTTCGGGACCACCGAGCGCACGCTCCACAGCGCGCGCGAGCTGGCCGCCGCCTCCGGCGTGCACCTGCGCGAGATCGACATCCGGCCGGCCTGCCTCCAGCACATGAAGGACATCGGGCTGGACGCCCAGGACACCTCCTCCCTCGCCTTCGAGAACATGCAGGCGCGCGAGCGCACGCAGGTCCTGATGGACCTCGCCAACAAGGAAGGCGCCCTCCACGTCGGCACCAGCGACCTCAGCGAGCTGGCCCTGGGCTGGTCCACCTTCGGGGGCGACCAGATCTCGATGTACCACGTGAACGCCGGCGTCCCCAAGACGCTGGTGCGCCAGCTCGTGGGCTGGGTGGCCTCGCATCGCGCGTCCGCGCGCGAGCGGGACGTGCTGCAGGCGATCCTGGACACGCCGGTCTCGCCCGAGCTCCTGCCCCCGCGCGCGGACGGGGCCATCGCCCAGCGCACGGAGGAGCTGCTGGGGCCGTACGAGGCCCACGACTTCTTCCTGTTCTGCCTGGTGCGCCTGGGCGCGGGGCCGCGCAAGACGCTGTTCCTGGCCCGCCACGCCTTCGCCTCTCTCTACGACGAGGACGCGCTGCGGGGCTGGCTCAGGGTGTTCGTGACGCGGTTCTTCGACCAGCAGTACAAGCGCTCGATGGCTCCCGACGGGCCCAAGGTGGGCTCGGTCAGCCTCTCCCCGCGCGGCGACTGGCGGATGCCGTCCGACGCCTCCAAGGCGGCGTGGCTGGCCGAATTGGAGTGATACGATGCTCTCCGCCTTGCTGTGCACCCACTCCGATCTCGAGAAGGACCTCGGCTCGACCATGCTCTGGCGCCAGGACGTCGATCGCCATGTCGCCTCCCGGCTGGACGAGGCGCAGATGATGGCGCTGGCCGCGCGGCCGAGCATCGTGGTGGTGGACCGCGACCTGCCCTGGGCCGGCCGCCTGGTGGCGGCGCTACGGGAGGACACCTCCACGCGCCGCCTCTCCATCGTGGTGGTGGCCCGCGGCGACTTCGACCCCGGCGAGATCGAGCTCCTGGAGTCGGGGGCCAACGCCATCCTGCGCGTGCCCGTCGATCGCGACGGCGACCTCCGGCTCCAGCGCCTGGTCGACGTGCCCGCGCGCAAGGACGCGCGCCTCTCCGTCTCTTTCCGGATCGACACCTACGGGGCGGGGCCCGGGCCGGAGCCCGGCCTGGGCCTCAACCTGAGCCGGAGCGGGATCCTGATGGACACCTCGATCACGCTGCGCGTCGGCCAGCCGCTGGAGCTGGAGTTCCCGCTCGAGGAGGACCGGCCGCCCGTCCGCCTGCGCGGGCACGTGGTGCGCCTGGCCGACCGCTCCCACTACGGCATCGAGTTCACCGAGGTCGACGCGGACACCTCGGCCCGCCTCCGCGGCTTCCTGGACGGCCTTGAGCAGGCCTGAGCGGCGCGGGGACGTCGACCGCGATCAGACCCAGATCGCGACCCTCCAGGTGGCGGACATCGAGCTGCCGCCGGAGATGGAGCGGCTGCGCGACCTCGCCTACGACCTCTGGTGGAGCTGGTCGCCGCAGGCCACGCGCCTGTTCACCTGGATCGACCCCGACCACTGGCGGCGGTACCACAACCCGATCCAGCTCCTGATCAACGTCGAGCCGCACCACTGGCATCGGCTGCTCTCCGACCCCGAGTTCCGGCGCACCTACGAGGGGGTGATCCACTCCCTCGACGCCTACCGCGCCCGCCCGCGCTGGTTCGACCAGCACGCGGCCAAGTTCCCGGGTCCCATCGCCTACTTCTCGATGGAGTTCGGCATCCACGAGTCGCTCGGCGTGTACTCGGGGGGCCTGGGCATCCTGGCCGGCGACCATTGCAAGGCCGCCAGCGACCTCGGCCTGCCCCTGGTGGGAGTGGGCCTCATGTACCGGTCCGGCTACTTCCGCCAGACGGTGGACGCGGACGGCTTCCAGCAGCACATCTATCCCGACTACGACTTCGCGCGCCTGCCCGTGCTGCCGGTGGAGGCGCCGGGCGGAGGCGTGCTGACCGTGCCCATCGACCTGCCCGGGCGCGTGGTGCAGGCGGCGGTCTGGAAGGCGCAAGTGGGGAAGGTCCCCGTGCTGATGCTGGACACGGACATCCCCCTCAACGATCCCGCCGACCGGCCGATCACGGGCGTGCTCTACGTGCGCGGGCGCGAGATGCGGCTGTGCCAGGAGATCGTGCTCGGCGTGGGGGGCGTGCGCGCCCTCCGCGCTCTCGGCATCTATCCCACCGTCTGGCACATGAACGAGGGGCACGTCGCCTTCCTGGGTCTCGAGCGCGCGCGGGAGAAGGTCAGCCGGGGCGACGGCCTCACGGAAGCCCTGCAGCAGACCGCGCGCAACACCGTCTTCACGACCCACACCCCCGTGCCGGCCGGCAACGAGACCTTCGACCGCGACCTCGTGAAGAAGTACCTGGGGCCCTGGACGCAGGAGGTCGGCGCGGACGCCGAGGCCGCCCTCATCCTGGGCGCGGAGGGCGGCGCCTTCAACCTGACCGTGCTCGCCATCCGGCTCTCGTCGAGCGTCAACGGCGTGAGCCGCCTCCACGGCCAGGTCGCCTCCGCCATGTGGCGCCACCTGTGGCCGGAGGCGCCGGAGAGCCCGGTCGGCTTCGTCACGAACGGCGTGCACACCGAGACGTGGATCGGACCCGAGATGCGCGCCCTCTACGCCCACCATCTCGACCCGGACTGGGAGCACCACCTGCTCGACCCCGAGATGTGGAAGCGGGCGAGCGCGATCCCGGACGCCGCCCTGTGGGCGGCCCACCGCTCACAGAAGGAGCGGCTCATCCGTTTCGTGCGCGAGCGCGTGCGCGGGCAGAGCGCTCGCCACGGCCGCTCCCCGGACGAGCTGCGCGGGGTGGAGGCCCTGCTCGACCCGCGCGCCCTCACCATCGGGTTCGCCCGGCGCTTCGCCACCTACAAGCGGGCCGTGCTCGTCCTCTCCGACCTCGACCGCCTGCGCAAGATCCTGGGCGACCCCGCGCGTCCCGTGCAGATGGTCTTCGCGGGCAAGGCCCATCCCGCCGACCGCCAGGGCCAGGACTTCATCCGCCGGCTCTTCGACCTGGCCCAGGGCGAGTTCAAGGGGAAGCTCGTCTTCATCGAAGACTACGACATGGAAGTCGGGCGGATGATGGTCCAGGGCTGCGACGTCTGGCTCAACACCCCGCGCCGGCCCCAGGAGGCCAGCGGCACCAGCGGCCAGAAGATCCCGATCAACGGCGGCATCAACTGCAGCATCCTCGACGGGTGGTGGGTGGAGGGATTCCGGGGGGACAACGGCTGGGCCATCGGCGAGCTGAACCCCGCCCTCACCCCCGAGGAGCAGGACGCCGCGGACGGCCTCTCGCTCTACAAGATCCTGGAGGACGAGGTCGTCCCGCTGTTCTTCGAGAAGGATCCCGACGGCCTGCGCCATCGCTGGATCGCGATGATGAAGGCCTCGATCGAGTCCGTGGTCCCGCACTTCAGCGCGCAGCGCATGGTGCGCGACTACGTCGAGCAGAGCTACCTGCCCGCGGCCGAGCGGCGGCACACCGAGTAGGGAAGGCCTTCAGGCCATCCCGTGGTCGTGATGGTTCGAGAAGAAACGCTCCAGCACCGCCTGCTTGCCGGCCAGGCGTGAGCGCAGGCCGTCCATGTCGAGGGGCAGCATGGGCGTGAAGGCGCGGGCGGAGGCCACGTTGGCCTCCAGGAACTCGAGCTTGGGCATCCCGCAGACCACGGTGGAGACGGGCAGGCTCCAGGCGTAGCGCAGCAGGGCGGAGGCGTCCGCGCCCTCGGGACCGAGGAGCTTCTCCTGCGCGGTTACCTTCATGAGGATGACGCCGAGGTTCTTCTTGTTGGCGGCGGGCAGGGCCAGCTCCTCGAACTTGTTGGCGCGGGCGGGGTTCATGGCCATCTGCACGCAGTCGAGGTCGTTGTGCTCGATCGCCTTCGCCATCACCGTCCCGTCGGTGTGGCTGGTCATGCCGATGTGGCGCGCCACCTTCTGGTCACGCAGCTCGTAGAGGGCCTTGATCGCGCCGTCCTTGGCCTCGATCTGTGCGAGGTCGTCGTCCTTGAGCAGGCTGTGCAGGTGGAGGAGGTCGACGTGGTCGGTCTGCAGCCGCTTGAGGCTCTGCTCCACCTCCTTGAGGGCGGAGTCGCGGGTGCGTGCGCGGCCGGGCACCTTGGTGGCCAGGAACACGTCCTTGCGGCGGGTGGCCATCACCCGCCCGACGCGCGTCTCGCTCTCGCCGTTGCCGTAGTCGACCGCGGTGTCGAAGTAGTTGATGCCGAGGGCGAGGGCCTTCTCCAGCACCCCCGAGGCCTCCTCCGCCTTGTACATGAGGAAGCGGCTCCCGCAGCCCATGGCCAGGATGGAGACGGAAGCGCCCGTGCGTCCGAGCGTCCGATGAGGAACGGCGGCCGCCCCTTCCGCATCGCGGGCGGTTGCCGCCAGGGCCGGGAGGGCGGCGGCGGCGCTCACGGCCAGGCCGGACTTCTCCAGGAATTCTCGACGAGTGACCTTGCCCTTCTGTGTCATGTCGGACTCCCTTTCTGCACTCAGGCCGGCTTCACTCCGGCCGCCGTCAGGTATTCGCCCATCACCTTCGCATAGTGCGGAAAGGCGACTTCGGGCTCCTCGATCTCCGGATGCCACTTCTTCTCCCACTCGTAGCAGTAGTAGCCCTTGTAGGCGCCCCCGGCC
>JBGPBV010000065.1:0-35781 GCA_041481445.1 Vicinamibacteria bacterium
AAGAGGCCCAGACCACGACGAAGTCCCCGGCGGAGTTCATGCCGACCCGGGGTGGAACTCCCCCCGGCAGCGTGCCCGAGGTGTGGACCGGGAACTCGGGGCCCTGGGGCGCGCCCGACGCATCGAAGCGCTGGGCGAAGACCTCGAACCCCGGCCCCATCTCGCCGGAACTCGCCCAGACGACGACGAAGTTGCCGGCGGCGTCCATGGCGACGCCGGGCAGCGTCTGCTCGCCGGTGGTGTAGGTGTTGACCCGGAATTCCGGACCCGGCGTCCCCGCCGGGTCGTAGCGGCGTCCGGCGATGCCGCTGTAGCTGCCGTCGCTCACGTACTGCCAGACCACCACCATCTGCCCGGCCGCGTTCGCGGCCACCGCCGGCAGGTAGTGGGAGCCGCTGGTGTAGGTGTTGACGCGGAACCCGGACGCCTCGACGGGGACTCCCGAGGGCAGGTAGCGGCGGGCGAAGACGTCGTAGGCGCCGCTGTCCTGGCCCTCGCTCTCCCACACGATCACGAAGCCGCCGTCCTTGCCGGCGGCGATCTCGGGCCGATCCTGCCGGCCCGTCGTGTAGGAGTTCACCCGGAACTCGGGGCCCGACACGACCTGCGCGGAGGCGCCACGGGCCAGGAGGGTGCCCAGTCCGACGGTCACGACGAACAGGCGTCTGGACATGGCAGCCTCCTCGCCGGCACAACCTCGCCGGTTTGCCTTGACCTGACCTTCGGAAGGCTCCTATAGTCTCGCGGATTCCACCAAACCAGGAAAGGAGCGCCGAAATGCCTGATGTGTCTACGGAGAAATTCCTGCACGCGTACGGCAGCCTTCTGGTCATGTCGTGGGGCAACCCGTCGCTCAAGAGCCGGCTGAAGGCCGATCCCGCGAAGGTGGTCAAGGAGTTCGGGCTCGATCCCGAAGGTGCGAGGATCGTGCTCGAGCCCCCGGGACCGCCCGGTCCACAGGCCACGCCGGAGAGCGCGGTGAAGCTGTGGAACGACGGGAAGAAGGCGGGGACGATCCGGTTCATCTATCCGGAGGAGCCGCCACAGGAGCTGAAGACGGCAGATCTGTCGGACGCGGATCTCGAAGCCATCGCGGGGGGTTGGAGCGTCTGCTGCTGCTCGTCCACGCCTTGCTGCTGCTGCTGATCCGCCCTTAACGGCCGGCCTTCGCGCCAACACCGTCTGGCGATAGCGGACGTCCGCTCGTCGTGTGCCACCGCTGCGGGCGGCGAGATTTTGAACCAGCGACCTTCGGGTTATGAGCGCATCCCCGGCCGTACACCTTCCCCGCATTCGAGAATCGATGACGGGCGTGGCCATCCGGGGATACCGTTCAGACCGTCGCGCGACTCGAGCTCGAGCCGTTCCTGTGCCGGGAGAGGGGCGCACGATAGGATTCGAGGGTGCCGCACGATCCCGTCATCTCGGTCTCCCATCTCGGCAAGCGCTACGGCCGGACCGTGGCCGTGGACGACGTGTCGCTCGAGGTGCTCGAGGGAGAGATCTTCGGCCTGATCGGTCCGAACGGCGCGGGAAAGACGACGACGATGGAATGCGTGCAGGGCCACCGCGTTCCCGACCAGGGCACCATTTCCGTGCTCGGCCTCGATCCCCGCCGCGACAAAGGCGCGCTCCGCCAGCGGATCGGCGTGCAGCACCAGGAGGCGCAGCTTCAAAAGCGCATCAAGGTCTGGGAAGCGGTGGATCTCTGGGGGTCGCTCTACTCTCGCGTCGCCAACGCGGACGCGCTCCTGACACGGCTCGGACTCGACGGCAAGCGCAACGCCTGGTTCATGACGCTCTCCGGCGGCCAGAAGCAGCGGCTCTTCATCGCGCTCGCGCTGATTCACGAGCCCGAGGTCGTGTTCCTCGACGAGCTCACCACCGGCCTCGATCCGCAGGCCCGCCGCGCGATCTGGGGACTCGTGACCGGCATCAGGGACCGTGGCACGACGGTATTCCTCACGACACACTTGATGGAAGAGGCCGAGCGGCTTTGCGACCGCGTCGCCATCATCGAGCACGGGCGGCTCATCGAAGTGGGGACGCCCGACGCGCTGGTCCGGAAGCACTGCCCGGAACGGGCGGTCGTGTTCACGAGCGACGATGTCGATCTGGCCGAGCGAATGCAGCGGCTCGGCGCGATCGAGCGGGGCGAGGGCAGCGAGGCGACACACACGATTCGCGGCGAGGGCGATGACTTCGTGACCGAGGTGATCAACCACATCGCCCGCGAGGGCATCCGCGTCCGCGATTTCCGCACCGTGATCCCGACCCTCGAGGACGTCTTCCTCAAGCTCACCGGCCACGGGATCCGGGACTGATGATGCGCCCCGGTTTCCTTCGCGGGTTCTGGAAGCTCAGCTGGGTGGAGACCAAGATCTTCGCTCGCGAGCCGATGGGATTCATCGGGGCGCTCGTGGTTCCGGTCGTGATCTTCATCGTGCTCGGGCGCGCCTTCGGCGTCGCAAAGCCTCGTGCCGCTCCGCAGCTCGACATTCCTTTCAACCCGGCCATCTTTGCGGCCGTGATCATCGCAATCGGCGGCGTCCAGTCACTCGTGGCGATCATGGCGATCTATCGCGAGGGAGGCATCCTCAAGCGGCTCCGCGCCACGCCGCTCTCGCCGGTGACGATCCTCGGCGCGCACGTCGTGGTGAAGCTCGGCTTCACCGTGTGCAGCCTCGGGCTCCTCGTGCTCGCTGGCCGGCGGCTCTTTCCGGGCGTGATGCAGGTGAACGTGCTCAGCTTCACGATGGCCGTGCTGCTCAGCACCCTCGGTATCCTGTCGCTCGGCTTCCTGATCGCC
The DNA here is from genome assembly GCA_041481445.1 of Vicinamibacteria bacterium. Taxonomy (GTDB): domain Bacteria; phylum Acidobacteriota; class Vicinamibacteria; order Fen-336; family Fen-336; genus AA29. The sequence continues at coordinate 2,810 of JBGPBV010000065.1, forward strand.
AGTCTCGTCCCGACCGCGCGCTTCGCGCAACCGATCGGGGCGGTCGTCCTGTACCCCATGCTGGCCGTATCCGGCTTGTTCTTTCCGTTGAGCCGGCTGCCGACCGCGCTGCGGGCGGTCGCCTACCTGCTTCCGACGACACACGCCGTCGCGCTGCTTCAAGGCGTGTGGGACGGATCGGGCTGGGGCGCCCACTGGGTCAACGCGGCGGCGCTGCTCGGGCTCTTCCTGGCGTATTCCGCGCTCTCGACGAGGGTCTTTCGCTGGGAGTGAAGCAAGTCGAAATGAACGATCGGATTCGGGTCCGTGGAGTAGTCAGGCCGGCCGCGGGGCCACCTTCTTCGTCACGAGCATGACCAGAGAGCTCACCCCCCAACTGACGAGGGGCAGCACAACGGCCGCGATGACGAGGTGCGCCACCACGTGGAGCCAGTTCTTGCCGTCCCCGCCGCCGCTGTACTCGGGCGCGGTATAGATACTGTCGCGGCCGGTGAAGATCGCCATTACGATGGCCAGGGCCACCAGGCCCTCCCCGAGCAGGCTCTGGAAGAGCGCGAGCGGGTAGAGCTGCTTGTAGCTGCCGAAGCCCCGGGTGTGCACCGCCACGCCGTAGTACAGCACGCCGACGAGCAGCACGACGGTGACGCTGACCCACTTCGCGGTGGCATTCGGGGTGCCCGCCAGCGACAGCACCAGGCGCACCAACCACACGACGAAGATGACGGCCAGGACGACCTTCTGGAAGCCCAGGTACTCGCCTACGCTCTTGCCGAACATTCCTCCTCCTTGGCCTCGCTGCCGGAGCCGACCGGCCCGAGGACAGGCGGACCATAGCGGGTTCCCGAGCCACCGACAAGGCCGATTTCGTCGCCGAATCGGCGAGATGGAAAGGGCGACCTTTCGGCCGCCCTGGCTGCATCCCCGGGAATCCCAAGGGTTGTGAGGTTGGTAGCGGGGGGTGGATTTGAACCACCGACCTCTGGGTTATGAGTGCTACCCATTCAATCACGCCATCCTGCACCCACAGACGAAACCCAATAGACCGCGTGCCTTCCTAGCGGTGCCCTCTGCCCCATTTGGCCCGGCTTGGCTGGCGTTCGCGGACAGAACACGGACAGGCTGGCGCCAGGTTGGGTCGCCGGCATCAAGTGCCTCGTGGTGCGCGAGAAGGGCTCAGGCAAGTTCGTCCGCGTCGCGGAGGACAGCGAAGCTTGGCCAGGGCGAGGAGACGATGGAGGCTTGGCAGAAGGACCCCAACATCCAAGGCGTGGCGGACGCCGAGCGTCGGGCGGACGGATTGACTCCCCGGGGAGGCGGGCATTTAATGGCCGCCGTTGGCCCGGCCGGAAGGAGACACCGATGCAGGATCACCGCCCGACGATCAGCCGCCGCGACCTCGGCAGGATGCTGGTCGCGCTTCCCCTGGCCAGCGCGCTGGCCCCCGAGGAGACGGCGAAGGAGTCCCCTTCGCCACAGGCCGAGTTCATCGCCGCTCACGAGGAGGGGCTGAGCGCGCAGGAGCAGGACAGGCTCCGCAAGAGCGTCACCGAGGGCGAGAAGCCCTTGCGCGCGATCCGGGACTTCAAGCTGCCACCCGACGTGGCCCCCGCCGTGCGCTTCCGGCCGGTGAAGGCGCGCAGGGGATAGCGTGCTCGGGCCCGACGTCCTCTACCTCTCCGCGACCGAGCTCGGCCAGCGCATCCGTGCCCGGAAGATCTCGCCGGTCGAGCTGGCCGAGTCCTACCTCGATCGCATCGACGGGCTGGGCCCCAAGCTCGCCGCCTTCGTCGCGGTGACCCCGGACCGGGCACTGGCGCAGGCCCGACGAGCCGAGCAGGAGATCGCGGCCGGGCGGGTCCGGGGCCCGCTGCACGGCGTGCCGTGCGGGGTCAAGGACCTCCTCGCCATCAAGGGGCTCAAGACGACCTGGGGAGCGAAGCCCTTCGCGAGCCAGTCCTTCGACTACGACGCCACGGTGGTGCGCCGGCTCGACGAGGCCGGGGCCGTGCTTCTCGGCACGCTGGCCATGATCGAGCTGGCCGGCGGGCTCGGCTACAGCGTCCCCTGGGCCTCGGCGACGGGAGCGGCCCGCAACCCCTGGGACACCGGCCGCTGGAGCTGCGGCTCGTCCTCCGGCTCGGGGGCCGCGGTCGCGGGGGGTCTGGTGGGCTTCGCGATCGGCTCCGACACCTGGGGCTCGATCATCTGCCCGTCGAGCTTCTGCGGCATCACCGGCCTGCGCCCCACCTTCGGGCGCGTGTCGCGCCACGGGGCGATGGCGCTGGCCTGGACCATGGACAAGCTCGGCCCCATGGCGCGCTCCGCGCAGGACTGCGAGACCGTGCTCGCCGCGATCTCGGGCGCCGATCCCCTCGACGACTGGTCCGCCGACGAGCCGGCGCCCGCGCCGCTGGGCTCGGCCGAGGTGAAGGGGCTGAAGCTCGCGGCCATCCGGCCGGACTTCTCGAAGTCGGCCGAGCCCGAGATCGGGACCACCTTCGACGAGGCCATCCGCGCGCTCCGGGGAGCCGGGCTCGCGGTGGAGGAGGCCAAGCTCCCCGACCTGCCCTTCGAGCCCGTGGCCGGGCTCGTGATCCGCGCCGAGGCCGCCTCCGCCTTCGAGGATCTGACCCGGGACGGCCGCGTGCGGCAGATGGCGGACCCGGGAGCCACGACCTCCTACGCGAGCGCCAAGTCGATCACCGCCGCCGACTACGTGAAGGCCCTCCGCATCCGCACCCTCTGCCAGCAGCGGATGGCCGAATTCTTCTCGCGCTGGGACGCGATCGTGGCCCCGGCGGAGGCCATGACGGCCCCGCCCGCGGACAAGAGCCTGGAGGACGTCGAATGGTCCGACCCCGTCGGCGGCATGTCGACGCTGTGCGGCCTGCCCGCGGTCTCGGTGCCCTGTGGCTTCGCCCGGAACGGCCTGCCCGTGGGCCTCACCATCGTGGGCGGGGCCTTCGAGGAGTCCAAGGTGCTCGGCCTCGGCCGGCTCCACCAATCGCTCACGGACTGGCATCTCAAGCGTCCGCCACTCGCCTGACCGGCGGCGAGCGCGCGGCCGGGCGGAGGTGGCGATGATCACGTGTCTCGTCGTCCTGATGGCGGCGGCGCCCCTCACCATCGACACCCTCCTCGAGATCAGGCACCCGTCGCAGCCGGCCTGGTCGCCGGACGGCCTGAGCGTGGCCTTCCTCTGGGACAAGGCCGGAGTCGAGGACGTGTACGTCGTGGACGGCCGGGAGGGGACGCCTCGGGCCCTCACCCATCACGACTCCGGTCTCGTGGACGGCGTGTTCTGGGGGCACGACGGCCGGACGGTCTTCTTCGAGCGCGGCGGGGACCTGTGGCAGGTGGCGGCCACGGGAGGTGAGCCGCGGCTGGTCTGGACGACGCCGGAGGCGGAGACCGGGGTGGTCCCGTCACACGATGGGACGCGCGTCGCCTTCTCCCGCGGGGGCGACCTCTGGGTGAGGAGCCTGGCCGACGGCCACGAGACCCGCCTCACGGAGACGGAGGCAAGGGAGGGTGACGCCGTCTGGTCCCCGGACGATCGGAGGCTGGCCTTCACCGCGGTCTCGGGCACGCCGCGGGAGGACTCGCCCGACTACGCGGGCGCGAAGATCGCGTTCCGCCGGCAGGAGGGATACGCCGTCCACGTGGGCGTCATCTCCGTGGAGGGTGGGCGCGCGGTCAGCGTGGGGCGGACGGACGGGACGGAGACCGCCCCCCGCTGGCTCGACGCCTCCCGGCTCGTACTCCAGCGCGTCAGCGCGGACCTGCAGGCGCGCGAGGTGGTCGTGGCGGACGCGGCCAGCGGCGAGGGACGCGTCGTCTTCCGGGACGACGACGCGAAGTTCTGGAGCCTCGAGTTCCTCGGCGCCGAGCCCGTCCCCTCTCCCGACGGGAGCTCCGTCGCGGTCATCAGCGACCGCGACGGATGGGACCACCTCTACGTCGTCCCCACCGCCGGCGGGGAGGCCCGGCCGCTCACCCGGGGGGCCTTCGAGGCGAGCCGGCCGGCCTGGTCGCCGGACGGCCGGCGCATCGCGCTCGACGCGAACGAGGAGGCGAGCCCGGGGGCGCGGCAGCTCCTGATCGTGGAGGCGGCCGGGAGCGGCGCCCCCGTGCGGGTGACGAGTGGGCGCGGGACCAACATCGCGCCGCTGTGGTCGCCCGACGGCGGCCGCCTGCTCTACCAGCACACGGACCCGCGCAATTCCGCCGACCTCTTCGTCGCGGACGCGAAGGGCTCGGCCCCGCCCCGCCGCCTCACGGATTCGATGCCGCCCGCGCTCGACCGCGCGGCGCTGGTCCCGCCCCAGCTCGTCCACTACAAGGCACACGACGGCCAGCGAGTGCCCGCGTACCTCTTCGTCCCCGAGGGCCTGGACAAGAGCCGGAAGCACCCCGCGATCGTCTGGGTCCACGGGGACGGCATCACGCAGAACTTCGACGGCTGGCACACGCGGCGGGACTACGCCGTCTACTACAGCGTCCACCAGTACCTCGTGCAGCGCGGTTACGTCGTGCTGGCCGTCGACTATCGGGGCAGCATCGGTTATGGGAAGGCCTGGCGGCAGGGGCACTGGCGCGATCTAGGGGGAAAGGACTACCAGGACATCGCCGCCGGCGTGGGCTACCTGGGGTCGCTCGGCTACGTGGACGTGGACCGGGTGGGGATCTGGGGGCTCAGCTACGGAGGGTTCATGGCCTTGCAGGCGCTCACCGTCACCCCCGAGCTGTTCCGCTGCGCGATCGACGTGGCGGGGGTCGAGGACTGGCGGGATTGGTACGAGGATCCCGACGGCCCCTGGATCCGCGCGCGGCTGGGCCGTCCCGCCGACGAGCCGGACCTGTACCGGCGGACCTCTCCCATCCACGCCATCGACCGGATCGTGCGGCCGCTCCTCGTCATGCACGGCACGGCCGACGTGAACGTGCCGTTCCTGGAGTCGGTGCGCCTCCTCGACGTGGCGCTCAAGGCGGGCAAGGACGTGGACTTCGTGATGTACCCCGGCGAGTTCCACTACTTCCGGCGCGCCCACGTCCTCCGCGACGCCTGGACGCGCGCCGAGCGCTTCTTCGACGCCCATCTCAAGACCGCCCCGTAACCCGAACACCGTATCTCGTTTCCTTTCAGCAAGTCACAGTCGCCCCCGACGGGCCATCATGAATCGTACGGGCGGCACGGAAATCCTTGACACCAGCGGTATACTCCCGCACAACTTTCGGTATACGAGTGGTATCCCGCCACAGTGGCCAGCCCGAACCGGCGCGATCACGCGTACGTGCAGATCAAGCGGCGCATCGTGCAGGGTGAGCTGCCACCCGGCGCTCCGCTGTCCGAGGCCAAGCTCGCCGTCCTCCTGCGCACGAGCCGGACGCCCGTGCGCGAGGCCCTCTCCCGTCTGATCGAGGAGCGGTACGTGGAGCGTGTGCCTGGCCGCGGTTATTCCGTCGCTCCCATCACGATCGACCTGGTCCAGAACATCTTCGTCGTCCGCCGCCTCCTGGAAGGGTGGGCGGCGGCGCGGGCGGCGCAGGTCTCGGACGCGGCCCTCGTGGCGCGCCTGCGCGCGGTGGCCGCGTTCTCCTATCGTGATGGCGACCGGGCCAGCCTCCGCCGGGCGGCGGAGGCCAACGGCGAGTTCCACCTGGAGGTGGCCCACGCGAGCCGCAACGCGATCATCGTCGACCTGATCCGCCACTGCCTGGACCAGGTCACCCGCCTGATCGCGCTTGGCATCGACTTCGAGGCGCTGCAGGAGCCGGCGAGCGGGGAGCACCACGCGGTCATCGACGCCATCGAGCGCCGCGACCCCTCGGGAGCGCGCGGGGCGATGGAGCGCCACCTCGACGGCAGCAGCGAGCGAATGCTGGAGGCGGTGGTCCGGGGAGGGATCCGTGCCGTCACCGTCTGGGGAGCCGGCCCGGTGGCTCCCCAGGTCGGCTCTCGGAGGGGGCAATTCCCTTAACGACGCTGTTCACGTGTGGAGGTTGATCCGATGAGACGCACACTCGCGGCAGCATGCGGGGTGCTCGCGCTCATGTTCGCGATGGGTCCGAGCACGAGCGCCTTCGCCCAGTCGCAGACGGGCAACATCATAGGGAAGGTGGCCGACAATACGGGCGCCCGGGCCCCCGGGGTGACGGTGACCCTGACCAGCCCGGTCCTGATCTCGCCGAAGACGGCGACCACGGACGGCGAGGGGACCTACAAGTTCCTCGCCCTCCCCCCCGGGACCTACGCCCTGACCTTCGAGCTGCAGGGCTTCCGCAAGGTCACTCGCACGAACGTCCCGGTGAACCTCGGCCAGACCCTGACCATCGACGCCAGCCTCGAGGTGGGCAACGTGAGCGAGAACGTCGAGGTCGTGGGCGCTCCCCTCGTCGACGTGACGCAGACCAACGTGGCCACGAACATCGACGACAACGCGCTCCAGAAGATCCCGACCGCCCGGGACGTCTGGGCCATCCTGCAGAACATGGCTCCGCAGGTCGTCCTCAACCGCGAGGACGTCGGGGGGAGCCAGGGCGGGCTGCAGGCCGTCTTCTCGACCCACGGCAGCAGCTGGCACCAGAACACGTACGCCATGAACGGCGTGAACGTCACCGACCCCGCCGCCACCGGCGCCGCCGGCTTCTACTACGACTACGACAGCTTCGAGCAGGTCCAGATCTCCACCGCCCAGCATTCCGCCGAGGTGGGCACGCCGGGCGTCTACTACAACTTCGTGGCCAAGCGCGGCACCGACTCCTTCCACGGCGGGCTGGCCTACTACTTCGAGAACAGCGGCCTCGTGAGCGACAACGTCACGCCGGAGCTGAAGGCCCAGGGGATCGCCTCCGGCGGAGGCATCCACCTCTTCTCCGACGGCACGGCCCAGCTCGGCGGCCCCCTGATCAAGGACAAGCTGCGGTTCTACACGTCCTGGCGGGACTGGAGGATCCACCGCAACGTGCCCAACTTCTTCGCGGAAGGGTTCGCCACCAGCTCGGGCCAGCCCTGCATCGTCAAGACGGGGACCTCTCCCTGCACGCCGAAGACGGAGAACACCGACCTCTTCTCCGGCCTCGTCAACCTCAGCTACGAGATGAACCCCAAGAATCACCTCGACCTGCTGTGGACGCGGCAGACCTACCACAAGCCGAACCGCAACGCGAGCGCCCTCATCCAACCCGACAGCACCTGGATCGAGGACGACGTGTTCTCGATCTACCAGGGGAAATACACCTCGCAGATCTCTTCGAGCGCCCTGCTCGACACTCGCGTCAGCTATTCCGACGTCAGCTTCCCCCTGTACCTCCAGCCCGGCGTCACCGCACCGAACTCCGTCGAGTCGACCACCGGGGAACAGACGGGCGCGGCCCAGTTCGCCTACAACCCCGCCCAGCATCGGACCCGGTTGTCGATCGACGCGACCCTCTCCTACTTCAAGGGGAAGCTCGCCGGCGCCGACCACGACATCAAGGGGGGCTACGAGTTCTACCGCGGGTACGCCAGCTCGAACCTCGACGCCCAGGACGGCGTCAACCTCACGACCTTCAACGGCGCTCCCTCGACCGTGACCGAGTACAACACGCCTGTCCCGGATATCGCCGAGTACACGGGATCGGTCCTCTTCTTGCAGGACAACATCACGAAGAACCGGCTCGCCATGAACCTCGGCCTCCGCTTCGAGCACACGACCGGCTTCCTCCCGGACCAGAGCAAGGCGGCCGGGCCGTTCTCCGCTGCGGAGAGCATCTCGCGCAAGGACGTCATCTCCTGGAACAACCTCGCTCCGCGGGTCGGTCTCGTCTACGACATTTTCGGGCACCACAAGGCCGCGATCAAGGTCGGCTACGGCCGATACCACCATCAGATCAGCTCGGGCTTTGTCGACACGGTCAATCCCCTCGGTCTGGCGGGCAAGGGTTACAACTGGGTCGATCGCAACCGTGACGGGAAGTTCCAGCCCGGAGAGGAGGGCAGCCTGCTGTTCGCCTTCGGCGGAAACATCAACAGCGTCGACCCGAACCTGAAACGGCCCCGGACCGACGAGGTCACGGCCGGTGTCGACTGGGAGCTGCCCGCCAGCATCAAGCTGAGCGTCAACGGCGTCTTCCGATGGGGCCGCAACCTCATCGCCCTCGCCGAGGTCGGCATCCCGCAGAACACCACGGGCTACAACCAGACGATCGGCATCGACCCCGGGCCCGACGGCAAGACCGGGACCTCCGACGACAAGCAGGTCACCGTCTTCAACCAGAAACCCGAGTACGCGGGGAAGAACGCCCGGTTCGAGACCAACCCGTCCGACTTCCAGAGCGACTTCAAGGGCGTCGAGGTCTCGCTGCAGAAGCGGTTCTCCCACCGCTGGCAGGGCATGCTCGCGTACGCCTACTCGCACGACAACCTCAGCAGCAGCTCCGTGACCATCGCCGAGTACGGGGGCGAAGAGGAAGGCGCGGGCGGGGTCGGCTTCGGGTCCGGCGCCAACCCCTTCCAGGACCCGAACGCGAAGATCAACAACACGAGCGGTCCCTCCTTCTTCAGGCGCACCCACAGCCTGAAGATGAGCGGCAACTACGAGATCCCGAAGGTCGAGCTGAACTTGGCCGCGGTCTTCAAGGTCCAGAGCGGGACCCCCTACGGCCGCATCGTGACCCTCAGCACCGACGCGAACGGCGTGCCCTTCAACCAGGGCCCGATCACGTTCTTCGCGGAGCCGCGCGACAGCCACGAGTTCCCCACGATCGTCTACATGGATTTCCGCATCGGGAAGTTCTTCAAAGTCGGCAAGAAGAATCGCATCGAGGTCGACGGCGACTTCTTCAACATCTTCAACGCGGCCACGATCACGAACCTGAACGTGAACACGGGCGGCGCCTACGGCAACGGGACGGATATCCTGGGCCCGCGGGCCTTCCGCATCGGAGCGCGCTGGACCTTCTAGTCCGGGCGTGATAGACCCCGGGGGGAGCCGATGATTCCCCCCGGGGTTCGTTTCTCCGCGTCTTTTCTCCTGGGCCTGGCGTGTGTCCTCGCCGCGGCCCGGCCCCCCGTCTCGGGAGCGGCGGACCCCGCGGCCTCCGGGCCAATCACCTTGGCGGACCGCGCGGCCGCGGCCGGGCTCCGGTTCGAGACCACCTACGGCGACAAGGAAACGAGCACCTACATCCTCGAGACCACGGGGACGGGCGCCGCCTTCCTCGACTACGACAACGACGGCTTCCTCGACGTCTTCCTGGCGAACGGCACCACCGTCGCGGGCCCGAAGAGCGGCCAGCCCCCGCGCTCCGCCCTCTTCCACAACAAGGGGGACGGGACGTTCGAGGACGTGACCGCGAAGGCGGGCGTGGGCCGGAGCGGCTGGGGACAGGGGGTGGCGGCGGCCGACTACGACAACGACGGCTGGACGGACCTCTACCTCACCTTCTTCGGCGACAACGTTCTCTTCCACAACAACGGTGACGGGACCTTCACCGACGTCACGGCGAAGGCGGGCGTGGGCGTGGGCGGCTGGTCGACGGGCGCGGCCTTCGGAGACTACGACAAAGACGGCCGCCTCGACCTCTACGTCGCGCGTTACGTGGACTTCGACCTCAAGAACGCCCCCCTCCCCGGGAGCGCGCGGAACTGCTTCTACAGCGGCTTTCCCGTGATGTGCGGCCCCCGGGGCCTGCCGGGGGGCCGGGACGTCCTCTTCCACAACAACGGCGACGGCACCTTCACGGACGTCACCGTCCCCGCCGGCGACCTCGACAAGGCCCGCTACCGCGGCCTCGGCGTCGTCTGGGCCGACTACGACGACGACGGCTGGCCCGACCTCTTCGTGGCCAACGACGCCCACCCGAACCTGCTCTACCACAACAACCGCAACGGGACGTTCACGGAGACGGCCTTTGAGGCCGGGGTGGCCTTCGACGAGGACGGCCGCGAGCGCGCGGGGATGGGCGCCGACTTCGGGGACTACGACAACGACGGCCGCCTCGACCTCGTGATCACGAACTTCTACGGGGAGCCGCACTCCCTCTACCGGAACCAGGGCAGCGGCACGTTCCTGGAGACGACCTGGCCCTCCGGCGTGGGCCAGGCCACCACGCGCTACCTGGGCTGGGGGACCGCCTTCGTGGACCTCGACAACGACGGCTGGAAGGACCTCTTCTTCGTGAACGGCCACGTCTACCCGGAGGTGGACCGCCACCACCTGGATGAGACGTACGCGGAGAGGGCGCTCGTCCTGCGCAACCAGGGCGACGGGACGTTCGCGGACGTCACGCAGGGGGCGGGCCCCGACCTCGCGACGCCGCGGGTTGGACGCGGCGCCGCCTTCGGCGACTACGACGACGACGGCCGGGTGGACGTGCTCGTCTCGAGCGTCAACGACCGGGCGGTCCTCCTCCACAACGAGACGGCGGACGCGAACCACTGGCTGGCGGTGAAGCTGGTGGGGACGAGCAGCAACCGGGACGGCCTGGGTGCGCGCGTCACCGTCCAGGTGGGCGGGACGAGGCAGGTGCACGAGGTGCACGGCGGCGGCTCCTACCTCTCCCAGAGCGATCTGCGGGCCCACTTCGGCCTGGGAAAGGCCACGGTGGTGCCGGCCCTCGAGGTCCGCTGGCCGAGCGGGATCGTGGACCGGCTGGAGAACGTCGCCGCCGACCGGGTCGTCGTCGTCGAGGAGAAGAAGGGCCTGGTGCCGCGACGCTGATGGCGCGACCGCGCGGCCTGGCGGCGGCCCTCGCCCTCCTCGCCGCGGCCGTGGCCGCCCAGGACGACCGCGCCGAGTCGCTCGGCCGCGCCCAGCAGCTCCTGCGCGCCGGTCGCGCGAGCGAGGCGCGGGAGCTCCTGGAGACGGCGGCAGCGGGGGCGGACGCGCCCACGCTGGCGCGCATCGCGGACACGTGCCTGCGCGGGGGACTCCTGGACGATGCCGAGCGTCACGCGGAGCGGGCCGCCCGCCTCTCTCCCGAGCTGCCGCGCCTCGGCCTGCTCCTGGGCCAGATCTATGCCGCGGAGCGCAAGTTCCCGGCCGCCGTCGAGCGCCTCTCGGAAGCCGTCCGGCGGGAGCCCGCCCAGGCCCAGGGCCACTACCTGCTCGGCATCACGTACAGCCTGATGGGTGAGAAGGAGAAGGCGATCCCGCCGCTGGAGCGCGCGGCGCGTCTCGCCCCCGGCAACGCGGGCTTCCGCTACTACCTGGGGCTCGCCTACCTCGACGCCGGACGGAACCCGGACGGGGCGCGCGAGCTCGGAGAGGCGGCGCGCCTGGATCCGGCCAACGCCCCGGCGAAGCTGAACCTGGGCTGGGCGCTGATCAGCCTGGGCCGGAACGCGGAGGCCTCGGAGCGGCTCCAGGAGGCGACCGCCCTCGACCCGCGAAACCCCGCGGCCTGGTTCCTCCTCGGGGAGAGCGAGCGGCGGCGGGGCGAGCTGGACGCGGCCGTCCTCCACTTCGAGCGGGCCCTCCCGCTCGATCCCGGGATGGCGGACGCGCTGTTCTCGCTGGGGACGATCGCCTACCTGCGACAGGATCGCGCGGGGGCGGCCGAGTACTACCAACGTCTGCTCGCCGCGCACCCGCGGCACGCGGGCGGCCACTATCAGCTCGGGAAGATGCTGCTCGGCGAGGGCCGGCTCGAGGAGGCGATCGAGCACCTGAAGGCGGCGGTCGATATCGATCCCGACCGCAAGGGCGCGCACTACCAGCTCGCGCGCGCCTATCGGCTCAAGGGCGACGCGGCGGCCGCCGCCCGCGAAGCCGCCGTCTTCCGCAGCCTGGGACCGGAGGCGGCCGAGGAGGGGGCGGGGAGGCGGGAACCGCTGGCCCCGCTGCCGCGGAACCCATAGTGCGCGCCCTTGCCCTGTCGGCTCTGCTGCTCTGCTCCCTCTCCCCTGGACTCGTCCAAGGCGAGTCGGCGGACGAGCTTTCGCGGGCCGGCTGGTCGCGGTGCCGGGAGGGACGGTTCGCGGACGCGGTGGAGGCCTTCCGGAGCGCGATACGGATCGAGCCGGACCTGGCCTCCGCGCACCTGGGGCTCGGCGTCGCGCAGGCGGGCCTGGGGCAGACCGAGGACGCGATCACGGCCTTCCGCGAGACGCTCCGCCTCCGGCCCGACTACGCGGAGGCGCACTACAACCTCGGCGTGGCCTGCGAACGGCTCGGCCGCCTCGACGAGGCGGCCGAGGCCTTCGCTCGCGCGGTGGCCCTCAAGCCCGGCTACGCGGTGGCGGACTACAACCTCGGCGTCGTCCACACCCGGCAGGGGCGGATCACGGAGGCGATCGAGGCCTACCGCCGCGCGATCGCCGCCGCCCCCGACAACGCGGAAGCGCTCGCCAACCTGGGCGGCCTCCTGGGGAAGGCCGGCCAGGGCGACGAAGCCGCGGAGGCGTACGAGCACGCGCTCGCCGTCCGCCCCGACGACGTGGAGGCGCGGTATGGCCTGGCCTGGGCCCGCTCCCGCGCCGGCCGCTGGGCCGAGGCCGCCGACGCCTATGCGCGCGTCGTGGAGGTCGCCCCCGACCGCGTGGCCGCCTGGATCGGGCTGGGCCTGGCCGCGGACAACCTCGGCCGCTACGCGAAGGCCCTGGAGGCGTTCACCCGCGCCCTCCGTATCCAGCCCGACGATCCCGATGCGCTCGTCGGCCTCGGCACGACGTACGCCAACCTGGAACGCTGGCCGGAGGCGGTGGCCGCGCTCGAGAAGGCCGCCGTGGCACGGGCCGGCGACGCCGGCGTCCTCTACCGGCTCGGGCGGGCCTACGCGAAGACGGACCGGCCACGGGAGGCGGCGGAGGCCTATCGCCGGGCCCTCGCCGTCCGGCCCGACGACGCCGCCACCCGCTTCAACCTCGGCCTGGTCCTGATCGACCTCGGCCGGACCGCGGAGGCGATCGGCGAGCTCCGCCGCGTCGTCCACCGGCAGCCCGATCACGCGCCCGCCCACTTCAACCTGGCCCTCGCGCTGCTGGCGCAAGGCGACCTGCCGGGGGCCCGGGAGGAGCAGCGCGCGCTCGACGCCCTCGACCCCAACCTCGCCACCCAGCTCGCCCTGCGTCTGCCGGAGGCGCGGCGGTGAGCGGTCCGGCCCGGGCGACGCTCGGAGCCGCGCTGGTCGCCCTCCTCGCCCTCGCCGCGCGCCGGGACGCCGCCGGCGTTCCCGCGCCGTCTGCCGTGACCTTCACGGACGTGACGGAGGCGAGCGGCATCGCCTTCCGTCACGAGAACTCTCCCACCACGCAGAAGTACTTGATCGAGACGATGGGAGGAGGGGTCGCCGTCCTGGACTACGACGGCGACGGCTGGCTCGACGTCTTCTTCACGAACGGGGCGGAGGTCCTGGACCCGATGCCCCCCGGGGCCGAGCCCCGCAAGACCTGGCCGCGCTATGCGAACCGCCTCTACCGCAACAACCACGACGGCACGTTCACGGACGTGACGGAGAAGGCGGGTGTGGCCGGAACCCATGGTTACGGCATGGGCGTGGCGGTGGGAGACTACGACAACGACGGCTTCGAGGACCTCTACGTCACGAACTACGGAAACAACGTCCTCTACCACAACGACGGCAACGGCCACTTCACGGACGTGACGGCGCGGGCGGGAGTGGCCGCCGGAGGCTGGAGCGCCAGCGCGGGCTTCTTCGACTACGACAACGACGGCCGGCTGGACCTCCTCGTCACCCGCTACGTGGATTTCCGCTTCGAGACCAACCCCTATTGCGGCGAGCGGCGGCCCGGCTACCGGGAGTACTGCCATCCGCGCAGCTTCAAGGGCGTCACCGACCGCCTCTTCCGCAACGAGGGCGACGGGGCCTTCCGCGACGTCACGGAGGCGGCCGGCCTGGGCCGGCTCGTGGGCAAGGGCCTCGGCGTGGCCTTCGCCGACTACGACGGCGACGGCTGGATCGACGCCTTCGTGGCCAATGACGCCGTGCCCGGGTTCCTGCTGCACAACGACGGCAAAGGGCACTTCCAGGAGGTCGCCCTGGCCGCGGGCGTCGGCTACAACGAGGAGGGCACGGCGGTGGCCGGCATGGGGGCCGACTTCGCGGACTACGACAATGACGGCCGGCCCGACCTCTTCGTCTCCACGCTGTCCGGGGAGACGTACTCGCTCTACCGCAACCGCGGCGACGGATCCTTCGAGTACGTGACCTCGCCGGCGGGCGTGGCCTCGACCACCCTGGCCTGGTCGGGATGGGGGACGAAGCTCTTCGATTACGACGGCGACGGCTGGAAGGACCTGTTCGTGGCGCAGGGTCACGTGCTGGACACGATCGAGCTGACGTCCGACCATATCAAGTACGCCCAGCCGCCGCTGCTCCTGCGCGGGGGCGGGCGGTTCCGCGACGTGGGGGCTCAGGCGGGAATAGCGCTGAGCAAGGCCTGGGCCGGCCGCGGCGCGGCCTTCGGCGACCTGGACAACGACGGCGACACGGACGTGGTCGTGTCCAACTGCGGCCAGCGTCCGTACGTGCTGCGCAACGACGGCGGCAATCGCGCGGGCTGGCTCTCCCTCGAGCTCGTGGGCACGAGATCGAACCGGGACGCGATCGGCGCCGTGGTCCGGACGGTGACGGACACCGGCCTCACCCAGAGCCACACCGTGGCCACGGCCTCGAGCTACCTCTCCGCGAGCGACAAGAGGGTCCTGGTCGGCCTGGGGGGTGCCTCGCGCGTCCGGCTGGTGGAGATCCGCTGGCCAAGCGGCGCCGTCCAGCGACTCGAGGACGTGGGCGTGAACCAGAGGCTCACCGTGACGGAGTCGCGCTGACGCCCAGGCGTGAAAAAGAAGGGCGGCCGTGCGGGCCGCCCTGGCTGCATCCCCTGGAATCCCAAGGGCTATGAGGTTGGTAGCGGGGGGTGGATTTGAACCACCGACCTTTGGGTTATGAGCCCAACGAGCTACCTGGCTGCTCTACCCCGCGTCAGTTCCAACCATCTTAGGAGAACGGCTCGCCGCGTGTCAACCCTGTGATCGGGGACACCGCCGGAAACGAGAGCCGCAATTCCGGTGACCGGCCGCACGAGCGATTCTGAGGTCTTGTGGCACAAAGTAAAACGGGTGAGAGACAACACCCCGGGACTGAACCTTTCCCCCCCAGCCCGCGTCCAATGTGTCGAGGGCGCCACACTCCGCTCGGAGCAAAGAGCGGGGATGGTTGGCCCGAGGGGAGGTTCGTCATGGCCACTCACGTCGTCTCCAGCGTGGACGCACGGTGCCCGCTGTGTGAGGCGTCGATCCTGTCCATCGGCCGAGGCGGCCAGGTGACGGCCGAGGACCTCCATCCCATCCCCCTCTACCGGCGCGGCGGCGCCGGCGAAGGCTACATGCTGTGCGACGACTGCGGCGTGCTCGCGGAGCTGCCCGCCGACATCACGGTGAACTAGCGCTGCGGCCTCCGGGACGACTGGTGCGTGCGCGTGCTTGACGCGCACGCCGCGCGGGAGCACACTCTCGCCGGTTTCGTTCCAAGACAACGAGAGTCGGGCGCACGGCCGCTCGCGCGCCGGCTCGATTCCCGCTCCTGGAGGTTGAGAATGGACGATCACACGCCGACGGGGTCTCCGGTGCCAATGGTCCCGGGCACGACCCCCGCGGCCCCCGCGGCCCCGGCGCCCGCGCCTATGCCGGCGGTCACCGGCGCCGCCCCCGCCGCGCCCAAGCGCGCCGCTGCCCGCAAGCCCGCCAAGAAGAAGGCGGCGAGCCGGAAGCCGGCGAAGAAGAAGGCCGCGCGCAAGACGGCGCGCAAGAAGACGGCCGCCAAGAAGAGCCGCAAGGGCGGGGCGCGCAAGGCCCGCAAGGCCGGAGCGCGCAAGAAGAGCGCGGCCCGCAAGGGTGCTCGCAAGGGCCGCAAGGCGACCGCGCGGAAGAAGTAGTCTCCCGCGGCCGGTCGGAGGGCGCACGCCAGGCGTGCGCCCTTCTTTTTTTGGCTAGGGCAGGATCGCGGTCTTGAGGCCGTCGCCGCCCCGCGCCATGTGCCCGAGCACGCGCGGCAGGTCGTCGAGGGGCGCGTCGGCGGTGATGAAGGCGTTGGGGTCGATGTGCCCGTCCGCGATCAGCCGGAAGGCCTTCCGCACGCTCTCCGGCGTGTGGTGGAAGGTCGACTTGATGGTCAGCTCCTGGTAGTGCAGGAGCTGGGAGTCGATCCCGATCTTCGTGTCCGCCGGGCAGCCGCCGAAGAGCTGGACCACGCCGCCCTTGCGCACCGCCCGCACCGCCGCCTCCGAGGTCGCGGGCAGCCCGACCGCCTCGATCACGACGTCCATCCCGCGCCCGTCGGGGCTGCGCTGGCGGAGCAGCTCGGCGAGGTCCGCGCCATCCCGCGCCGCCACCGTGCCCTCCGCCCCCATCTCCAGGGCCTTGTCCAGGCGCGACCGGCGGCGGCCGGCGGCGGTCACGTGCGCGCCGCGCATCCGCGCCAGGGCGACGAACATCAGGCCGATGGGGCCGGTGCCGATGACCGCCACCGACTGGCCGCGCCCGATCCAGCTCTCCTCCACGCCGCGGATCACGCAGGCCAGTGGCTCCACCATGGCCGCCTCGCGGAACTCGAGGCCCTCCTCGAGGGCGAGCACGTTCTTCTTGACCACGCGCGCGGGGATGCGCGCGAACTCGGCGTAGGCCCCGTTCCAGAAGAGGAGGTCGTCGCAGAGGCTCGGCATCTCGTGCCGGCAGTAATAGCAGTCGCCGCAGGGGGCGGAGTTGGCGGCGACCACGGCCATGCCCGGCTCCAGGCCCTCGACGCCGGGAGCGACCTCCTCCACGATGCCCGCGATCTCGTGCCCGAACACCGCCGGCGGCACGATCATCTTGGCGTGGTAGCCGCGCCGGAACACCTTGGCGTCCGTGCCGCAGGTCAGGGCCACGCGCGTGCGCAGGAGCACGTCCCCGGGCTCGAGCGGCGGCACGTCCACCTGCTCGATGCGCACGTCTTCCCGGCCGTACAGGACGGCCGCTTTCATCTTAGGTCGCACTCGGCCTCACCTCGCTCTAGAGTCCGCCGTCCGTCTCGCCGCCCTGCAACACCACCTTGAGCACGCCCGGCGCGGGACGCGACGCCACGTCCACCGCGCGCGGCGCCTCGGCCAGGGGGAACCGGTGGCTCACCAGCTCCCTCACGCGCACCTCGCGCGCGAAGACGAGCTGGGCGGCCAGGTCCTGGACGTCCACCGACGCACTGTAAGACGTGAAGATCTCCTTCTCGGAGGCGCTCAAGGCCCCCAGGTCGATCTCGACCGTCTCCCCGGGCGATGTGGCGGCGAACGGAATGATACGGCCACCTGGGCGCGTGGCGTCAATGGCCTGCCGGAGAGGGGCCTGGCCGAAGGCGGCCAGGAACACGGCATCCGCGCCCCGGCCGCCGGTCAGGGCCCGCACCTCGTGGGGCACGTCCACGGACGAGGCGTCGAGGGCCAGGGAGGCGCCCAGGCGCCGGGACATGTCGAGGCGGTCGGGGAGGGTGTCGCTGGCCAGCACCTCCGCCCCCGCCCACCGGCAGAGCTGGGTGAGGAGGAGGCCGATGGGGCCCTGGCCCACCACGAGCACGGCCTGCCCCTTCTCCACCTCCGCCCGGCGCACGGCCTTGAGGCAGGTGTTCACCGGCTCCACGAAGGAGGCCTCTTCGGCCGTCACGCCGTCGGGGACGCCGATCGCTCCCTTCTCGACGACCCAGTCCATGGCCTTGACGTAGTCGGCGAAGCCGCCTCCCGCCGCCTCGAACCCCGCGGTGGTCCCGTTGCGCTTGTAGACCTCGCACTGCGCGTAGACCCGGCGCTGGCAGTAGAAGCACCGCCCGCAGGGGACGTGGTGGTGCACGACGACGCGGTCGCCCTCCCGGAAGCGGGCCACGCCGCTCCCGGCGCGGGCGACCGTCCCCGCGATCTCGTGCCCGAAGATGCGGGGCCCGGGCAGGAGGCCCTTCACGATCTTCTTGATGTCGGTCCCGCAGATCCCGCAGGCCTCGACCCGGATGAGCATCTCCCCCGGGCCCGTCTCCGGCACCGGGACCTCCTCGACCCTCAGAAGGCCCTTGCCCCGGTAGACCGCGGCCCGCATGAGCATGGCTCAGCCCCCGATCAGGCTGCGCAGGACGAAGAACACGTTCTCCTTGCGCTCGCGCAGGCGGCGGTAGAAGTAGGGGAACCAGTGGGTGCCGTAGGGCACGTAGATGCGGACGCGGTGGCCGGCCTTCACCAGCTCGTCCCAGCGCCGGGGCCGCAGCCCGTAGAGCATCTGGAACTCGAAGCGGCCGGAGGCCACCCCGGCCTCCCCCGCGTGGGCGAGCACGTCGCGGATGAGGCTCTCGTCGTGGGTGGCGATGGCGGGATAGTTGCCTTTGTCAACTAATTCGCGGGCGCACCGGCGGTAGGCCCCGCGGATGTCCTCCATGGCCTGGAGGGCGACCTCCGCCGGCTCCCGGTAGGCCCCCTTGCAGAGCCGGACGCGGTCGCCGCGGGCGATGGCCTCCCCGACGTCGGCCGGGGTCCGGTGGAGGTAGGCCTGGAGCACGATGCCCACGTTGTCGTAGCGCCGGCGCAGGCGGCGGAACAGGTCGAGGGTGCGCTGGGTGTGCTTCGACCCCTCCATGTCGATGCGGACGAACCCGTCCACCTTCCGCGCCCCCTCCAGGAGAAGGGCCACGTTCTCCTCGCAGAACTCCTCCGAGACGTCCAGGCCGAGCATGGTCAGCTTGATCGAGATGTTGCGCTCGACCTCGGGGGGGATGCGCCGCAGCAGGTCCCCGTTGGCCTCCGTGCTCCGGCGGGCGGCCTCGCGGTCGAGCACGTCCTCCCCCAGGAGGTCGAAGGTGGCGCCGATGCCGCGGGCGTGGAGGGTCCGGCCCACCGCGATCGCGGAGTCGGGGTCCGGCCCCGCGACGAAGCGGCGGGCGAGGATGAACGGGGGCGAGATCATCGCCGGCGGGGGGCGGGCCGGCGAGGGGGGGAAGGCCGGCGGGCGGGCGCCTCGTACTCCGTCCGCACCACCGTCGAGATCCCGCCCCGCACGTGGAAGTCGCCCTCCACCGTCATCCGCCGCGGCCGCACCGCCGCCACCAGGTCGTCCAGGATCACGTTGGTCACGTGCTCGTAGTAGATGCCGCGGTTGCGGTAGCCCTGTAGATAGATCTTGAGGCTCTTGAGCTCCACGCACTCGAGGTCGGGGACGTAGGAGATGCGCAGGGTGCCGAAGTCGGGCTGCCCCGTCTTGGGGCAGACCGCGGTGAACTCCGGGCAGGTGTGGACGATGGTGTAGTCGCGGCCGGGATGGCGGTTGGGGAAGGTCTCGATGTCGGCCACTCTCCGGGGATTGTAGCGCGGGCCGCGGTACAATCCCGCCCCCTGTGCTGTGCACGTTCTGCGGGCGTCCGCTCGCGACGGGGGCGCGCTTCTGCGGCAGCTGTGGCCGCCCGGCGGCCCCGGCCGGCCCCTCGTTCGACCTCGACTACATCGAGGAGGCCTTCGACGTCTCCCTGCGGGAGGCGGTGCTCCTCGACAAGATCAGCGGCAGCGAGATCCTCAAGAGCCCCGTCTTCCGTTTCCTGGCCTTCGTGGCCATCGCGCCCCTGGCCATCGAGATCCTCCACGAGGACCACGCCATCCTCTACGGCCTCGCCCTCTGGTCGATGGCGCTGTGGTCGCTGTTGCTCTACCGCCTCTTCGCCGACCGCGACCTGAGCTTCCGGCTCGCCTTCGGGACCGTCCTCTTCACCTCCTTCATCGGGCTGCCCATCCTCCAGGTCTGGCTGATCGTCCCGCCCGACCTCACGGGGTGGCTCACCACCCGCGCCTTCCTGCCCGTGCGCCTGGTGGGCTACGTCTTCGGGGTCGGCGTTCGCGAGGAGATGACCAAGGCCATCCCCCTCCTCGCCCTCGCCCTGTTCACGACGCGGATGCGCAAGCCCCTGAACGGCCTGCTCCTCGGCATGATGTCCGGGATCGGTTTCGCGGGCGCGGAGAACGTCTACTACGTCTTCCACACCCTGGGCCTGGCCCTGGAGGCCATGAAGCAGACCGGCAACCGCGGCTACTTGATCATGCCCGTCTACAACAACGTCGTGCGCATGGCGATGACGCCGTTCCTGCACGCCTGCTTCAGCGCGGTCTTCGGCTACTTCATCGCCCTGGCCGCTTCCGAGCGGCGCCACCGCCTCGTCTTCTTCCTGCTCGGCCTCGGCCTCTCCTCCGTGATGCACGGCCTCTACGACACGTTCGTCGGCGAGTCGCCCCTGCTGGGCGTGGTCCTGCAGCTGGGCGCCTTCTTCCTGGTCATGACCTACATCCTCAAGGCGCGCGGCCTGCGCTCCGCGCGCGAGCTCGGGGGCGGCGTGTTCAGCCGCACGGTCATGATGAAGGCACCGGGCGCGGTCGCCGCCGTGGCCCCGGCACCGGAGCCGGCGCCGGCGCCGCCCGAACCGGCCCCCGTCGTCCCGACCCCCGCCGCCCCCGCCTCCTGGCGCCTGCGGGGGGTGGCCGGGCCCGCTTCCGGCCGCACGTTCGACCTGACCGGGGAGGTCCGGATGGGCCGCGATCCCGCGCGCTGCGCCGTCCTCATGGACGAGAAGACGGTCTCGCGGGAGCACGCCGCCCTGGTCCCCGATCCCGGCCGGGCGGCCTGGCGGCTGCAGCGGCTGAGCCACCAAGGGCACGTCTACGTCAACGGCCGGGCGGTGGAGGAGGCGTTCCTGGCCCCCGGCGACCACATCCAGGTGGGCACCTCCGTCCTGGTGCTCGAGGTGGCGTGAACACTCGCGGGCGCCTGCTCGTATCTCTGTTGACGACATGCGGGCACTGACGTAGGCTCCGCCGATTCTGCACCCCGGCGCGGGGTCCGCAGTGTCGGGAGCGAGCGTGCCACGTGAGCTGCCCAGAGTGTGGCGGAACCGTGCCGCCGGGCGGGCACTGCCCGGCCTGTAGCGGCGCGACCTTCGCGGAGGACGCGGCCTCGGCCGCGTCCACGGCTCCCATCGCGGGACCGCCGCCGCGCGGCCTGGCCTTCCCCCGCCTCGCCCCTGGGCAGCGCTTCGGTGACCGCTACACGCTGATCGAGGAGATCGGCGCGGGCGGGATGGGCCAGGTCTACAAGGCCATCGACGTCCGCCTGGGCAAGACCGTCGCCCTCAAGCTCGTGCGGACGGGCTTCGAGGACCAGGACCAGACCCTCGAGCGGTTCCGACGCGAGCTGACCCTGGCCCAGGAGGTCACCCATCCCAACGTCTGCCGCGTGTACGACCTGGGCGAGGTGGACGGGACGCTCTTCATCAGCATGGAGTACGTCGACGGGCAGACCCTGGACGACCTCATCCAGTCCGTGGGCACGCTCTCGACCAAGCAGACGATCGCGATCGGCCGGCAGATCTGCGCCGGCCTCGAAGCCATCCACCAGCGCCGCATCGTCCACCGCGACCTCAAGCCGGCCAACGCGATGATCGACCGCTCCGGCCACGCGATCGTGATGGACTTCGGCCTCGCCTATCACCACGAGCGCGACCGGCTCACGGGCCAGGGCGCGATCCTGGGCACGCTGGCCTACATCTCGCCCGAGCAGGCGTACGGCCAGCCCACGGACGCGCGCACGGACATCTACGCGGCGGGCCTGGTCCTGTTCGAGATGCTCACCGGCAAGCGCGCCCCCGGCGACGGCGGCAGCGCGCCCCTGGCCCTGCGGCCGGCCGGCGAGCGCTGTCCGCCTCCGACGCACCTCTCCCCCGAGGTGCCGCCGGAGATGAGCGCGATCGTGCTGCGCTGCCTGGAGCGCGACCCCGCCCACCGTTACGCCTCCGCGGGCGAGCTCGACGCCGCCCTGGCCCGCCTGGCCGCGAACCTCTCCTCCGGCATCAGCGCCGGGCGCGTGCGGCCCCTGCCCGTGCGCACGCCGGTGGCGAGCGTGACCGCGGCGGCGGTGGTGGTGGTCGCCCTCGGCGGCGCCGGCGGCTGGTGGACCACCGCGCATCGGCCCCACCCGGTCGCCGGGCGCCGCCCGGTGGTCGCGGTGCTGCCGCTGGACAACGTGAGCAACGACCCCGGCGACGAGTACCTGGGGGTCGGCATCGCGGACACGCTCATCACCCGCCTGGCCGGGGTGCCCGCGGTCACCGTGGTGTCGCGGTCGGCCGCCCTCGAGCTGCGCGGGCGCCCCTCGGCGACGGTGGCGCGCGAGCTCGGCGCCACCTACCTCGTCAACGGCGGCGTCCAGCGCGCCGACCATCGCCTGCGCGTGACCCTGAACCTCGTGCGGGCCGACGACTCCGTGGCCTGGGGCGAGGAGCTGGAAGGGGACATCGACGACGTCTTCGCCCTGCACCGCAAGGCGGCGGAGACCCTCACGGAGGCCCTGGAGGTGTCGCTGAGCGACACCGAGCGCCAGCGGCTGGCCCGCGCCCCCACCGGCGACGCCGACGCCTACGCGATGTACGCCCGCGCGCGCACGCTTCTGGAGCGCCGCGACGTGCCCGGCAACGTCGGCGGCGCCATCGACACGCTGAAGCGGGCCGTCCAGAAGGACCCGAGCTTCGCCCAGGCCCACGCCGCGCTCGGAGAGGCGTACTGGATCCAGTACCAGGAGACGAGGGACGAGGCCGCGGTCGGCCAGGCCTTCGGCGCGATCACGGAGGCGCTGCGCCTCGACTCCGGCCAGCCCCTCACGCGGTTCGTGCTGGCCCGGCTCTACAACGGCACCGGCCGGACCGACCAGGCGATGGAGGAGCTGCGCCGCGTGCTCGCCCTCCAGCCGGGCAACGACGACGCCCACCGCCTGCTCGGAGACATCCTCCTCGCCCGCGGGGCGAGCGCGGAGGCGCTGGCCGAGCTGGAGCGCGCGGTGCAGATCCGCCCCGACTACTGGGAGAACGA
Source organism: Vicinamibacteria bacterium (assembly GCA_041481445.1). Taxonomy (GTDB): domain Bacteria; phylum Acidobacteriota; class Vicinamibacteria; order Fen-336; family Fen-336; genus AA29. The sequence goes on from JBGPBV010000065.1 coordinate 25,659, forward strand.
GAGCTTCCTCGGCTACGCGTACTACCGGCTGGGCCGCTTTCCCGAAGCCGTCCGCCATTTCCAGCGCGTGACCGAGCTGCAGCCGGACGGCTCGCGCGGCTTCCAGATGCTGGGAGCCGCCTACCAGTCGATGGGCGAGAACGACCGCGCCCTCAAGAGCTACGAGAAGGCGATCGCCATCCGCCCCGACGTCCGCGCCTACGGCAACATGGGGGCGCTCTACTACGTCCAGGGCCGCTACGCCGAGGCCGCGCGGGCGCTGGAGGAGGCGATCCGGCGCGACGCGAACCTCCCCCGGCAGCTCCGCTACCTCGGCGACAGCTACCGGCAGCTGGGCCAGGCGGACAAGGCCCGCGAGTGCTATCTCAAGGTGGTCAAGCTCGAGGAGGACGCGCTCCGGGTCAACCCGCGCGACGCCGACGCCCTCTCCCTGATGGCCCTGGCCGAGGCCAAGCTCGGACGGGCGGCCGACGCGGACCGCCACCTCGCGGACGCCCAGGCCGCCGCCCCCCGCGACAAGGACGTCCTCTATCGCAAGGCGACGGTGCAGGCCCTCCGCGGGGAGAAGGCGGAGGCGATGGTCACGCTCGATGCCGCCCTCAAGCAGGGATATAGTCCGGTCCTCGCCCGGCAGGAGACCGACCTGGCCGCCCTGCGGAACCTTCCGGGATACAAGGCGCTCGTAGCCGACCGTCGCTGACGGTCACACCACGGAGGACCTGATGACGACACTCTGGCGGGAGCGGCGCGGGCTGCTCGCCCTTCTCTCGCTCGCCCTCGTCGCGTCGACCCTCGTCGCCGGATGCCGGACCGCGAAAGGCGCCGCGTCCGGGATCGGCTACCCCCTCCGCGACCAGTGGGGAACGGTCGTGCTCTTCGGCTGGCGGGGTGACTGCTACGTGATCGCCGGCCCTCCCCGCCTCCATGCCGTCCGCGGCGAGAAGATCACCTGGCGCGTCTACAACGCGTGCCTGCCGAGGGCGGGCCAGAAGGAGACGGCCACGGTGACGATCACCACCCTCAAGCGGGTGGGCGAGGCGCTGTCTCCGACGGCGCCCCCCGGATACTTCCCGGACAAGCCGCGCACGACCGCAGACGGCGAGTACCCGGGGGCGAAGGTCGCGGCCGCGCCCGACCCGCTCGACCCCCGCGAGAAGTCGCTGGCCGTGGCCCAGGGCCGCTTCGGCGACCTGGTGGTGAAGGTCCGCCCCGACGCGCAGCTCGGCCTCTACACGTACGTGGTCGTGGTCGACGGCCGGCCGGACCAGGACCAGGAGATCGACATCTGGCACTAGAGGCCCGGGGGCGGGTCCCCGGCTAGCGCTTCTTGAAGCTCTTGCGCGCCTGCTCGAGCTCGCGCGCGATCCCGTCGCGCAAGGTGGCGGGCTTGAGCACGCGCACGTGGGGCAGGAAGCCCTTGATCCAGTTCTTGAGCTCGAAGCCGGGGGCCACGCTGAGGCGCAGGACCACCCCTCCGCCCGGCCCCTCTTCGAGGGACTGGCTCTCGTGCCACATGCGCTCGCGGATGTAGCCGGCGACGGCGGCGTCGAAGGCGATCTCCACCGGCTCCGGCTTGCCCCCCGCGATCCCGAACGCGCCCCGCGCGTACTCGGAGACGCTGAAGTCGGCGGGCATCTCGAAGGCCTCGTCGCGCACCTCGATCTTCTCGATGCGCTCGACCGCGAACGTGCGCACCTCCCCGTACTCCTCCGCGCGCGCGTACAGGTAGAGGCCGCCGTGCCAGTACACGAGCCGGTAGGGGTCGACGGTGTAGGTCTTGGTCCGCTTGCTGTTGAACGAGTAGTAGGCGATGGTCGCGCGGCGCTGGTGGAGCACGGCGTCGATGAGCTGGGCGATGATGTCCTGCTTCTCCGAGTAGTCCTTCCAGGGGTCCGGCCGCGCCGAGAAGAGGTCCTGGATGCGGGCCAGGTAGGGCAGGCTGCGCGCGGGCAGCGCCTCCCGGATCTTCGCGAACGCGGACTCGAGGTCCTGGGCGAACGGGGCCCCGCCCAGGAAGGACATGAGGTTCTTGCTGAAGTAGAGCGCGCTGAGCTCGGCCAGGGTGAAGGTCTGGGTCAGGCGCTGCTTGTAGCCCTCGACCAGGCGCCAGACCTTGCGGCCGTCCGTGCGCTCGTCGTACAGGGGGAAGCCCGCCTCCTGCAGGGCCTCGATGTCGCGGCGGATGGTGCGCTCGGTGACTCCGTGCTCGTCGGCCAGGTCCTGGGCCGTCGTGTAGCGCCCGGCCTCGATGCGCTTGAGGATCCGCCACTGCCGGATGACTTCGGCATTTCGCACTAGCTCTGTTCCCCCTCGTCCCGATGGAACAGGAATCCCTGCCCCAGCTCGATCCCCAGCTTCTTCAACGTCTGCAGCTCCTCCTCGCGCTCGATGCCCTCCGCGATCACGCGGGCGCCGAGCTTGTCCGCGAGCTGCCGCAGGGTCTCCAGCAGGCTCTGCTTGATGCTGCTCTTGTCGATGTCGTGCACCAGGCTCGTGTCGAACTTCAGGAAGTCGGGCTGGATGCTGGCCAGCGACTGCAGGGAGGCGTTGCCCGCCCCCATGTCGTCGACGGCCACCCGGTAGCCCCGCTCCTTGAAGGTGCGCAGCGCCTCCTGGAACTCGGCGTGGCGGACCACGGCCACCCGCTCGGTGATCTCGACCACGACGTCGCGGGGGCTCAGCCCGCTGTGACCGAGCACCTCGTCCATCCCGCCCGCCGCCCACTCCGGGTCCTCGATGGCGCTCGGGGAGGCGTTGATGAAGAGCAGGCCCAGGCCGGGCGTGCGGGCCGCCGTCTCGATGGCGGTGCGCCGGCACAGCCGCTCGAACTCCATCAGCAGGTCGGTGGACTCCGCGAACGCGAACAGCTCCTCGACCGAGTCGAAGGACACGCCGCGGATGGGGCGGGTCAAGGCCTCGTGCCCGATGATCTGCCCGTCGGCCAGGCGGACGATGGGATGGAACACCGTGCGCACGCCGGAGTCGGTGATGAGGCGCGCGATCTCCTGGCGCCCCTCCGACTCCACGCCCTCGCGCGCGACCAGGCTCTCCAGCATGGCCTGGGCCACCGCCTGCTGGATGGAGCGCTCGCTGCGCACGATGGGATCGTTCTGGATGCGGGCCTGCCCGGCGGCCAGGGGGAGCGTGCGCAGGACGCTCGTGGGCGGGGCGGCCTCGATGCGCGCGCGCAGGGCGGCCAGGAGCTGGTCGCGGCGCGTGGCGCTGGGGGACTCGCCGCCGGCCATGAAGACGAGGAAGCGGTCGGAGCGCACGGTGTGGAGGCATACGACGTCCTGGGGCCCGATCTCACCTCCCGCCCGCAGCGCGGCCAGCACCGAGGCGAACTCGCGCACCGCGCCGTCGTAGGCGGCCCAGCCGAGCTTGGTCTCCTGTCCCCCCGAGCGTCCGAGGTCCACGTACACGACGTCCACCACGCCCTTGGACTCCAGGATCCGGCGCACGTCCTCCACCACCGCGGGCAGGGCGGGCAGCCCGGTGAGCCCGTCGTAGAGCTGGCTCTTGTAGCGGAGCCATTCCGTGCGCAGCCGGTAGTAATCGTTCGGCGTCGATGCCAAGAGGAGGGCTCTCTCCAAGGGTCCACCCGGATTCTAGGTGCGGACCGCGGATTTTCAACTATACTCACGCCGCCGCGCGCCCTTCTGGAGGTTCCCATGCCGGACCGGCCTCTCAGGCTCGGTGATGTCGTCGACGACTACTGCCCGCGGTGCCGCCTCCTCCTCAACCACGACATCGCCAGCCTCAACGTCACCCTGATCGCCAAGGTCACCTGCCGCACCTGCTACAACACCCACGACTACCGCCAGGGGCAGGTCCCGGCCCGCCGCTCGAAGAAGAAGGACGACAACAAGAGCCTCATGGACCAGGTGCTGGCCGGCATGCCCGCCCCTCCCGAGCCGCCGCGCCCGCTCGCGGTGCCCGTCAAGAAGCGCCGCGACCTCTGGGCCGAGGTCGAGCGCCTGAAGAAGAAGTAGGCCCGCCTCTCCATGCGGGCGGTCGACGTCATCCTGCGCAAGCGCGGCGGCCACGAGCTGACGCGCGAGGAGATCGCCTTCTTCGTCGAGAGCTACACGCGGGGGACGATCCCCGACTACCAGGCCTCCGCCCTGGCCATGGCCATCTTCTTCCAGGGCATGACGGCGGCGGAGACGGTGGCCCTCACGGAATCGATGATGCGCACGGGGGAGGTGCTCGACCTCGGCTTCCTGCCCGGGCCCAAGGTCGACAAGCACTCCACGGGCGGCGTGGGCGACAAGACCTCGCTCGTCCTCGCTCCCCTCGCCGCCGCCTGCGGCGTCTACGTGCCGATGATCTCGGGGCGCGGCCTCGGCCACACCGGCGGCACCCTGGACAAGCTGGAGTCGATCCCCGGCTTCCGCGTCTCTCTCTCCCTGGACGAGTTCCGGGCCGTGCTCGGCCGGAGCGGCCTCGGCCTCATCGGCCAGACCCCGGAGATCGCCCCCGCCGATCGCAAGCTCTACGCCCTGCGCGACGTCACCGGCACCGTGGAGAGCCGTCCCCTCATCGCCGCCTCCATCATGAGCAAGAAGATGGCGGAGGGCATCGACGCCCTCGTGCTCGACGTCAAGACCGGCAACGGCGCGTTCATGGTGAGGGAAGAGGACTCGCGCGCGCTGGCGGAGGCCATGCTCGCCATCGGGCGCGGCATGGGCAAGAAGGTCGTGGCCCTCATCACCGACATGGACCAGCCCCTGGGCCGCAGCGTCGGCAACGCCCTCGAGATCGCCGAGTGCATCGAGACCCTCAAGGGACGCGGGCCGGAGGACCTCGAGACCCTGTCCGTGGAGCTGGCGGCCTGGATGCTGCACCTGGCCGGGGCCTCCCCCGACCTCGACTCCGCCCGCGGGCGCGTGCGCGAGGCCCTCTCCTCCGGAGCCGGCCTCGCGAAGCTCTCCCAGGTGATCGAGCTCCAGGGCGGCGATCCGCGCGTCTGCGACGACCTCGGGCGCCTGCCGCGGGCGGCGGAGACGGTCGAGCTGCGCGCGGAGAGCGCGGGACGCCTGACCGCCATCGCCTGCCGGGCCGTCGGTACCGCGGCCATGCTGCTGGGTGCGGGCCGCGAGACCGTCGACAGCCGCATCGATCCCGGGGTCGGGATCGTCCTCGGCAAGAAGGTCGGCGACGCCGTGGCCAGGGGCGAGTCGCTGGCCACCGTCCACGTCAACGACCGGGGTCGGCTCGACGAGGCCCTGTCCCTGCTGCGGGACGCCATCCGGGTGGGAGCGGACGCCCCTCCGCCCCGTCCGCTCGTCCACGCCGTGCTTTCTTGACCTGCCGCAACGCGCATCGTAGGCTGGCCGCCATCTGATGGAGCGGCTCCTCTCCGTCGTCGGCCTCATGGCCATCCTCGCCGGCGCCTGGGCGCTCTCCACGAGCCGCCGCTCCATCCGCGGCAAGACCGTGGCCTGGGGCCTGGCCCTCCAGCTCGCGCTGGCCTTGTTCGTGCTCAAGGTGCCGCTCGGGCAGCAGATCTTCGCCTGGCTGGGCGAGAAGATCAGCGCCCTGCTCGCCCTGTCCTTCAAGGGCTCCGAGTTCGTCTTCGGCCCGCTGGGCAAGCAGGGCGGCGGCAGCATCGGCTTCATCTTCGCCTTCCAGGTGCTGCCCACGATCATCTTCGTGGCCGCGCTGTTCGCGATCCTCTACTACCTGGGCGTGATGCAGGTGATCGTGACCCTGTTCGCGCGCGTGATGACGCGCCTCATGGCCGCGAGCGGGGCGGAGAGCCTCAACGCCGCCGCCGGCGTGTTCATGGGCCAGACGGAGGCGCCCCTGACCATCCGCCCCTACCTGGGCGCGATGACGGAGTCGGAGCTGCTGTGCGTCATGACCTCCGGCATGGCCCACATCAGCGCCGGCATCATGGGCGCCTACATCTTCGTGGCCCACGTCGAGCCGCGCTTCCTCCTGGCCTCCGTCCTCATGACGGCTCCCGGCAGCATCCTCCTGGCCAAGATGATGGTGCCGGAGACGGGGACGCCGGCCACCGCGGGCACGGTCAAGCTCGAGATCGCGCGCACGGACGCGAACCTGGTGGGGGCGGCCGCCCGCGGCACCTCCGAGGGCCTGAGCCTGGCCCTCAACGTGGGCGCGATGCTGATCTCGTTCCTCGCCCTCATCGCCCTCGTCAACGTCATCCTGGGCCTGGCCGGCCTGAGCCTGGAGACGATCCTCGGCTACGTCTTCTCGCCGGTGGCCCTGCTGATGGGAGTGCCCTTCAAGGACGTGCGCGCGGTGGGGAGCCTGCTCGGCCTGCGCATGGTGACCAACGAGTTCATCGCCTACACCGCGCTCGGCCCCATGAAGGAGGCCCTCGACCCGCGCTCCTTCACCATCGCCACCTTCGCCCTCTGCGGATTCGCCAACCTCTCCTCGATCGGGATCCAGATCGGCGGGATCGGGGCCCTGGTGCCGGAGCGCAAGGACGACCTGAGCCGGCTGGGCGTGCGCGCGCTCATCGCGGGCACGCTCGCGAACTTCATGACCGCCTGCTTCGCGGGGATGCTGCTTTGAGCGCGTACGCCCAGGCGGAGGCGGCGGCCACCTTCGTGCGCTCCCGGACCAGGCTCCGGCCGACGGTGGCCCTGGTGCTGGGGTCCGGCCTCGGCGCCTTCGCGGACACCCTGGCCGGCGCCACGCGGATCCCCTACGCGGAGATCCCGCACTTCCCCACCTCGACCGCCATCGGTCACAAGGGCGAGGTCGCGGTGGGCACGGCGGCGGAGGACACCCCGGTCGTGGTCCTCAACGGCCGCGTGCACCACTACGAGGGCTACACCCCCGCCCAGGTGGTGTTTCCCATCCGCGTCCTCGGGCGCCTGGGGGTCAAGGTCGTGGTGATGACCAACGCCGCGGGCAGCGTGAACGTGAACTACAAGCCGGGCGAGCTCATGATCATCACCGACCACGTCAACTACATGGGGATGAACCCGCTCATCGGCCCCAACGAGGAGCAGTTCGGGCCCCGCTTCTTCGACATGAGCGACGCCTACGACCTGCGCCTCCAGGAGATCGCGGAGCGGGCCTGCTCCAAGGTGGGCATGACCGTGCGGCGCGGCGTGTACATCGCGTTCGACGGCCCCTCCTACGAGACGCCCGCCGAGATCCGGGCCGCGCGCACCCTGGGCGCGGACGCGGTCGGGATGTCCACGGTGCCGGAGGTGATCGCGGCCCGGCACCTGGGCCTCCGCGTGCTCGCGATCTCCTGCATCACCAACATGGCCGCCGGCGTCATCAAGAAGAAGCTCCACCATCTCGAGGTGCTGGAGGTGGCGGAGAGGGTCAAGGCGGGGCTGCTCGACGTCCTGGGCCGGATCCTCGTGGACGCGGCGAGGACGGCGTGAGCGGCCGCCGCCCCTCCGCCGCCGGGCTGCGCGAGCTGGCCCTCCTGGCCACGCGTGCGCGTCTCCGGGCCGCCGCCCCCTTCTCGCGCTTCAAGGTCGGCGCCGCCCTGCGCACGCGCGCGGGCGAGGTGGTCACCGGCTGCAACGTGGAGAGCGCGTCCTACGGGCTCACCATGTGCGCGGAGCGCGTGGCCATCTTCAAGGCCGTCTCCGAGGGCCTGCGCGAGTTCGACGCGGTGGCGGTGGTGGCGGACTCCCCTCGCCTCACCGCGCCCTGCGGCGCCTGCCGCCAGGTGCTGTGGGAGTTCGCGGGGGACCTCTGGGTGCACGTCGTGAACCTGCACGGCCGCGCGCGCACGCTTCGTCTCTCGGAGCTCCTGCCGCTGCCCTTCGACGCGAGGAATCTGTGAAGGGACTCTTTCCCTGCGCGGCGGCGGCGGCAGCCTCCCTGACCGCGGGCCTCGCCGTCGCCCAGCCGAAGACGGTGGACCTCGTGGTCCGGCATGGGACGGTGGTGACGGTGGACGCCGCGCACCGCGTGATCCCGGAGGGGGCGTTGGCCATCGACGGGGGCGCGATCGCCGCGGTGGGACCGGCGGTGGAGATCGAGAAGGCCTACCGCGGGCGCGACGTGCTCGACGCCAAGGGCGGCATCGTGATCCCCGGCCTCATCAACGCCCACGGGCACGCGCCGATGGTCCTCTTCCGCGGCGTGGCCGACGACCTGCGCCTGATGGACTGGCTCCACAACTACATCTTCCCGGCCGAGGCCAGGAACGTCTCCGCGTCCTTCGTGAAGGCGGCGACGCGGCTGGCCGCTCTCGAGATGATCCGCTCCGGCACCACCACCTTCGTCGACATGTACTACTTCGAGGACCAGGTGGCGGAGGCGGCCAAGGAGGCGGGCATCCGCGGTGTGCTGGGCTCGACCCTCATCGAGGTCCCGGGAGGCGCCCCGGACGCGAGGACCATCCCCGACGCGCTGGCGCGCGCCGATCGGTTCCTGAAGCGCTGGACGGGCGACCCGCTGGTCGTGCCCGCCGTCGCCCCGCATTCCGCCTACCTGTGCTCGCCGGAGACCCTGAAACAGGCGCGCGCGCTCGCCGACCGCTACCGCGCGCCCCTCCTCATCCACATCTCGGAGGTCGCGGACGAGGTCAAGACGATCAAGGAGCGCTACGGAAAGACCTCCACCGAGCACCTGCGGGACCTCGGCTTCCTCCGCAAGGGCGTGCTGGGCGCGCACGGGGTCTGGCTCACGGAGAGCGACCGCGCGATCCTGAAGGCGGCCGAGGTCGGCATCTGTCATTGCCCGCAGAGCAACATGAAGCTCTCCTCGGGAGCGGCTCCGGTGGCGGCCATGCTGAAGGAAGGGATCCGGCTGGGCCTGGGCACGGACGGCGCGGCCAGCAACAACGACCTCGACATGTTCGAGGAGATGGACTCGGCGGCCCTGCTCGCCAAGCACGCGACGGGGGACCCCACGGCGGCGCCCGCCCCCGCCGTGCTCGAGATGGCCACGCTGGGCGGGGCGCGCGCGCTGGGGATGGAGGACCGCCTGGGCTCGCTGGAGCCGGGCAAGCGGGCGGACCTCGTGGTGGTCTCGACGGCGGCCGCGCGGATGCATCCGCTCTACGATCCGATCTCCCATCTCGTCTACGTGGCCAAGGGCGCCGACGTGAGCGACGTCGTCATCGAGGGCCGCCCGGTCCTGCGCGATCGCATTGTCCTCACCCTGGATGAGGCCGCCGTCATCCGGGAGGCGGAAGCGCTGCGCGGCCAGGTCGTCGAGAGCGTCAAGAGATGACGGCGCGCCGCTCGCGCCCGGCGCGGCCGGCCGCGCGCGGCGCCCGCGGGTCCTCGTCGACCTGGGCCGGGCTTCCCACCGAGAGCGGCAACCCGCGCAGCGCGAAGCTCGACACGATGCCCACGCCGCGCGTGGTCGCGCTGCTCCTGGACGAGGACCGGCGGGCGCTGGTGGCGGCGGCGGCCCAGCGGGCGCCCATCGCCCGGGCGGCCGTGATGGTCGCGGAGGCCCTCGAGCGCGGCGGCCGCGCGGTGTTCCTCGGCGCCGGCACCAGCGGGCGGCTGGGCGTGCTCGAGGCCGCGGAGTGCCCGCCCACCTTCGGCGTCGCCTACGAGACGGTGCACGGGATCATGGCCGGCGGTGACGGCGCGGTCTTCCGTGCCGTGGAGGGTGCGGAGGACCGGGCCGACCAGGGACGCGAGGAGGCGTCGCGCCTCGGGGCGGGCGACGTCCTCGTCGGCATCTCCGCCAGCTCGGTCACGCCCTACGTGCGCGGGGCGCTGGAGACGGCGCGGGCGCGCCGCCTGCGCACCGTGCTCGTGACCTGCGCGCCCCGGCCCGGATTGCGCGCGCTGGCCGACGTGGTGATCGCGATCCGTACCGGGCCCGAGGTGCTGACCGGATCCACCCGCCTCAAGGCGGGCTCCGCGACCAAGGCCGTGCTGAACGCGATCACGACCGCGGCCATGGTCCGCCTGGGCAAGGCCTACGGGAACCTGATGGTGGACCTGCGGCCCACCAACGCCAAGCTCAGGGACCGCGCGCGCCGGATCATCATGGATGCGGGTGAGGTGTCGCCTGAGCGCGCGGAGGCGCTCCTGGCGGAGGCCGGCGGCGAGGTCAAGACCGCGATCGTGATGGCGCGGCTCGGCCTCGGCGCGACGGCGGCCCGGGATGCCCTCGCCCGCGCTCGCGGTCACGTGCGGGCCGCGCTGCG
>JBGPBV010000066.1:0-34746 GCA_041481445.1 Vicinamibacteria bacterium
GTGCCCGCCCTGATGGGCGGCCCCGCCTCCGCGCAGTCGGAGCGCTACGCCCTCGCATCGCCCGCCGCCCTCCTGCCGCTGGGCGTGCCGCAGACGATCGTCCAGGGGCGCGCGGACCGGATCGTGCCCTTCGCCCTCGCCGAGAGCTACACGGCGGCGGCCAAGGCCAAGGGCGATGCTGCCACCCTCGTCCTCCTCGACGGCGTGGGGCACTTCGACCTCATCGCTCCGGTCTCGAAGGCCTGGCCGGCGATCGAGCAGGCGGTCCAGGGGCTTGTGAAGTAGCGCACACTCCTCGGCGCCGGCCGGCGCGTACCATACGGCAAACCCAAAATCTTCCCCCTCCGCCGGGCCGTCGGTCCCCTGGGAGCTACATCGATGAGAAACAGTCTGGGCGTGTGGGCCGGTGTACTCCTGGCCGTGGCCTGGGCGGGAACCGCCCGGGCCCAGGCCCCGGAGGGGGCCGAGTTCCGGGTCAACGGGGCGACCGCGAACGATCAAACCGCCCCCGCCGTCGCCTCCGACGCCAGCGGCAACTTCGTCGTGGTGTGGCAGGGCTACGGCCAGGACGGGGACCACTACGGGATCCGTGGACGCCGGTTCACCGCCGCCGGCGTGCCCCGGGACCTCGGCCTCGGCAGCGTCAACTCCTATACCACGGGCAGCCAGCAAGCGTCGGCGGTGGCCGCGGATGCCAACGGGAACTTCGTCGTGACCTGGGAGAGCTACCAGGACGGGAGCGAGTGGGGCATCTTCGGCCAGCGCTTCGACTTCTTCGGGGCGCGCCTTGGCGGCGAGTTCCAGGTCAATACCTACACCACCGGCCGGCAATACCATTCCGGGGTCGCCTCCGACGCCAATGGGAACTTCGTGGTCGTGTGGGGCAGCATCGGGCAGGACGGCTCCAACACCGGCATCTTCGGCCAGCGCTACGACGCTTCCGGCGCGCCGCTGGGTGTCGAGTTCCCCGTGAACACCTACACCACCCAGGCCCAGGGCGGCCCCGCCGTCGCCGCGGACGCGGCCGGAAACTTCGTGGTCGTCTGGACGAGCCTGTTCCAGGACGGCTCGGTAGAAGGCGTCTTCGGCCAGCGCTTCGACCCGAGCGGCGTGCGCGTGGGAGGCGAGTTCCGGGTCAACACCTACATCACTGGCAATCAGGCCGCGCCCTCGGTGGCCATGGACCCGAGCGGCCGCAGCGTCGTCGTATGGGGCAGCTTCCAACAGGTCGGTACCACCTTCAGCGTGTTCGGCCAGCGCTACGATGCCGCCGGCGTACTCCAGGGCGGCGAGTTCCAGGTCAACACCACCACCAGCTCCAACCAGCTCGGGCAGAAGGTCAGCATGGACGAGACCGGCGCCTTCACGGTCGTGTGGTATGCCACGGGCGGGAGCGGGCTCGACGTGTTCGGGCAGCGTTTCGACGCCTCCGGGGCCAAGAAGGGCGCGGAGTTCCGCGTCAACTCCTACACCACCTCGGGCCAGTCCTTCCCCGCGGTCGCCCGCGCTCCCGACGGCGACTTCGTGGTGGCCTGGGACAGCGACCAGGACGGCAGCGGGTACGGCATCTTCGGCCAGCGCTACGGCGACATCCTCTTCGAGGACGGGTTCGAGTCCGGGGACCTCAGCCGCTGGACCTCGGCGGTCACGGACGGGACCGACCTGAGCGTGACCGGAGGCGCGGCCCAGTCGGGGACCGCCCACGGGATGAACGCGTCCGTCAACGACACGAACCCCCTCTACGTCCAGGACGACACGCCCGACGCCGAGGTCCGCTACCGGGCCCGGCTCTACCTCGACCCCAGCGGCTTCGACCCCGGGGAGGCCAGCGGCCACCAGCGGGTCCGCATCTGCCTCGCCTTCGACGACGCCGGCGTGCGGGTGGTGTCCCTCGTGCTCAAGCGCCTCGCCGGCGCCTACAGCGTGGAGGCCCGTGTCCGCCAGAACGACGGATCGCGCGTCGACACCGGCTTCTCCGACACCACCGCCGCCCCCCACCTCCTCGAGTTCGACTGGCGGCGCTCCAGCGCGTCCGGCGCCGCCGACGGCGTGTTCACGCTGCGCGTCGACAACGTGATCGTGTCCACGCTCACCGGCCTCGACAACGACACGCTCACCGTGGGCTACGTGCGCGTGGGGGCCATGAGCGTCAAGGCGGGGGCGGCGGGCACGCTCCACTTCGACCAGTTCGAGTCGCGGCGGCGCAGCCTCATCGGGCCGGAGTAGACCCGCCGCCGGCGGCCGCCCAGGCCGCCTGCGCCACCTTCGCGATGGCGGCGTCGCGCGCTTCCGCGCTCGCCTTCGAGTCGCGCAGGAAGACCGCGATCGCGAGGTGACGGCCGTCGGGAAGGGTGACGATCCCGATGTCGTTGGTGGCCGCGCTCACCCCGTCGCGCGCGCCCGACGAACCCGTCTTGTGCGCGACCTCGGTGCCCGCGGGTAGGAGCCCCTTGAGCCGCGTGGGGAACGTGGTGGTGGCGCGCATCCACCCGAGCAGGAGATCGCGGCTCGCCGGCCGCAGGCCCTTCCCCTGCTGGAGAAGAGCCAGCCACCGCACGGCCTCGTCCGGCGTCGCCCAGCTCCGGTACTGGGCCGAGAAGTCGCGCCCGATCTCACCCTCGGTGGTGGCGATGCGGATCTCGTCGATCCCGATCGTGCCCAGGAACGCCTGCGCCCGGGCCTTGCCCCCGATCACGCGCAGGACGACGTCGGACGCGCTCCCGTCACTCTCCTCGACGGCGAGCCGGAGCAGCTCCCGCAAGGGGACGTCCACGTTTCCCAGCGGGTGCGCGTCGCGCAGGGGGCTGTGCATGCCCTCCGGCACGAGGTCGGCGGGCTCGACCCGGATGGGCGCGTCGAGCCGAGGCCGCCCTCGGTCGACTTCGTGAAGGACGGCCATGCCGATGGGGGCCTTGCAGACGCTCTGCATCGGGAAGCGGCCGCTCCCGTTGACGGCCGCGCGCTCGCCCGTCTCCACGACGAGCACGGCCGCCCCCAGGCTGCCGTCCACCCCGGCCGCGATGCGCACCAGCTCCGGCTGGAGACCGCTCAGCGCTCCCGCCAGGATCATCAGGCCGAGCATCGCCGCCGGTCAGGACAGGCCGTTGAGGTCGAGGAGGGTCAGGGCCAGGACGCGCGTCGAGCGGGCGAGGTCGGCCAGCTCGACGTACTCGTCCGGCTGGTGGGCCAGCTCCAGGATGCCGGGACCGTAGGCGACGCAGTGCGGCACGCCCGCGATGCGGGCCACGTGCTTCTGGTCGTACGTCCCCGGGCTGGCCATGAGCGTGGCCGGCTTGCCCATCACCGCGCGGATCGACCGGTCGAGGGCGGCGATGAGGGGCGAGTCCTGGGGGGCGCGCGTGGGATGGACGACCATCAGGTCGCGGAGCTGATAGCGCAGCTCGGGCACGCGCGCCGCCGTCCGCTCGAGCAGCTCCACGACCTCCGCGCGCGCTCTCTCGAACCCCTCCTCGAGGAGGAACCGGCGGTCGAACACCGCGCGGCAGCGGTCGGACACGCACGGCGTCTGCACCTCCTGGCGCGACTGCCCGCCTTCGACGGTGTTGACGTTGATCGTCGCGTGGCGCGCCCCCGGAGGATCCACCGGCATCTCGGTGACGCGAGCCTCCAGAGCCGGCTTGAGCTCCGAGCGCACGGCCTCCAGGACGTGGCCCATGTGCTCGATCGCGCTCACGCCCAGGAACGGCATGCTGCCGTGGGCGATCCGGCCCTCGGTCGTCACCTCGAACCAGTACACTCCGCGATGCCCGACGCACACGCGGTCGGGGCTGTGCGGCTCGGGGATGATCACGTAGTCCGTGCGGCCGGCCGCGATGCGCTTCTTCTCCGCCAGGTAGGCCACGCCCGCGAAACCGCCGCTCTCCTCGTCGACGGTCCCGCTCACCTCGATGGTGCCGGGCAGGCGCACGCCCGCGCGCCGGACCGCCTCCGCGGCATAGATGGCGGAGGCCAGCCCCGCCTTCATGTCGCCCGTCCCGCGCCCGTAGAGCCGGCCGTCCTTGATCACGCCCGCGAAGGGGTCGACCGTCCATCCCGCGCCGGCCGGAACCACGTCGAAATGGCCGTTGAGGTGCACGACGGGCCCGCCGCCTTCGCCCTTGCGCACGCCCATCACGTTCAGGCGCGGGTGCGCCGTGGTGTGCTCGGGCCGTCCCTCGGCCGCGAGGTACTCGACCTCGTATCCGAGCCGGCCCAGCCGGTCGCCGATCAGCCGCGCGCCGTCCTCGTAGAGCTCGCCGGGCGGGTTCACGGTGGGGATGCGGACCATCTCCGCGGCGAAGGCCGCCGTCTCCTCCGCCAGCGCGTCCACCTCCGCCAGCACCCGATCGCGCGCGCTCGCCACGGCAGCATGGTAGCGCAGCGCGGGCGCGGCGAGCGGAGGAGGCGCCCGCGTTGTCTGCGCGCGCGCCCTGGATTAGGCTCCGCGCGCCGATGAACCTCCACCTCGCGCTGCTCCTGGCCTACGCCGTCCTCATGGTCGCGGTCGGCCTCTTCATCGGCCGGCGGGTCAAGAGCGCGGGCGACTTCTTCGTGGCCGGCCGCACGCTGGGCCCCGGCCTGCTCTTCGCGACCACGATCGCCCCCAACATCGGCGCGGGATCGACGGTGGGCGCGGCCGGCCTGGGCTACCGCGACGGGCTCAGTGCGTGGTGGTGGGTGGGCTCGGCGGCCGCGGGCTCGGTCGTCCTCGCCTTGACGGTGGGTCCACGCGTGTGGCGCATCGCCCGCGAGCGCGACTTGCGCACGGTGGGCGACTTCCTCGAGTACCGCTACGGCCGCGCCGTCCGCGCCGTCATCACGGTCCTGCTGTGGATCGGCACGCTCGCCATCCTGGCCGGCCAGCTCATCGCGCTCTCCTGGGTCCTGAGCGTGGTGGCCGGCCTTCCCAAGGCGGCGGGCTGCATCGTGGGCGGCCTCATCGTCACGATCTACTTCACCGCGGGCGGCCTGCTCACCTCGGCCTGGGTGAACCTCGTGCAGGTGGTCGTGAAGTTCTTCGGCTTCGCGGTCGCGCTCCCCCTCGCGCTGAGCCAGGCCGGAGGCCTCGCCGGAATGGCGGCGGCGACACCCGGCGGCGACTACTGGAGTCCCTGGCAGGGCGGGGGCTCGGGCTGGAGCTACCTGGCCCTGCTCGCTCCCGCCTTCATCGTCTCTCCCGGCCTGCTGCAGAAGGTCTACGGCGCCCGCGACGAGCGCGCCGTGCGCCTGGGCGTGGCCTCCAACGCGGCCGTGCTGCTGTTGTTCGCCTGCGTGCCCCCGCTGATCGGGATGGCCGCCCGCGCGCTCCATCCCGGCCTGACCAACCAGGAGCTGGCCCTGCCCACCATCCTGATGCAGGACCTGCCACCGCTCCTGGGGAGCCTGGGGCTGGCCGCCGTGGTCTCGGCCGAGGCCAGCGCCGCCGACGCGATCCTGTTCATGCTCGCGACCTCGCTCTCGCAGGACCTCTACCGCGGGTACCTCCGGCCGGCGGCCACGGACGCCCAGGTGCTGCGCGTCGCGCGGATCTCCGCGGTCGTGGGCGGCATGGCGGGAGTGGCGCTGGCGATCGTGTCCCCGACCGTCATTGGCGCCCTCAGCATCTTCTATTCGCTGCTGGGCGTGAGCCTCTTCGTGCCGGTGGTGGCCGGCCTGTACGTCTCTCGCGCGGGCACACCGGAGGCGCTGGCCGCCATCGCCACCGGCGTGGCGGTCCTGCTCGCGGTCCGCCTCTCCACTGGCGGACAGGGCTACGGTCCCCTCTCCCCCTCCCTGGCCGGCCTGGCCGCTTCCGCTCTCGCCCTGGCCGCCGTCCTGGCCCTGCGGCGTCCGCGGGCGGCGCTATGATGCGCCCGGTCGGAGGTGTGAGCCGATGAGCACTCAAGGACCGTTCCGTCTGGACGGAAAGATCGCGGCCGTGATCGGCGCGAGCTCCGGGATCGGCGAAGCGGTGGCCGTGGCCTTTGCGCGGGCGGGCGCGCAGGTGAGCTGCCTCGACCTCGAAGGGGGTCAGGCGGAAGCGGTCGCCGGACGCATCCGTCGCGAGGGCGGGCAGGCGGAGGCGGCCCGCATCGACTTCGTCAAGAGCGCGGCCGTGCAGGAGGCCCTGGACGACATCCACGAGCGGCACGGGCGCCTCGACATCGTGGTGGCGACGCCCAGCATCAACGTGCGCAAGCCCATCCTCGCCTACACGGACGAGGAGCTCGACCGCGTCCTCACCATCAACATCAAGGGCAACTTCAACGTGCTGCGCGCGGCCGGCCGCATCATGACCCAGCAGCGCTCGGGCAGCATCGTGCTGTTCTCCTCCATCCGCGCGCTGGTCGTGGAGCCCGGACAGTCCGTCTATGCCGCCACCAAGGCCGCCATCGTCCAGCTCGTGCGCGCGGGGGCCACGGAGTTCGGACCCAGCGGCGTGCGCGTCAACGCCGTGGCCCCCGGCGTGGTGGAGACGCCCCTCACCGCGCCCATCAAGGCCAACAAGGAGTGGTACGAGGCCTACGCGGCCAAGTCCGTCCTCAAGCGCTGGTCCCAGCCGGACGAGATCGCGGCCCCCACGCTGTTCCTCGTCTCCGACGCCGCCAGCTACGTCACCGGCACCGTGCTGTTCGTCGACGGGGGCTGGACCGCCGCCGACGGCCGCTTCCAGCCGCCCGGGATGTGACCCGCCGCGCCGAGCATTGACATTCGCCGGGCCCTGGACCATGCTCGCGCGGGATCCAGCCCGAGTGAGTCGTCGACGACGGGCGGGTCACCGTGTCCTATGGGCGTCTTCGCTCTTTGCCGCCTCCACTCCCGCCCCCGCGCCGCCCGGCGCGACGCCCGCTCCGGCCACGCCTCGAGCCGCCACGCGATCCCGAACAGCAGCAGATCAGAGGAGGAGCACATGCGGAGACGAGCCGGAGCGGCGGGGGGGGCGGCGATCATGGGGCTCTTGCTGGTGCCGGCGGCGGCGCGCGCCCAGGCCACGGGAACCCTCTCCGGCGTCGTGACCGACCCCAGCGGCGGAGTGCTGGCGGGCGCGTCCGTGGAGGTGAAGAACCAGGGCACCGGGCAGGTCCGGACCACCACGACCAGCCCGGAGGGGTTCTACACCGTCCCTCTCCTCTCGCCCGGGCAATACGCGGTCAAGGCCAGCCTGTCCGGCTTCACGACCGTCACCCGCTCGAACGTGCGCGTGACCGTGGCCGAGACCTCGCGCGCGAACCTGACCCTGCAGGTCGGCTCGATGACCGATAACGTCACGATCGTCCAGGAAGCCCCTCTGGTGGAGACGGCCAACGGCACGCTCGGCATCGTCATCGACATGAAGAAGGTCGTCGACCTGCCTCTCAACGGGCGCAACTTCGCCCAGCTCGGCACGCTCATCCCGGGCGTGGTCGCGCCGCCCGCCGGCCTCGGGGGCCTGAGCGGGGATGCCACCCCGGGCGGGTTCGGCAACGTGACGGGCAGCTACAACGTGAACGGGATGCGCAACCAGTCGAACAACTTCCTCCTCGACGGCGCCTCCAACAACGACACCTTCAACACCGGCTTCGTGCTCCGCCCGCCCCCCGACGCGATCCAGGAGTTCAAGATCCTCACCCACTCGTACAACGCGGAGTACGGCCGCAACGCCGGCTCCGTGGTCAACGTCGTCACGAGGTCGGGCACGAACGAGTGGCACGGCGGCGCCTGGGAGTTCAACCGCAGCGACGCCCTCCAGGCGCGGAACTTCTTCGCCCCCACGACCCAGCCCAAACCCAGGTTGAAGCAGAACCAGTTCGGCGCTTCGCTCGGGGGGCCCCTCGCCGCGAACAAGCTCTTCGCGTTCGGCTATTACGAGGGGTACCGCAACCTCAGCGGCACCACCACCACGCTCGTGGTGCTCACGCCGGAGCAGCGGAGGGGCGACTTCTCGGCAACGACGACGCCCGTCCGCGATCCCCGCACGGGCCAGCCCTTTCCCGGCAACGTCATCCCGGCCGCGCGGCTCGACCCGATCGCCCAGAAGCTCCTGGGCGACTTCGTCCCCCTGCCCAACGTGGCCCCCAACCGCTACACCGCCTCGCCGAGCGTGGAGGACGACCGCAACCAGGCCGGCCTCCGCCTGGACTATCGGCTGAGCGAGAAGCACACCGTGCTCGGCCGCTACCTCTGGAGCCACAGCAACCGCGTCACCCCGAAGACGGTCCAGGCCTCGGACCAGCTCGCCAAGGCCACCCTGCAGGACGCGATGCTGTCCGACACGTTCACCCTCGGCACGCGCGCGTTCAACGTGGCGCGATTCTCGATGAACCGGATCTACGCGAACCCCGCGGTGACCAGCGGCCTCCAGAACTCCGCCTACGGCATCAACCTGCCGAACACGAACCCCCTGGCCGTGGGGCTGCCGTCGATCGCGGTGCAGGGGTTCTTCACGGGAGCGACCTCCCTCGGCGACCCCCAGCAGCCGTTCGTCGAGCGCCTGAACCAGGTCTACCAGCTCACGGACGAGTTCACGTACCTCTCGGGGCGTCACTCCTTCAAGCTCGGCCTGGACTTCCGCCACGAGCGTATGAAGATCGCGTTCATCAACCGCCCCAACGGCGACTTGACGTTCTCGGGCGGGATCACCGGCAACGCCGCCGCGGACTTCCTCCTCGGGCTGCCCGCCCAGGCGCGGGCGACCACCACCCAGGCCATCCAGAACGGCCAGGGATCGCTCTATTCGCTCTTCGCCCAGGACGAGCTCCGCCTGAGCCCGCGGCTCACGCTGAACCTGGGCCTGCGCTACGAGCTGCCCATCCCCTTCGTGGACGACAACGACGCGATCAGCGCCTTCCATACCGGCGTCGAGTCGACGGTCTACCCGGCGGCCCCGGCCGGTCTCGTGTACCCCGGCGACCCCGGCGTCCCGCGCGGGGTGGTGCAGACGGACAAGAACAACCTCGCGCCCCGCGTGGCCGTCGTCTGGGATCCGAAGGGGGATGGCCGCACCAGCGTGCGCGCGGCCTGGGGAATCTTCTACGACGCGCTGGCCGGCCAGGGCGACTTCTTCCAGAGCGGCGTCCTCTCGCCGCCCTTCACCCCGCTCGTGGAGCTCAACACACCGACGCCGATCACGCTGGCCAATCCCCTGGGAGCCGTGGCGGGCGGACCGACGCTGTTCCCGGCCGCCCTGACCATCATCGGCTGGGGCACCGACTTCGAGTCTCCGTACGCCTACCACTACAACCTGACCGTCCAGCGGCAGGTCGGGAACGACCTCGGGGTCGAGGCCGGCTACGTCGGCTCGCGTGGCCGCCACCTCCCGATCTTCATGGAGATCAACCCGGGCGTGCTCGTGCCCGGCCAGACCACGCGCGGGGCGCGTATCATGCCCGCCTACGCGCTCGTCCGCCCGACCTTCTCGGTCGCCGAGTCGTGGTACGACGCGCTCCAGGCCAGCGCGCGCCTGCGCCCCTCCCACGGCCTGAGCTTCCTCGCCTCCTACACCTGGAGCCACGCCATCGACCACGTGTCCGGCCTCAACATCGGCGGCGAGCTGCGCCCGCTGCTGCCGGTGGTGCAGGGCGACCAGGCCAGCATCGACGCCGCGCTGGCCCGGGAGAAGGGCGACGCCCTCTTCGACGTGCGCCATCGGTTCGTGTTCAGCTTCGGCGCCGAGCTGCCCAGGCTGGACGGCCATTCGGGTGCCCTGCGGGCAATCGCCGGCGGCTGGCAGCTCAACGGGATCTTCCAGTGGCAGACCGGCTTCCCTCTCACCGTCACCGAGGGCGCGAACCTGGACATCCGCTACATGACCAGCCGCCCGGACGTCACCTGCGACCCGAGCGGCGGCCCCGAGACGCCGCAGCAATGGTTCAAGACCGGCTGCTTCGTGCGCCGCACTCTCGCCGAGACGGGCGTGCGCCCGGGCGACGAGGGACGGGACGTCGTGCGCGGCCCGGGCCTGAGCCGCATCGATCTCTCGCTCTTCAAGAGCTTCGAGATCCACCGCAGCCACGCCGTGCAGCTCCGGGTCGAGGCGTTCAATCTCCTCAACCACGTCCACTTCGGCCAGCCCGGCTCGACCATCGGGACGCCGACCTTTGGTGTGATCACGAGCGCGGACGATGGCAGGATCGTGCAGCTCGGAATCAAGTATTCGTTTTGAGGGCCCCATGACCCGACCGCTGGCTGTCGCCTCTCTCGCCGTCGTCCTGCTGGGAGCAACGACCCGCCCATCCGTGCCTTCGCCCGCGCCCAGCCCCTCGCCCTCGCCGGCGCGGGCGGACAAAGGTCTCACCGCCGTCCCCGGCATCAAGGTCGGCCACTTCACCCTGAGCGAGCGCCCGACCGGCTGCACGGTCGTCCTCACCGAGGCGGGAGCCATCGCCAGCGTGGACGTGCGCGGCGGCGCGCCCGGGACGCGCGAGACGGACCTGCTCAACCCCGTCAACCACGTCCAGAAGGTCCACGCGATCGTGCTCGCGGGCGGCAGCGCGTTCGGCCTCGACGCCGCCACCGGCGTCATGCGCTACCTCGAGGAGAAGGACATCGGCTACGACGTGCGTATCGCCAAGGTCCCGATCGTGCCCGCCGCCATCCTGTTCGACCTCGGCGTGGGCGGGAAGCCGAAGGTCCGGCCGACCGCGGAGTGCGGCTACGCGGCCGCCCAGGCGGCCACGGACGGGCCGGTGGCGGAGGGGTCGATCGGAGCCGGCGCCGGCGCCACCGTGGGCAAGACGGCGGGGCCGGGACGATGGACCAAGTCCGGCCTCGGCACCGCCTCGATCACCCTCGCCGACGGGCTGGTGGTGGCCGCGCTGGTGGCGGTCAACGCCGCCGGCGACGTCGTCGATCCCGCGACCGGCCGGGTGGTCGCGGGCGTGCGCACCGAGGACGGGAAGGGGTTCGCGGACGCGCGCGTCCTGCTGCGCTCGGGCGCGCTGGGCCGTCCCCTGGCGGCGAGGCCCGTCGAGAACACCACGATCGGCGTGGTGGCGACGAGCGCCACCCTCTCGAAGGTGCAGGCCCTGAAGGTCGCGCAGATGGCCCACGACGGCTATGCGCGCGCGATCTCCCCCGTCCACACGCCCGGCGACGGCGACACGATCTTCGCGCTGGCCACGGGGACGGCGGCGACCCCGGTGGACGACGGGCGCCTGGGCGTCATTGGCGCGCTGGCCGCGGAGGTGATGGCGGACGCGATCGTGCGCGCGGCCACCCAGGCCACGAGCGCGGCCGGCATCCCGGCGGCCCGGGACCTCGGCGCGCATTGAGCGCACCGCCTCGGCCGCCCCGCCGCGCGTTCCTTCTGGGATAATCACGCCCAGGAGGTCCGCCATGCGACCAGCCCTGACCGTGCCCGCCCTCTGCGCCGCCCTCGTGCTGTCGCTGGCCACCTTGTCGCACGCGGACAGCGGGAAGGACAAGGACAAGGAAAAGTCCAAGGGCAAGGGCCACGGGGAGGCGGCCGCCCACGACGATGCCGTGGTGGTCTTCCGGGACCGCGATCGCGAGGTCGTCCGCAGCTACTGGGTCGAGACGTACGGCCGCGACAAGTGCCCTCCGGGCCTGGCCAAGAAGGGCAACGGTTGCTTGCCTCCCGGGCAGGCGAAGAAGCGCTACGTCGTCGGCCACCCCCTCCCCGCCGTCGTCGTCGTGCAGCCGCTGCCGCCGGTGCTCGTGACGCGCCTCGGTCCCGCCCCCGCCGGCTACGAGTACGTGATCGTCGACGGCGACATCGTGAAGCTCGCCGTGGGCACGCGGCTGGTGGTGGACGCGATCTCGGCCTTGCTGCACTGAGCGCGCCGCCGCCGGACTCCCCCGCCGCCCGCCTCCGCCGCGACCTCGGGACCCTCGAGTCCTACGCCGCGCTGATCGGGATCCTCATCGGGGCGGGTATCTTCAAGGTCACGAGCGAGTCCTGGGTGCTGACCGGGCCGAGCGTGATCCTGGCCCAGGCCGTCCTGCTCGTGCCCGTCCTGGCCACGTCCGTCGGCTACTCCGTCTTCCTGTCCACGCCGCTCGGCACCGAGCCCGGCGGCGAGTACACGCACATCTCGCGGACCTTCGGCGGGCGGCGGATGGCCTTCGTGGGAGCCTGGCTCAAGATCATCTCCTACCTCGGCGCGCTCGCCTTCCTGGCCCTCGGGTTCGCCGATTACCTGGCCGAGCTGCTGCCGGGAGGAGCGCGGGCGGGAGGCGTGCGCACCGCCGTCGCGGTGGCCAGCCTCGTCCTCTTCTTCGCCGTGCACGCGGCCGGCGTGCGCTGGTTCGGCCGGATCCAGGTGACGATGGTCGCGCTGCTCGGGCTCTCGATCGCGGTGCTGGTCGTGCCCGGCCTCTTCGCCCTCCACCCCGCGTACTACCGGCCGTTCTTCACCCACGGAGTGCGCGGCTTCGCCGCCGCCCTGCCGCCGCTCTTCTTCGCCTACGCCGGCTTCGAGTCGCTGGCCCAGACCGCGGGCGAGGTGCGCGACAGCCGCCGGCGGCTCCCGCGCGTGTTCCTGGCCGGCCTGGTCGGTACCGCCGTCGTGTACGTGCTGATGTGCGTGGTGTCGTTCGGGGTGCTGCCGGGCGAGCGCCTGCAGAAGAGCGCCGCCCCCATGACGGAGGTGGGGGCACAGTACCTCCACGCCTCGGCGGCCTGGTTCGTCACCCTGGGCGCGGTCATGGCCCTGGCCACGTCGCTCAACGCCACCATGCTCGTCCCCTCGCGCATGGCGCTGGTGCTCGTGCGCGACGGCCTCGCCCCGCAATGGGCCGGCCGTATCTCCGAGCGGACGGGCACGCCCGTGATCGGCCTCCTGGCGACGCTGGCGGTGGCGGTGGCCCTCGTGCTGAGCGGACAGGTCTCGCTCGCCCTGAACATGGCCGTGTTCGCGCTGGTGGGCCTGTACCTGCTGCATAGCGTGGCCTTGCTCTTGCTGCCGTCGTGGAACCCGGCGCTGTTCGCGACCGTGGAGACGCCGCTCCCCCTCTGGCTCCAGCGCGTCGCCGGAGTCGTGTCGATCGCCTCGATGGCCGGCCTGCTGTGGCTGCAGGTGGACGCGGACCTGGCCGTGCTCGCGACTACCACCCTGCGGCAGCGCGTGTCCACGCACGCCCTGACCACGGTCGAGCTGGCCGTGGCCTGGGCGGTCCTCGGGCTCGTCCTCTACGCGATCCCTCGCCGCTCTCAGTCGGCGGCGTAGCTGACGGCGGGGCTGCCGGAGGGATGGAACACGCCGAGCAGGCGGAGCTCGCCGCCGCCCGTGTTCTCCGTGCAGTGCACCTGGCGGCGGGGCAGGAACACGCCGCAGCCGGGCCCGACCGGCGCCGAGACGTCGTCGGCCCAGAAGCGTCCCTGTCCGGAGAGGACGCAGAGGACCTCTTCGTACTCGTGGAAGTGGTCCGGGGCCCGCCCGGGCGGGATGGCTCCGACGAACTGCGTGACTTCGCGGCTGCCCGCCTCGGCGTCGACGAGCACGCGATACCACCGGTCACCGCTCGGCCGCGACTCCCTGTCCCACAGGCGGACGGCCGCACCCCGGGGCGGACCCACGGACGGCGGCGACGCGAGCGAGGGCGCCCGTCGCAGGACCCTTCCCGGATCCGGGCATTGCGCGCTGGCCAGGACGAGCGGAACCAAACCCGTTGCCAGCAGGGTCAGGGTGGCCTCGGGCGGGACGAACACGCCGGTGTCGGGGGCGAGCCCATGGGGCCAGCCGTCCACGTACGCCGTGCCCTGACCCTCGAGCACGAACAGGACCTCCTCGCTCTCGCCGTTCATCAGGCCGGGCGCGGTCGCGCCCGCCTCCACCTCCAGCACGCGCAGCGACATCGCCACCGCCCCGCTCTCCCGGCCCACGTGCCGCCAGACGCGCAGGGGGCCCTCACGCACCGGCTCGCCCTCGCGCAGGCCGAAGACCCGGCACGCTCCCTTCAGCGTGGCCATCGCCGTCTCCCCTTGTCGCGTCCCCGCATCGGCGCGATGATACCTCTGGCGAAACGAGATCATGGACCGCAAGGCCGAAGGCGTCCACGCCACGAACGCGGAGTACCTCCGCTACGACCAGGTGGACAAGAAGCAGCGCTACCACCTGGCGGAGTCGGCCGACGAGGCCTACGACGAGGCCTACCAGATCCGCACCTGCGACCTCGGGCGCTGGCGGCGGGGAGGGCCGGGCGACCGCGAGGCCTTCGCGCGCGAGCTGGGCGAGGCCCTGGAAGGCATCGGCTTCGCGATCCTGGACGGGCACGGCGTGCCCCCGTCGCTCTACGACGAGGCCACGGACAAGGTGCTCGAGCTCTACCGCTCCACGACCGTCGAGGAGCGGATGGCCTACCGCGCCCGGCGGCACGGCTCGGTCAACCAGGGTTACTTCCCGATCAAGGAGACGAGCGACATCCATCCCGACCTCGTCGAGGGCTGGGTCTTCTGCCGCCGCGCGTTCGACCTGGGCGAGGCGGCAGGGTACCGGGAGGCCGACTTGTGGCCGCGCCCGGGCCTGGAGCCCCTGTTCCGCCGGCTCTGCCGCGCCCACGAGGCGCTCATCCTGCCCGTGATGCAGAGCCTGCTCGTCCACCTCGGGGTCGACCCGCGCCTCTACGACGCCCGCCTGACCGGGACCAACTTCGGTCTTCGGCTGAACTACTACCCGCCCCTGAGCGCGCAGGACGAGAGCTCGGGGGCGGCGCGGCTGCTCGGCCACGAGGACGTGGACCTCTTCACCTTCCTGCCCGCGCCGGAGGTCGAGGGGCTGCAGGTCCTGAACCGCCGCAACATGAAATGGGTCCGGCTGCGCGCCCCGCGGGGCACGATCGTCCTCAACACCGGGGACTACATGCAGCGGATCAGCAACGACGTCTACCCCTCGACGACCCACCGCGTGGCCCAGCCCCGCGATCCGGCCCTGCGGACCCGCACGCGCGTGTCGTTCCCGATGGCGGTGTACGTCTGGGAGGACGAGATCCTCGAGGTCCTGCCCGGCCTCGGGACGCCGCGCTACGAGCCCGTCAAGGCCCTCCACTTCCACACGCGGACGACGAGCAAGTTCTACGGCGACGGCTACGCCGTCACCGATTAGGTGGCCACGGCGATCCGGCCGCTCGGCCTCTCCGCGGTCCTGGGCCTTGCCGCCGCGCTGGCCGCCGCCGGCGAGCCCCTTCCCCTCGCGCTCTCGCCGGGCCCTCACCCGGTGGGCTTCCGCGTCCTCAACCGCCGGGACTCCACGCGACGGGGACAGGACGGCGCCCTCCGGGCGGTGCAGGTCGGCGTCTGGTATCCGGCCGTGCCCGATCCGGCCGCGCCCGCGCTGCGCTACGGCGACTACGTGCGCGTGGCCACCCGCGAGCGGGACCTGGCCGCGCTCGCGCCCGCCGCGGAAGAGGACGCGCTCGCCCGCTATCGCACGTTCCTCGCCGGCAACGGCCTCTCCCCCGCCGGCATCGACGAATGGCTCCAGGCCCCCATGCTCGCCCGCGCGGAGGCCCGCGCGGCGGCCGGCCGGTTCCCGGTCCTCCTCCTGGCCGCGGGGATGGGCGGCGCCGTGCAGGACCAGGCCGCGCTGGGCGAGTCCCTGGCCGGCCACGGCTACGTCGTGGCCACCACGCCGTCCCCCGTCCGCCTCGGGTCCAGGATGGAGAGCGAGGCCGACGTGCCGGTCATGGCCGAGGAGCAGGCCCGAGACCTCGAAGTCGCGCTCGAGGCCGTCGCCGCGCGCTCGGTCTCGGACGCCGCGCGCGTGGGTCTCATCGGTTACAGCTTCGGGGCGCGACCGGCCCTGCTCCTGGCCGGACGCCACCCCGGGTTCCGGGCCCTGGTCAGCCTGGACGGCGGGATCGGATCTGCGGCGGCCAAGGGCTGGCTGGCCCCCCGCGCCCTCGACCGGGCGGCCCTGCAGACGCCGATCCTCCACGTCTACGAGGAGACCGACGAGGACGCGCGGCCCGACTTCGACCTCCTCGCCTCCCTCTCGCGCGCCCCCCGGACGCTGGCGAAGGTGGACGGGTTGCGCCACCTCGACTTCATCACCTTCGGCCTGGCCTCGTCGTCGCTCGCCTCGCTGGGCGGGCCGGACGAGGGCAAGGCGGCGGCACTGCGCGCGGTGTTCGCCCTCATCGGCGCCTTCGTGGACGCGTACGTGAGGGGCGACGGCGGCGCCTGGAGGGAGATCGCGGCCGGAAAGGGCGCCGGCGGTGCGAGCCCGGTGCGCGTCACCCCGTTCGGAAGCAGGCGGTAGCCGCGACGCGATGTCTTCGCCGCGCCCCAGCGCCCTCGACCTCCAGCGGGCGCGCCGGCTCCGGCTCCCCGACGTGATCGGCCCGGGGTTGCGCGTCCTGTTCTGCGGGATCAACCCCGGCTTGTACTCGGCCGCCGTCGGCCACCACTTCGGCCGGCCCGGCAATCGCTTCTGGAAGGCGCTCCATGCATCCGGGTTCACCGGCCGGCTGTTCTCACCCTCGGAGGACGCACAGCTCCTGACTCTGGGCCTCGGGATCACCAACCTCTGTCCCCGCACGACCGCCCGTGCGGACGAGCTGAGCGCGTCGGAGCTCGCGCGCGGAGCGCGCGCCGTGGCCGCCAAGGCCGCGCGCCATCGGCCCCGGGTGGTGGCCGTGCTGGGCGTGGGCGCCTATCGCATGGCCTTCGGGCGGCCGGCCGCGCGCGTGGGGAGACAGGACGAGGAGATCGGAGGGGCCTTGGCCTGGGTCCTCCCCAATCCGAGCGGCCTCAACGCGCATTACGGCCTGGCCGACATCACCGAGCACTTCCGCGCGCTCCGCGCGCTCGACGCGGACTGAGAACATGCCGCGGAACGATGGCGCGAAGCGGATGGAATCGCGGGCGGCGCGCAGTATCTTGGAAGGGGAGGCGCGATGGCGACGGAGGTGGTGGAGCGGGTCTCCGCAGCGGACTGGCGCCAGGTCGAGGAGGACCTTCGCGAACGCCCCTGGGCGAGGCTTCCCGGGCGCGTTTCCCCCGCGGACTGCGCCCGCCTCGCCGCCCTCTGGGACGAGCCCGCCGCCTTCCGGAGCCGCGTCGACATGGCCCGCCATCGCTTCGGCCAGGGTGAGTATCGCTACTTCGCGAGCCCGCTCCCCCCGCTCGTCGACTCCCTGCGGCGGCACGCCTATCCGCCCCTGGCCGCCATCGCGAACGGCTGGATGGAGGCCCTGCGCGTCCCCGACCGCTACCCCACCGGCCTCGAGGAGCTCCAGGCGCGTTGCGCGCGCGCCGGGCAGCGGCAGCCGACACCCCTGCTCCTGCGCTACCAGAGCGGGGGGTACAACTGCCTCCACCAGGATCTCTACGGCGCCGTCGCCTTCCCGCTCCAGATCGTCCTCTTCCTCAGCCGGCCGGGGCACGATCACGAGGGGGGAGAGTTCCTGCTCGTCCAGCAGCGCCCGCGCGCGCAGTCGATCGCGGAGGTGATCCCCGGCGACCAGGGCGAGATGGTCGTGTTCGCCAACCGCTTCTGGCCGGCGGGGGGCGCGCGCGGCTTCCATCGCACGGGCGTGCGCCACGGCGTGAGCCGGGTGCGCTCAGGGACCCGCTTCGCCCTCGGCATCATCTTCCACGACGCGGCCTGAGCCGCGGCCGCGCGCGGCGCCCGGCACCGACGTCAGATCCGCACGGCGGCGATGGCGACGGGCCCACCCCAGAGGCGCTGCACGACGGGCCCGACCTTGTCCGGATCCCCGGTCGTGAGCACCTGGAGCCGGCCCTGGCCGCCGTCGCGTCGTGACCCCGCCTCCTCGAGCAGGTGCGCGGTACGGCGCGCGATGGCGGGCGCGCTGTCCACGAGCGTCACCCCGGGGCCGAAGACGCCCTGGAGAGCGCGAGCCACGAACGCGTAGTGCGTGCAGCCCAGCACCACCATGTCCACGCCGGCCTCGCGCAGCGGCCGCGTCAGCTCCTGGAGCCGTCCGCCCAGCACGTCTCCGTCCAGGTGGCCGTCCTCGATCAAGTCGGCCAGGCCCGGGCAGGCCTGGGGGACGACCTGCACGCCGTCCGCGTGCG
Source organism: Vicinamibacteria bacterium (assembly GCA_041481445.1). Lineage (GTDB taxonomy): Bacteria > Acidobacteriota > Vicinamibacteria > Fen-336 > Fen-336 > AA29. Next base: position 17,957 of record JBGPBV010000066.1, read on the forward strand.
CCCGCACCAGCCGCGCGAAACGCTCGGACCGCAGCGTGCCCGACGTGGCCATCACGCCCACGCGCCCGACCCGCGTCTTCGCCACCGCCGTCTTGACCGCGGGCTCGAGGCCGACCACCGGCACCGTCAGCGCCTTTCGCAGGTCCTCGAGCGCGGCTCCCGAGGCCGTGTTGCAGGCGACCACGACCAGCCGGGCGCCGGCGTCCTGGAGGTGCCGGCCCACGGCCAGGGCACGGGCGCGGACCTCGTCGAGCGGCCGGTCGCCGTACGGACAGTAGGCGGTGTCGGCGACGTAGAGGAGGTCCTCGCTCGGAAGCGCGCTCCGGATCTCGCGGGCCACGCTGAGGCCGCCCACGCCGGAGTCGAAGATTCCGATCGGGCCGATCCTGTCCGCCATCCCTTCCAGTATCGCGCGGCCGGACGCGGCCCGGTTACTCGAAGAGCCGGACCTGCTGGGTGGCGCGCGCGGCGCGGAAGGGCGCGCGCTCGTGCGCGAGCAGCCATTCCTTCCGCTGGAGCCCGCCGCCGTAGCCCACGAGGCGGCCGTCCGCCCCGATGACGCGATGGCAGGGCACCACGATCGCGATCGGGTTCTGCCCGTTGGCCGCTCCTACCGCCCGCACCGCGCTGGCCGCCCCCACGCGCCCGGCCACGTCCCGGTACGAGAGCGTGCGGCCGGCCGGGATCGTCCGCAGGACCGCCCACACGCGGCCCTGGAACGGAGTCCCGCCGGGATCGACGGGCAGGGCGTCGAGGGCGTCGAGCCGCCCGCGGAAGTACTCGGCGAACGTCCCTCTCACGTCCAGCGGGTCCTCGTCGCGCGTCTTCACCGGCCCGAAGCGCGCGTGCAGGGCGGCCAGGGGATCGTAGCGTCCTTCCACGAAGGACAGTGCGCAGAGGGCGCCCTCGTGGGCGAAGGCGACCAGGGGGCCAATCGGCGTCGTCAGGCGCGTGCGGGAGAGCGTGACCATGTCCACCCCCCGATACTACGCCGGGGAGCGGCCGCCGTCTGTCCGTTTCGAGCCTGGAAACGCGGCTACTCTTCCCGTCCGTGGATCCTCATGTCGACTTGGATCCGCGGCCGGCGGTCAGGCCTGCGGGGTCAGCTCCGCCGTCGGCAGGAAGCGCGGCGGCTTCCGGAAGCGCGTGGCCTGCTCGAACGCGTAGGCCAGCCTCAGCAGGAGCGGCTCGCTCCAGGCCCGGCCCATGAACGAGATCCCGACGGGCAGGCCGTACACCTCGCCCGCGGGCAGGTCGATGTTGGGATAGCCCGCCACCGCCGCCGGCGTCGAGCTGCCGCCGGAGAAGTGATCGCCGTTGACGAGGTCGGTCGTCCACGCGGGCCCGCCCGTGGGCGCCACCAGGGCGTCCAGGCGGTGCTGGTCCATCACGGCGTCGATGCCCTCCGCGCGCGCGAGGCGCCGGTTCTTCTCGAGCGCGTCGCGATAGGCCTGATCGCTGAGCGGGCCCTTGGCCTCCGCACGGACGAACAGCTCCTGGCCGAAGAACGGCATCTCCTCCGCGCGGTGGGCCTCGTTGAAGGCGATCACGTCCGCCAGCGACTTGACGGGAGCGCCCGGGCCCAGGGCCTGGAGGTACGCGCCCAGGTCCGCCTTCAGCTCGTACAGCAGCACCTCCAGCTCGCTGTCGTCGTACTCCCCGATGTGCGGGATGTCCGCGGGGTCCACCAGCACCGCCCCGCGACGGACCATCTCCGCCAGGGCGTCCTCCATCAGGCGATCGACGCGCGCGCTGAAGCCGAAGAACTTCCGGACCACGCCGATGCGGGCCCCGCGCAGGCCGTCCGCGTCGAGGGTGCTCGCGTAGTCGGCGGCCACGTGCCCCGCGCTCTCCGCGGTGGCGCCGTCCCGCTCGTCCGCGCCCACCAGGGCATTGAGGAGCAGGGCGGCGTCGCGCACGGTGCGCGCCATCGGCCCCGCCGTGTCCTGGCTGTGCGCGATCGGGATGATGCCCGCGCGGCTGATCAGCCCCAGGGTCGGCTTGAGCCCGACGATGCCGCTGGCGGACGAGGGGCAGACGATCGAGCCGTCCGTCTCCGTGCCGATGGCCAGCGCGCACAGGTTGGCGGCCACCGCCGCCGCCGATCCCGAGCTGGACCCGCAGGGGTTGCGATCCAGCACGTAGGGGTTCCGGGCCTGGCCGCCGCGCGCGCTCCAGCCGCTGCTGGAATGCGGCGAGCGGATGTTCGCCCACTCGCTCAGGTTCGCCTTGCCGAGCAGGACGGCTCCCGCCTCGCGCAGCTTGCGGGCGACCGTGGAGTCGCGCGGCGGGATGGAGCCGGCCAGCGCGAGCGAGCCCGCCGTCGTGGTCGTCCGGTCCTTCGTGTCCACGTTGTCCTTGAGCAGGATCGGGATGCCGTGCAGGGGCCCGCGCGAGCCCTTGGCCTTGCGCTCGGCGTCGAGGGCCTCCGCGATCGAGAGGGCGTCCGGGTTGGTTTCGATGACGTGATGCAGGGCCGGGCCCTGCCGGTCGAGGGCGGCGATGCGCGCGAGGTAGGCCGCGGTCAGGCGTCGCGACGTGAGCGATCCGGCCGCCATCCGCCGCTGCAGGTCGTCGAGGCTGGCTTCCTCGAACTCGAACGCGGAGACCCCGCCCGCGGCCGGGCGCGCCGGAGGAGCCTTCCGCACCCAGGCCCGCGCGGGGGCGCCGGAGAGGACGAGGGCGCTGCCCATCGAGCCCAGCCGCAGGAAGTCCCTGCGCGTGTGATGCCTCATCCCGACCTCCCTTGCCGGCGGCGCGGCGCGGCGCCGCCCGCGCAGTGTACGGCAAGCCACGGGCGCCCGTCCCGCTCCCGCGCGCGGCGCCGGCCCACCACGGATAATGGGACATGCCCTCATCCTTGCGTCGAGACGCACTCGATCAATTCGCTGGACGAGCTCGCTCGGAGTACGAGCGCGCGCTGCGCCTTCTCGTCGAGATCCCCACCGTGTCCTCCGACCCCGGGCACCGCGCGGACATGCGCCGTGGCGCGGAAGCCGCCGCCCGCATCGTGAGGAAGGCGGGCGGGCGGGCCCGCGTCGTCCGCACCGCCGGCCATCCGCTCGTCCTCGGCGAGTTCACGGCCCCGCACGGCGCCGCCGACGTCGTCCTCTACAACCACCTCGACGTCCAGCCCGCCGAGCAGGAGGCGGAGGGCTGGCGCACGGAGCCCTTCCGCCTGGTGCAGCGCGGCGAGCGCTACTTCGGGCGCGGCACCACCGACGACAAGGGTCCGGCCCTGGCCGCGCTGTTCGGCGTCCGCGCCGCGCGCGCGGCCGGCGTGCCCGTCCGCGTCCGCCTCCTGTGGGAGATGGAGGAGGAGATCGGGTCGCCCTCCCTGGAGCCGGTGCTGCGCCTCCTCGCCCGCGGCGGCCGGCCCCACTCCGTGGTCGTCTCCGACGCCGCCTGGCTCGACCGGCGCCGGCCCACGTCCATCGCGGGCCTGCGCGGCTTCATCGGCTTCCGCCTCGTGCTCGACACCGCGGAGGGCGAGGCGCATTCGGGCGACGTGGGCGGGGCCGCCCGCAACCCGCTCGCGGAGCTGATGGCGCTCGTCTCCGCGATGCACGACGCGCGCACCGGCCGCGTCAAGGTGCCCGGGTTCTACGACGAGGTGATACCCCTGACCGCCGGCGAGCGCGAGGACTTCCGCCACTGCGGCTTTTCGCTCGCGGCCTACAAGCGCGACAACCACCTCTTCCGCCTGCGCGCCACGGACTCCGTGGAGGTGCTGGAGAGGATCTGGGCCCGCCCCACCTTCGAGGTCCACGGCCTCGTCGGCGGCTACACCGGGCCCGGGATCAAGGCCACCGTGCCCGGCCACGCCGAGGTGAAGGTCTCCTGCCGGCTGGTGCCGCGCCAGGATCCCGACCGCATCGCGCGCCGGATCACGGCCTTCGTGCGCGCGCACAACTCCGACGTCGTCGTGCACGTCGAGGGGGGCGCGCTCCCCTACGAAGGGTCCAGCCGCGGCCCGGTGGCGGATGCGGTGCGCGAGGCCATGGCCTTCGCGTTCGGGCGCACGCCCGCCTTCGTGCGCGACGGGGGCACGATCGGGGCGGTGGTGAGCATGGGACGGATCCTGCGCGCTCCCATCGCGTTCCTCAACCTCTCGCTCCCCGAGCACGGCTACCACGCGCCGAACGAGAACTTCGACTGGGGCCAGGCCGCGGGGGGGATGGCCGCCTTCGCTCGCTATCTCGAGGAGGTGGCGCGGACGGGCGGAAGGCCCGCGCGGCGATGAGCGTCCGGGGCCTCCTCCGCGGCGGCGACGGGACGAGCCGCTGCTGGTGGCCGGGCTCGGACCCGCTCTACCTCGCCTATCACGACACCGAGTGGGGGTTCCCCGTCGACGACGACCGGCGCCTGTTCGAGAAAGTGTGCCTCGAGGGGTTCCAGGCCGGCCTGAGCTGGCTGACCATCCTGCGCAAGCGCGAGAGCTTCCGGAAGGCCTTCGCCGGGTTCGATCCCGAGCGCGTGGCCCGCTTCGACGGCCGCGCGGTCACCCGGCTCCTCGGGGATGCCGGCATCGTGCGCCATCGCGGGAAGATCGAGTCCACCATCAACAACGCGCGCCGGGCCCTCGACCTCCGCGACGAGTTCGGGTCCCTGGCCGCGTACTTCTGGCGCTGGGCGCCGGAGACGGCCCATCGGCCGCGCCGCATGACCCAGGCCGCCCTCCGGAAGATGGCGATTACGCCCGCCTCGACCGCGCTCAGCCGCGACCTCCGGTCCCGCGGCTGGACGTTCGTGGGCCCGACGACCATTTACGCCTTCATGCAGGCGATGGGGCTGGTGAACGACCACCTCGAGGGCTGCGCGGTGCGCGTGAGGGTGGAGAAGGCGAGGCGAGGCTTCTCTCCGCCGTCGTGATCCCGAGGGCTCAGTGGGCGGGAGCGGCGCCCCAGAGGTCCTTGAGCCGCTGGTCACGCCCGCAGTTGAGCCGGTAGAACTTGTAGCGGAAGGAGTTCTTCAGGTAGTAGTCCTGGTGGTAGTCCTCCGCGGCGTAGAAGGCGCCGGCGGGCACGATCTGCGTCACGATCTTCTTGTTCTTGAGGGTACCCGCGGCCTCGATGTCCTTCCGGGACTGCTCGGCCTGCTGTCGTTGCTGGTCGTCGTGGTAGAAGATCGCGGTGCGGTACTGGTTCCCGCGGTCGCAGAACTGGCCCCCCCCGTCCGTGGGATCGACGTTGTGCCAGAAGACGTCGAGGAGCTGCGCGTACGAGACCTTCGCGGGGTCGTAGACGACTTCCACCGACTCCGCGTGCCCGGTGCTCCCGGAGGAGACCTCCTCGTAGCTCGGGTCCTTGACGCTGCCCCCCGTGTAGCCGGAGGTCGTGGAGACCACGCCCGCCACGCGGTCGAACGGCCCCTCCATGCACCAGAAGCAGCCGCCGGCGAACGTCGCCCTGGCCAGGCCGGGCGGGGGCGGGCCGGTCGGAGCGCCGCCGGCCGCGCGTGGGCCGGCCGTGGTCATCACGATCGCGGCCACCATCAGGGTGTGAAATCTCTTCAACATCGCTCGCGCGCTCCTCGGGCCGGAACAGCCGGTCCCCCAGCAACGATATCGCATGCAGGAGGCCTCTCCTTCCCGGGCTAGCATTGGGGAGGGAGGATCGCGACATGTTCCAGAAGCCCAGCGCGCTGCCAAGGCCGGAGGAGGCCCTGCCCGGCCGGTCCGACCGCATGCCGATCCCGGCACGGCACTACGTCAACGGCGCTCCCCTCGAGGGCCGCGGGCCCGGCCTGGAGGAGGCGGTGTTCGGGATGGGCTGCTTCTGGGGCGCCGAGCGCCTCTTCTGGACGAGGCCCGGCGTCGTGAGCACCGCGGTGGGCTACGCGGGAGGGCTCACGCCCAATCCGACCTACCGCGAGGTGTGCTCGGGCCGCACCGGCCACGCCGAGGTCGTGCGCGTCGTCTTCGATCCCGCCCGCGTGCGCTACGAGGATCTGCTGCGCGTGTTCTGGGAAGGGCACGACCCCACGCAGGGCATGCGCCAGGGGAACGACGTGGGGACGCAGTACCGCTCGGCGATCTACGTCCACGGCGACGAGCAGCGGCGCGCGGCCGAGGCCTCGCGCGAGTCGTACCAGAAGGTGCTGACCGGCGCCGGCTACGGGCCGATCACGACCGAGATCGCGCCCGCTCCCGAGTTCTACTTCGCCGAGGACTACCACCAGCAGTACCTGGCCAAGAACCCGGGCGGCTACTGCGGCCACGGGGGCACCGGCGTGTCCTGCCCCGTCGGAGTGGTCGCCGCGCGGTAGAGGCGGCCCTCAGACGGACGATACGGCCGGGGCGGCTCCGCGGGCGTGGTTCTCCGAAGGGAGCAGGCTCGCGTAGAGGAACGCGCTCGCGGGCACGGGAACGCCCGCGGGTGCGGCCAGGCGGACGACGGCGCCGATCTGGTACTCCAGCTCGGAGGGCCGGCCCTCCAGGATGTCGCGCTGCATCGAGGCCGTCGCCTCCGGCGGCATGGCGTCGACGATGGCGAGGGTCCGCGTCACCGCGTCGTCGGGCAGGGCCACGCCCCGCGCGCGGGCGAGCGTGAAGACCTCCTGCATCGCGTCCGCGAGCAGGGCGGCAGTGGGGGGCACGGAGCGGAACGCGCCCACGGGCCGCCGCGTGACGGCCCCGACCGCGCTCACGGGCGCGATGAAGAGGAACTTCTCCCAGAGCGCGACGGAGACGTCCGCCGGCACCACCGCCGCCACGCCCTGGGCCGACGCGAACGCCTCCCGCAGCGCGGCCACGCGCGCGCTGGCCCGTCCGTCCCACTCGGCGAACTCGATATGGGGCGGGATGCCCGCGTGCCGGATGCGACCGGGTCCGGCCACGTAGCTCATGATGCGGCAGAGGCCGCCGAGCACGCGCGGCGCCCCGACCACCTGGGCCAGCTCGTCGGCCGCCTCGACACCGTTCTGCAACGGGACCACGAAGGTGTCCGGGCCGAGCAGGGGCGCAAGCGCGGACGCCGCCTCGCGCACCTGCCAGGCCTTCACGCCGACCAGGACGGCCTCCACCGGCCCGACGTCGCGGGGATCCGCCGCCGCCTCCACCGGACGCACGACGAAATCTCCGGCCACGCTCTCCACCGCGAGACCGTCGCGCCGGAGGGCCTCGAGGTGCGCCCCGCGGGCGACGAAGGCCACGCGGTGACCGGCCTGGGCGAGCCGGCCGCCGAAGTAGCCGCCCACGCCTCCCGCCCCCACGACGGCGATCCGCATCCAGGACAGGTTACCAAGGATCCCTGGCCGCGCTATCATCCGCGGCCGGCACACGGCCATGCCCCTCCCTCTCCTCGGCGGCCTGAGCCCCGGCGCGTTCCTCCGGCGTCACTGGCAGAAGCGCCCCCTGCTCGTGCGCGGCGCCATCCCCGGCTTCCGCGATCCGATCACGCCCGCGGGCCTGCTCGACCTGGCCGCCCGCCCCGGCGTCGAGTCGCGGCTGGTCCTGGGCCGCGGCGGCCGTCGGCCGTGGCAGGTGGTGCCGGGGCCGCTGCCCCGCGCGCTGCGCCGCCGGCTGGCGCCGTCGCACTGGACGGTGCTCGTGCAGGGCGTGGACGCGCACGTGCCCGCGGTGGCCGACATCGTCGAGCGCTTCGACTTCCTTCCCCGCTGGCGCGTGGACGACGTCATGATCAGCCTGGCCGCACCCCAGGGATCGGTCGGGCCCCACGTGGACAGCTACGACGTGTTCCTCCTGCAGGGGCGCGGCCGCCGCCGGTGGCGGATCGCGCGGCGCTTCGAGGAGGCCTGCCGGACGGGCCTGGACCTGCGGATCCTGCGGCGATTCCGGGCGGAGGACGAGTGGGTGCTCGGCCCCGGCGACATGCTCTACCTTCCACCGGGCGTGGCCCATCACGGCATCGCCCTCGAGGAGTGCCTCACCTACTCGATCGGGTTCCGCGCCCCCGCCGAGGCCGACCTCGTCGCCGCGTTCCTCCATCGCCTGGTCGGCGCCGCCGACCGACAGCGGCTCTATCGCGATCCCGACCTCGCGGCCGCCCGTGAGCCCGGCGAGATCTCCCCCGCCGCCCTGGCCCGCCTGCGTGCGATCGTGGTGCGCGGGGCGACGGTGAGGACGGACGAGTTCGTCCGCTTCGCCGGCGAGCACCTCACCGAGGCCCGCGCGGACGGCCCGAAGCGGCCGCGCCGGGTGGAGGCCGTCGTCCTGGGCCGCGCCCTCCGCACGGGCGCCTGGCTGGAGCGACGTCTGGGCGCTCGGGTCGCCTTCGTCCGCCGGGGACGAGGCGCGGTGCTCTTCGCGGACGGCCGGGCCTGGCCCCTGCCCGCGCCCCTGGCCGCGGCCGCCCCCGTCCTCACGAGGCGCCGCCGCGTCCGCGGACAGGCCCTCGTCCCGCTCTTGCGCCGGGCGGGCCTGCTGGACCTGCTGGCCGCGCTCGTCAGCGCCCGCGTCTTCCGCCTGGTGCGTCCGCGCGCCGCCGGCGGATCCTCTCGAGGGCGTCCTCGAAATCGCGCGGGAGCGGGCTCGCCACGGAGAGCGGGCTCCCGGTGACCGGGTGCCGCAGATCGAGGCGGGCCGCGTGGAGCATGACGCGCGGTGCCGCCCGCGCGTCCCCGCCGTAGTCGCCGTCCCCCAGGATGGGCAGGCCCGCGCCCGCCAGATGGATGCGGATCTGGTGCTTGCGGCCCGTCCGCGGACGTGCCTGGACGAGCAGGCCGCCCGGCCCGGCCTCCAGGAGCGCGAAGTCGGTCAGGGCCGCCTTGTCGTCCACGCGCCAGGCGGCGGGCGGGAGCCGCGCCGGCCGCCCCGTGAGCGCGAGGTAGGTCTTCTCCACCGTGCGGCCCTGGAACTGCGCGGCCACCGCGGCATTGGCGGCGGGGTCCTTCACGAAGAGCACGACCCCCGACGTGTCACGGTCGAGGCGCTGGTGGACGCCGAGCGCAGCCCGGGAGCGACCGTGACCGCGGCGCGAGGCGAGCAGGCGCTCGACGAGCCCCACGAGGTGCGGCCGCCGGGGATCCGCCGTGGCCACGGTGGGCAGCCGCGGCGGCTTGTCGACGGCGATGAGGACGTCGTCCTCGTAGAGCACACGCGCGGCCTCGAGGGCCGCGGGCTCCGCCGGGCGCCGTACCAGCTCGGGACGCACGGTGACGTCCAGGGGCGTGCCCGCCTCGAGCACGCGGCCGGGGGCGCGCAGCGGCCGGCCGCGCAGACGCAGGGCGCCGGCCATGATCAGCCGCCGCACCGCCGCCCGCGCGGGCGGCTCCCCCAGGATCCCGGCCAGCCACTCCTGAGCCACGTCGTCCAGGCGGCGGCCCGCCTGCCGGGGGCCGGTGACGAGGCGATGGACTCGCGGCGTGGAATCCGGGCGCGAACGGCGGCCGCGGCTCAGCGGGCGCGCGGGGCCGGGGCGGCCGGCGGCCGGTCGCGGAAGAAGCGGTCGCAGGCGGAGCGGAAGCGCTGCTCGAGAGCGGTCCCCGCCTCACCGGGCAGCGGCGGCAGCCGGCGCCACGACGCCTGCGCGGCCTTGACCTCCTCGACCTCCGCCCGCCGGCGCGCCTCCGCCTCGCCACGGCCGCCCATGGTGTTGGTGGCCAGTGCCTCCTTGAGCCGTCGCGCGAGGTCCTGACCCGAGAGGGCGGAGGTGGGCGGCTCCGCCTTGGCGAGCAGGGACTCGACACGGGCCAGGAGCTTCTCCCGGCGCAGGCGGCCGGCCTCCGGATCGAGGTCGGTGCCACGGAAGGCCTCGGGCCAGGCGGCCACCGCGCGGTCGCGGGCGGCCGAGATGCGCGCGGCCAGGGCCTCCTCGTCGCTCGCCCCGACCGGCGGCCCCTGCCGGGCCTTCGTCATCGCCTTCTGGAGCTCTTCGGCCGCGCTCGGCGGGGCCTCCCCGGTGCCCGCCGCCGCCACCAGCGCCTCGAGCTCCTTCACCGCGGCCTCGCGCTGCTCCAGGCGGGCCTGCCGCTCCACCTCGTCACGGTGCTTGTAGCGGTCGAAGAACGCGTCGCAGGCCTTGCGGAAGCGCTGCCAGACCGCCTCCGAGCGGTCGCGCCGCACCGGCCCGACCGTCTTCCACTCCGCCTGGAGCTTGCGGATCTCGGCCGCGGTGCCCTCCCAGTCCGTGGAGGACGCCACCTGCTCCGCGCGCTCGCACAGCCCCTGCTTCTTCACCATGTTGGCCGACCACTCGTGCTTGCGCTTCTTGAGGTCCTCCTGGCGGCGCGAGAAGAACCGGTCGCAGGCGGCCCGGAACCGCTTCCAGACCGCGTCCGCGGCCTTGCGGGGCGCGGGCCCGATCTCCTTCCACCGCGCCTGCAGGGCCTTGAGCTCCTCGCTGGCCTTGATCCACTCCGTGGAGTCGGCCAGGCCCTCCGCCTTCGTGCACAGCTCCTGCTTGAGGCGGAGGTTCTCGCCCTCGCGCGCCGCCTTCTCCGCGAAGTGGGCGTCGAGCTTCTCCTTGATCGGTGCGCGCGCGGCCTGGTAGCGCTGGCGGAGCGACGTGGCCTCGTCGCGGGGCGCGATCTTGACCTCGGCCCAGCGTCCGTCGAGCGTGCGCAGCTCCTTCGCCGCCTTCTCGAGATCGGTCTCCGCGGCCAGGGCCTCCATGCGGCGGCACAGCTCCTCCTGGACGGCGGCGTTCCCCCACCGGCTCCACTCCTCCGCCTCGCGCGCCTCCTGCGCCCGCGCGAAGAGGGAGGCCCGGGCCTCCCGGAGCTGGCGGGCCAGCTTGGGCGGGAGCGTCGCGAGGTCGTCGTGCGGGAGCCTCGCCTCGCGCAGCGCGACCTCGGCATCGCGGAGCACGAACGGCTTGGTCTCCACGAGCGCAGTCAGCCGCGCGCACAGGGCCTCGGCCTGCGTGATGCGCTCCTTGCGGTCGGTCCGCAGGCGGGGAGCGAGGCTCGGCCCCTCTTCCGTCCTGGCGTCCGGAGCGGCGGTCGCGTCGCCCTCCTCCGGCGCGCCGGCCTGGGCGTCGTGCGCGGTCTCCGCCGCGGCCGGCGCGTCCGCCGGCCCCGTCTCCGGAGTGGCCGGCGCGTCCAACACCGCCTCCGCCGTCACGTCCGGCGCGGCGCTCGCCTCGGGAGCCGCGCTGGCCTCGCTCTCCCCCGCCACCGTGTCGTCCGTCGTGTCACCCGTCGTCGTGTCCTCGCCTGCGCCGGCCATGGCCTCCTCGTCGACCCCCGTGGATCCGTCCTGCCCCGCCACCTCATCGCCCGCCTCGCCGGCGGACGTCGATTCCGCCGGAGCCAGGAGAGCCAGCCTCTCCCGCGCCCGCCGCGCCGCCGCCTTGTGGCGCGCTCGCGCCGCCACGCCGTTCAGGGCGTCGACGTCCTCGATGCGGTCCGCGGCGGCCACCGCGGCGTCCTTGTGCTCGCACCGGGCCGCGATCTCCGCGAGCACCGAGGGCTCGGTCACCCCCGCCACCGCCTGCAGGCGCAGGGCAGGATCGGACGAGGTCCGGGCCACGCGCGCCAGGGCGTGCGGATCGCGCAGCCGCCCGACCGCGGACGCCCGCACGCTGGCCTGCGCCGCCCCCAGCGCGATCGACGTCAGGTGCCGCCCGTCCGTCAGGGCGGCCGTGGCCGCGATGGCCGCCGCCTCGTCCGCCCCCAGGGCGAGCGCGGCCAGCGCCGAGGCGGCCTTCTCGCGCACGACCGGGTCGGCGTCCCCGGAGGCGATCGTGGCCAGCACCTCGGCCCCGGAAAGACGGCGCAGGGCGGCGCGCCGCACCAGGGGGTCGGGGTCCTCGCGCGCGATCTGGGCCAGCCGCTCCTGCTCCTCGGCCGGGATCTCGCGGACCCCTTCCGCACGGACCTTCGGGTCCGGGTCTTCCCAGCGGGGGCGGCGGCGGAGACGATCGAGGAGGGCCATGCCCGGGGACTCTCGAAGCGCCCTATCGTAGCCTATGCAGGCGGGCGGGCGGAGCCGGGGCCCGCCGCCCCCGTCCGCTCCAGGACGAAGCGGTCCAGCCCCCGCAGCAGCTCCTCGCGGTTCGAGTAGGGCCCGGGCCGGTAGCCTCGCGAGGAGATCCCCTCCTGGGCCAGCTCCGAGAGCTCCCAGTCCTGGCGGTTGGTCAGGTCCCAGAACTCGATCGCGCTCTTCGCGTCGAAATCGGGGCGCGCGATCTCGGTGGGATGGAAGTGCCATTCGCAGAGGACGTCGGTGCGGTCCACTCCCCGCGGCCAGATGGTGTAGGTCAGCATGTAATCGGGGTGCAGGTTGAGCAGCAGGTTCGGCAGGATGGCGTAGTAGTAGACGTGGCGCTGTTCGGCCGGCCCCAGCCCGGGCAGGCAGGCGTGGGTGGTTTGTCCGTCCATCGAGAGCGTCTGGATGCCTTCGCGAAGGTCCATCCGTCCGCCGAGGTAGGTCGGCTGCGGCGGCTCGTTGTCCCCGCTCATGTAGTGCGACTGCCGCTGCAGCAGCGGGTGCACGATCGGGCAGTGCAGGCACTCCGAGTAGTTCTGGATGACGAGCTTCCAGTTCGCCCGGAGCTCGTGCCGCCGCCGCTCGACCCGGCGCAGGTCCGCCATGCCCCAGGGGGCGAACTTCGCGGGGAGTCCGGCCAGGTGCTCCGTGAACGGCCCCGGCCGCTCGGACAGGTTGATGAAGACGTGCCCGTCCCAGACCGCGGTGGCCACCGCCTGCAGCGGGTAGTCCGCCTCCGAGAACCCCGCGACCTTTTCCATGTGGGGGGCGCTCCGCAGCCGGCCGTCGAGGCCGTAGGTCCAGGCGTGATACGGACACTGGATGCGGCCGGGAAGCTGCCCTTCCTCGGAATTGCACAGCCGCGTGCCGCGGTGACGGCACACGTTGTAGAAGGCCGAGACCTCTCCCCTCTCACCGGCGAGGACCACGACGCTCGCGTTGCCGACTTGCCGCAGGAAGTACCGTCCGGGCGCGGCCAGCTGCTCGGTCCGCCCCGCGCACAGCCACATGTCGAAGTGGATCCGCTCCATCTCGAGCCGGAAGTGATCGGGGTCGGTATAGAAGCGCGCGGGGAGCGTGGTCACGCCGGGGGGCATCTCCGGCCGCGTGTTCACGTAGGGGGTTCCGCTCAGATCGGCCGGCCCCAGCGCGGCCAGCAGGACCTTGCCGCGCGCGTCCCCGGGTAGGGCCGCCCGGGTTTCACAGCGTGGAATGTCATTGCGGACCGTGAACCCCTCGATCCTACGTCGCCCCGCCGCGGGTTGGCAACCGGGGGCGCCTTGACCACCCGTCACCCCCCGCTTAGCCTTCTGGCGGCACCATGAAGAGGCTCGTCGAGTGCGTTCCCAACTTCTCGGAGGGCCGCGACCGCCAGACGATCGACGCGATCGCGGAGGCGGTCCGGCGCACGCCCGGCTGCACCCTCCTCGACGTGGATCCCGGACGGTCCACGAACCGCACGGTCTACACGTTCGTGGGCGATCCGGCGGCGGTGGTGGAGGGCGCGCTTTCCGCCGCCCGCGTGGCCCGCGCGCGCATCGACATGCGGACGCACCGGGGCGAGCACGCGCGCCTGGGGGCCCTCGACGTGTGCCCGTTCGTCCCCGTGTCCGGCGTGACCATGGAGGACTGCGTGGCCTGCGCGCAGGAGTTCGGGCGCCGGGCGGCGGAGGAGCTGGCCGTGCCCGTGTACCTCTACGAGGCGGCGGCCCGGGAGGAGCACCGGCGGACCCTGCGCCAGATCCGCGCTGGCGAGTACGAGGGCCTCGCCGCCAAGATCGTCCGCCCGGAGTGGCAGCCCGACTTCGGGCCCGCCCAGCTCGTGCCCACGTGGGGAGCGACCGTGACCGGGGCCCGGAGCTTCCTCATCGCCTACAACGTGAACCTCCTGGCCACCAAGGAGCAGGCCCATCGCATCGCCCTCGACCTGCGCGACCAGGGCCGCGGCGCGCACCAGCCGGGCCGCCTGCGCGCGGTCAAGGCCGTCGGCTGGTGGGTCGAGGAGTACCAGATGGCCCAGGTCTCGATGAACCTCGACGACTACACGGCCACGCCGCCCCACGTGGCCTTCGAGGAGGTCGTCAAGGAGGCCCGCGCGCGGAAGCTCGCCGTGGCCGGCTCCGAGATCGTGGGCCTCGTCCCCCTCCAGGCGCTGCTGATGGCGGCCGAGCACTACATCCGGGCGGAGGAGCTCTTCATCCTCGACGAGAGGCAGAAGATCCGCCTGGCCGTGGACCGGCTGGGCCTGGGCACCGTCGCGCCCTTCCAGCCGGAGAAGCGGGTCATCGAGTACCTGGTCAGGGACGAGGCGGACGCGCCGCTGGCCTCTTCGACCGTGAGCGGCTTCGTGGCCAAGGTCGGCGCCCGGACCCCCGCGCCGGGCGGGGGCTCGGTGTCCGCGCTCGTGGCCGCCCTCGGCGCCGCCCTGGGCACGATGGTGGGATGGATGACGTACGGCAAGCGCAAGTTCGAGGACAAGGACGCCATCATGCGGCGCCTGATCCCCCCGCTGCACGGGGCGATGGAGGCCCTCGTCCCTCTCGTGGACGCCGATACGCGCGCGTTCGCGGGCTACATGGCGGCCATGGCCCTGCCCCAGGACACGCCCGAGCGGGCGGCGGCGCGGAGCGCGGCGATGCAGGCCACCCTGAAGACGGCGGTCGAGGTCCCCCTGACCGTGCTGCGCACGGGCGACGGATGCTGGGACGCGATGGTGGAGATGGCGCGGCACGGCAATGCCGCCTCCCGGTCGGACCTGGAGGTCGGCGCGCGGGCGCTCGAGACGGGGCTCTGGGGCGCCGCCCGCAACGTCGCGATCAACCTCCCGGAGATCGCCGACGAGGGCTTCCGCACCTCCGCGGCCGCGGAAGCGCAGGCGATCACCGAGCGGGCCCGACAGCGGCTCGGCGAGGTGCTGGCGATCCTCGCCACGCGCTGACCAGGCCGCGCCCGATGGCCCGATCCCCGCGATTTGACAGCGGGGGGTGGCCTGGCCAAGACTCCCCGCCTCCCGTTCAGCCGTCTGTACAGGGTCCCTCCCCGGTTCAGCTCGTTCCGGCGGCGAGGCGAGGGTCGTGTGCGCCCCGTCGTGAGGCGGACCACGCCCAATGGACGGGAGAGTGCTGGTCCGGCGGCGCTCGGGCCGCCGGGAGCAGTGGAAGGGATGCATGCTCCTCGAGCGGACGCAGTGGTGGAGTCGTTCTCTCCGTCTCCTCGGTATCCTGGTCGCAATCGCCGCCGGCACTACGTCTTGCGGCGGTGGCTCGCCCGCGGCTCCGGCCGCCCCCGCCGCGCCGGCGGCGCCCGTCCGCCGGCCCAACATCGTCTTCCTCCTCGCCGACGACCTCGACGTGCGGACCACGGCCATGATGCCCCGCCTGCCCGCGCTGATCTCCCAGCACGGGCTCACCTTCGAGCGCGCCTACGTCACGCAGTCGCTCTGCGCGCCGTCGCGGGCCTCGATCCTGACCGGCCAGTACCCGCACAACCACCGGGTGCTCGACAACACCGGGCCCGACGGCGGCTTCGGCGCCTTCCGCCGCGGCCAGGAGGCCTCCACGATCGCCACCTGGCTCCATGCCGCCGGCTACCGCACGGCCCTGGTCGGGAAGTACCTCAACGGCTACCCGACCTCCGCCCCGCCCGACTACGTGCCCCGCGGCTGGGACGAATGGCACGCCCAGCTCAGCGACTTCACCGCCGACCGCTACATCAACTACTGGCTCAACGAGAACGGCACCGTGAACGCGTTTGGCGTCAAGGAGGACGAGTACGAGACGGACGTGCTGTCCAAACGCGCCCTGACCTTCATCGAGCGGGCGGCCGCGGACAAGGTCCCGTTCTTCCTGTACCTGGCCCCCGACGCCCCCCACCTGCCCGCCATCCCGGCCCCTCGGCATTCGACGATGATGGGCGGCACGGTCGCGCCGCGCGTGCCGTCGTTCAACGAATTCGACGTCGGCGACAAGCCCGCCTTCGTCCGCAACGCCGACCTCATCACCCCGACCGACGTCAAGAAGCTGGACCGCACGGAGACCTCGCGCCTGCGCACGATGCTCTCGGTCGAGGACATGCTCTCGGACATCCTGACCGTGCTCGCCGCCAACGGGATCCTCGACGAGACCTACGTCTTCTTCATGTCCGACAACGGCCTGATGCTCGGCGAGCATCGGCTGGTCACCCAGAAGAACGTCCAGTACGAGGAAGCGATCCGCGTGCCCCTGATCGCGATGGGCCCGGGCATCTCCGCCGCCACCCACGACGAGGACCACTTCGTCCTCAACGTCGACGTCGCTCCCACCCTGGCCGAGCTGGCCGGGATCCCCGTCCCGGACTCCGTGGACGGCCGGTCGCTGGTGCGGCTGCTGCGGGGCGAGTCGGTGACGGACTGGCGGCCGGACGCGATGGCGGAGTCGATCTCCTATGCCGGGGGCCTGAGCGCCAGCCTGCGCACCCCGCAATACGCCTACACCGAGCTGGAGTCGAACGAGCGCGAGCTCTACGACATGCGCGTGGACCCGTACCAGATGGAGAGCCTGCACCGCCGCGCGGACCCCGCGCTCCTCAAGGGCCTGTCGGCCCGCCTGGCCCAGCTCACGGCCTGCCGGCGCGCGAGCTGTCGTTGATCTCAGGGGGGGAACGCTTCGCCTCACCACGATGGGCTACGGCTCCCCCCCTGAAACCCCCCGTCGCCCTCCGCCGCCTCCACCGCGGCGGCGGAGAGCTCACTTGGTCTCAGCGGGTGCCTTCCGTAATTTCGCGGCGATCCAGAACGTGCGATGGGCGGCGGTCGTGAAGCTGCCCACCGCGATCACCGCCATCGTCCAGAGGACGAGCGTCCCCGGCGCCCATCCCCGGGCCGCCGCCAGCGGCCGGTCGACCATGCAGGCGGCGAAGGTGA